>CAIOZF010000085.1 GCA_903862645.1 uncultured Gammaproteobacteria bacterium
ATGCCGCCAAGACTGCCGCCGATCACCGCCGCCCATTGTGGAATGCCGAGCCGGTGCATCAGGCGCAACTGGCTGTTGACCCAGTCGCGTACCGTCACCACGGGAAAGTCGGGGCCGTAGAAAGTGCCTGTCTCCGGGTTCAGCGAGGTTGGGCCGGTGCTGCCCGCGCAGCCGCCGAGATTGTTGAGACAGACTACAAAGAAGTGATTGGTATCGAAGGGTTTGCCGGGACCGATGCAGCTGTCCCACCAGCCGGGCTTGGTGTCGGCATCGCTGTGATAACCCGCCGCATGGTGATCACCGCTGAGCGCATGACAGATCAGGATCGCGTTCGATTTTGCTGCATTGAGTTTGCCATAAGTCTCCACCATCAGGTCATAGCTGGCGATCACCTTGCCACTGCGCAGTGTGAGAGGTTCATCGAAGTGCAGGCACTGCGGCGTGACGATTCCTACTGAATCTTTCGGGATGGTCTTGGGCATCTTAGGTTCTTGTCTTCCGTGCGGCTGCAGAATCCGCGGTGCGGCTGAGTTGCAAGGCGGCCGGCAACACCTGCGGGTCTGTAATCAGGACGCGCTTCTGTCTGCTGTTGTCTCCGCTCATGATCTCCACTCTGTCCTGGGGTACTTTGAACTGTTTGGCTAAAAACTTGATCAGGTGTTTGTTCGCCTTGCCATCGACCGGCGGCGCCGTGATGCGAATCTTGATTCTGCCTTCAGTCACTTCCGCAAACTCATCTTGCGCCGCCTTGGGTTGCAGTCGGCAGTTCAGGATCAGGTTGCGATCCTGCCATTGATAGTAAACGGAGTCATCTGCGGATTCATGGGCTGCCAATAGCTACAACCCCAGTACCACAGCAGGATTCACCCCCATCGGCAGGATCAGCATGGTGCGGATGATCTGGATGGCGAGGAACACGAAGATGGGCGACAGGTCGAGGCCGCCCATCGAAGGCAAGAAGCGTCGGAAGGGCTCCATCAACGGCTCAGTCAGTTGACGGATCAGCACCAGCGCCGGGTGTCCGCTCAAGGGTGCAATGAAGCTGGCGATGATGGAGATCATCATGCCCCAGAAGTAGATATTCAGCACCAGTGACAGCAGGCCGATGACGGACCAGGAGACCACCAGACCGGCACCGGGAATCCCGAATCCGCTGAGCGATATCAGCAGCGTGGTAGCGATGCACTGCACCAGCAGGGCCAGCAGCAGTGAGGCGAAATCCAATCCGCGATAACCGGGGATGATGCGGCGGAACAGCCGCACGGCGGGATCTGTCACCTTCACGATGGCCTGGGTGAACGGGTTGTAGAAATCTGCGCGGGCCACCTGCAGCAGAAAGCGCAGCATGATCGCGAGCAGGTACAACCCTCCCAGCGTATTGACGAGCAGAACACCAACGTTACCAATTGCACCCATGTGTCACTCTCTCCGTTTTTATTTCTGAGACCAAACCTGAATATTGCCGACCTATGGTTATTGCTTCAGCCCGCCAGTTCCACGGAGCGCTTCTGCGCAGCACTCAAGGCGCGTTCCACCAGCCCACGGAAATCTTCACTCTCGAACTGCTCCAGCGCGGCCTGCGTGGTGCCATTCGGGGAAGTCACCCGGCGGCGCAACTCATCCGGCCCGACATCACTGGTAGCGGCCAGCTTCGCAGCACCCAACGCTGTCTGTATGGTCAGCGCGCGCGCCAGTTCAGGTTCAAGACCGAGCGCAACGCCTGCCTCTTGCATGGCCTCCATCAACAGGAAGAAATACGCCGGGCCGCTGCCTGAGAGCGCGGTCACCGCATTGATGTCGTGCTCGCTGTCCAGCCAGCGGCTGATGCCCACGGCGGACAGAATCGCTTCGGCAAGCGCGGACTGCGCTGGCGAAGTGTTGGCATTGGCAAACAGCCCGGTGGCACCTTCCAGCACCAGCGCCGGCGTATTGGGCATGCAGCGCACGATAGCCTGCGTGTTGCCGAGCCACTGTTCCATGCTCTTGAGCGGAATGCCGGCGGCGATGGAGATGACCAGAGTGCCTGTTTGGAGAAGCGGACGCAGAGTCTCGCAGACCTGGCCCATCACCTGTGGTTTGACGGCAAGCAGGAGTACGTCAGCATCGACTGCGACTTCGGCCATGCTGCCAGTGCGAATGCGGCATTCAGTCTGCAGCTCGACAAGTTTGCTGGTGTCGACGTCACACGCGGCGATGTTGCCTGCGGGCACGCCCTTGGCCAGAAGTCCTCGTATCAGGCTGTTTGCCATGTTGCCCGCGCCGATGAAGGCGATCCTGTTGCTGTTCAAAATGTCTCTCCAGTCGATCTGCAAGCGGCCTGCCGAACAGGTTGCTTTGTTGAATTCGGGGGCTATTCTAGCCCATGTCCACGCCAACTCACACCACGGCGGTAAGCGTCGGTTCCCGCCCCACCCCCCTGCGACATTCGGTCGCATTGTTTCCTCGACACGAATCCCTAGACTGGCCGGCATCAACTGCAACCTCACGGAAGTGAAAGATCATGCTGCGCAGAAAACCTTTGAACCTTGCAATCGCCCTGATTCTGGCCGCCCTCGCAGCATCGCCGCTGCAGGCTGCAGAGGGTGACACCGTCGAAGAAATCGTGGTGTGGGGACAGGAGACGGTGCAGCGCGCCGCGACGTCGCACCCCAGCAGTATGCTGGCGCAGCAGGATCTGGTGAGCATCAATGTGGCGACCACCGAAGACGTGGTCAAGTTCGAGCCCAGCCTGGTGATCCGCCGCCGCTTCATCGGGGATTCCAACGGCACCATGGGCATGCGCGGCTCCAACATGTTCCAGACTTCGCGCTCGATGGTGTTTGCCGACGGCGTGCCTTTGCACTATCTGCTGCAGACGCGCTGGAACGGTGCACCGCGCTGGACCATGGTGTCTGCCAGCGAGATCGCTCAGGTCGAGGTGCTCTACGGTCCGTTCTCGGCTGAATTCAGCGGCAACTCCATGGGCGGTGTGGTGCTGATCGAGTCGGCCATTCCGCAGAAGCGCGAGTTTCACTTCGACAGCTCGTTCTTCTCGCAGAACTTCAATGCCTACGGTTTCGATGACACCGTCAACGGCTACAAGAGCTTCTTCTCCTACGGCGACAAGATCGGCGACACCAGTCTCTACCTTTCGTACAACCGTCTGCAGAGCGAGTCCCAGCCGCAGACCTTCTATTTCGGCTCCAACACGTCGGCAGCCAGCGTCACACCTGTCAGTGGCGGCATTGTCGGCAACGACGAGTTCTCCACCTCGCGCCTGTGGTTCGGCGACACCGGCATCGTGGATACCACGACCGACAACTACAAGCTAAAGATCGGCCAGGACTTTGGTGTGTGGGAAGCGTTGCTCAACGTGGCCTACGAAGACCGTTTCACCGGCAACAACAAACCCAACAGCTATGTGAAGAATGCCGCAGGCGGCTCGGTCTGGAGCGGCAACGTGGTGCAGAACGGCTGGAAGGTCAATATGCCGGCCGCGCGTCTGGGCGTCAGTGATTTGCAGCGTGACAGCCTGTCCGTGGGCTTGCGCGTGCGCGGCGAAGTGGCCGAGGGCGTCATCTTCGAGAGCAATCTCAACGAATTCCAGGTGCTCAACGACGAGATGCGCGCCTCGCTGAGCAACCCCAGCGACAGCGCCTACACGCGCAATGGTCAGGTGACTGAGTTTGGCGAGACCGGCTGGCGCAGTGCCGAGGCCAAGCTGAGTTTCCAGCAATTGCCAGTCGAAGGACTGGGCCTGATCGTCGGCGCGCGTCACGATGCCTACGAGCTGAACATGGATGTCTACAATTCGGCCAATTACGTGGCTGGCAGCTTCAACGGTTTCACCAGCCGCAGCGGTGGTCAGACGCAAGTCGAGGCGCTGTTCGCGCAGCTCAACTATGACATCAATGCACAGTGGGACATGGGCCTCGGCTTGCGCTGGGAGTCCTTCGAGAGCAGCAACGGCTATTTCTCCCGCGACGTGAAAGCGACGCCGCAATACGATCTGGTTGCCGTGCCCAAGGTCAGCGACAAGCAGGCCTCGCCGAAGTTCTCCGTCGGCTATCAGCCCACCGAAAACTGGCGCTTCGCCTATGCGCTGGGCAAGGCTTACCGCTTCCCGATTGTGGAGGAGCTGTTCAGTCAGTATTCCGCCTACAACGCCATCAGCGTTGCGAACCCCGAGCTGCGCCCCGAGGCCGGCGTGCACCAGAACTTCATGCTGGAGCGGCAGATCACCAACGGGGAAGTGCGCGTGAATCTGTTCCAGGAAACCGTCAAGGACGTCATCGAATCGCAGTCCGACACCTTGCCCGGCGGCATGACCGTGCGCACCTTCATTCCCGTCGACGAGATCGAAACGCGCGGTGTCGAATTCATCGCCAACCTCGATGAGCTGCTGGTGAGCAATCTCAAGATGCGCTTCAACGTGGTGTTCACCGACTCTGAAATCGTGAAGAACATTGCCGACACCCGCATCGAGGGCAATGTCTATCCACGCATGCCGGAGTGGCGCGGTAATCTGCTGCTGACCTGGCACTTCAGTGAAAGATGGGACGCGGGCACCAACGTGCAATATGCCAGCGACAGCTTCGGTCGCAACGACAACGCCGACCGTCAGGACGAGGTCTACGGAGCGCAGGACGGCTATACCCGCCTCGGTCTGAAGAGCACCTACAATTTCACCAATGGCGTGGCCCTCGGCCTTGGTGTGGACAACCTGACCGACGAGGTTTCTTATGTTGCCCATCCGTGGCCTGGACGTACTTACTATGCCAATGTGTCTTATGACTTCTAAACGTATGAAGTGGCTTTTTTCTGCCGGGATGACGGTCTTGATGACCACGCTGTTGTGGGGTGCCGATGCCGCAGCGGCGGAGAACTGCCAGTCATTGCGTGAACGCTCCGCCGGGCAACAGGTGATCAGCATCCACTGTGGCGGCGCTCCCAGCGCAACAGTGGATGCTGATGGCCGCTTGTGGGCAGCGTTCGTTCAGGACAAGCACGTTTATGTGACACGCTCGGACGATAACGGCGTCACCTACACAACGCCGGTGCGCGTGAACAGTGAGCCGGAGGATACCGAGTACAACGGCGAGAACCGCCCGAAGATTCTCGTGGCGGAAGACGGCACCGTCCTGCTGTCGTGGACCACCAAAACCTCGCCGAATTTTACCGGCGAGATCCGCTTCACCCGCTCCACCGACGCGGGCAAGACCTTCGAGACGCCCCGTACCATGAATGACGACGGTCTGATGACCGGCCACCGCTTCGACAGTCTGTTCCTCACCGCCTCCGGCAAACTCTATCTGACCTGGATCGACAAGCGCGATCTGGATGCCAGCGCCGCGCGCGGCGAAACCTATCCTGGCGCCGCGATCTACTACACCGTCTCCGACGATTTGGGCGCAAGCTTCACGCCCAACTTCCGTGTCTCTCACAACAGCTGCGAGTGTTGCCGAATTGCCATGGCTCCCTACGGTGATGACGAGGTCGCCATCCTGTGGCGCCAGATCTACGACGAACACATTCGCGATCACGCCATCGCGGTGCTCGGTGCACAGGGCGAGGTCAGCGGGCTCACGCGTGCGACGGTCGACGACTGGTTTATCGACGCCTGCCCGCACCACGGCCCGACCATGGTGCAGGCCGAGCAGCCGGGTCAGTACCACATCAGCTGGTTCAGCGACGGCAATCTGCACAGCGGCATTCACTACGGTCGTCACGACATGGCCACCGGCACCACGGAAAACATCATTCAGGTCGATGGCACGCCGGGTGCGGGGCATCCGTATCTGGCCCGCTATGACAACACGCTCTATATGGTCTGGAAGGGCTTCGATGGCATGGCATCGCAACTGCAGCTGATGCGCTCGCAGGATGATGGCGCAACCTGGAGCACGCCGCAGACGCTGTTCAATACGGAGCGGGCCAGTGATCACCCACTACTGGTCACGGCGCCGCAAGGTGTGTTTCTGAGCTGGTCCACTGAGGAATTCGGCTATCTGTTTACGGAGATTAGTGATGACAAGCAATAGACTTCTGAGCGCGGCAGCCGCGCTGTGCGTTGGGCTGCTCATGTCCACAGTGGCATTGGCCGACAGCATCCAGCCACTGGGCACCGGCACCTTTACTGAGCTCAAGGCAGGCTTCGAAGGCAAGCCTTTCGTGGTCAGTCTGTGGTCGGTCGACTGCCTACCCTGCCGCGTGGAGCTGGAACTGCTGGGTGAACTGAAGAAACAAGATCCGGAATTTCCATTGCTGTTGATCTCCACCGATGTCATCGAGAAGCGTGAAGAAGCGGTGTACATTCTGGAAGAGTACGGCCTCGAAACCATCCCTTCGTGGATGTTCGCCGACGCCTTCATCGAGCGCCTGCGTTTCAGCATCGACCCGACCTGGCACGGCGAACTGCCGCGCAGTTATTTCTATGCGGCCGATCACAGCTTCAAGGCCCACAGCGGCATACTGACAGAGGAAAAGCTCCAGGAATTCTTTCCACATTAACAACCTCGCTCCTCTGCCCAGCCGACGCTCTGTCAGTAAAAAGTTCATAAAAATGCAATATTTCCGGTGCTTCTGAGGAAAACTTCTCAGGGTGCCGGTTGACTTATTAATGTAGCTAAACTGTTTTTAAATAGACCGGTCCCTGTCATATTCCTCCGCTAAATTACCTCCGCTGACCAAGCAAACAATAGAAATTGGTTCGACCTGTCAATGGTGTCGGACTACTCACAACAATGCCGCGCGTTTGGCGATTCCTTCTCGGGCTGACGCGGAAGTCGAGGTTATTCATGTTTAACAGAACAATTCCATCTGACATTGCAAAGCCCACGCTCAAAGCGGGACTGGTGCTCTGCATATCATTCGCCATGTGGTCAAACGCCATTGCGCAGCCCCAGGTTGTTGAGGATACTGAAGAGCCTGAGGAGACCGAGATCCAGGAAATTCTGGTAGAAGGTAAGCCCGTACGCGGCGCTATCACCGCGCTCGCCATTGATCAGGCGAAGTTTGGTACCCAGATTCAACTGATCAGTGCCGACGAAATCGCCACCGGTGGCTTCACCAACTTCGGGGAACTTTCTGCGGGCCTGATTCGCGGCGCCAACATTGGTTATTCACCTGACGAAGGCGAGTTCACAATCCGCATCGATGGCGGGACTGACCGAGACACGCTGTTGTTGCTCGACGGCGTACCGACATTCGACCGTGGTACTCCCCTGGAGAGCCTGTGGGGCGCTACAGCGATTGATCCGCGCATGATCGAGAACGTGGAGATCTTCCGCGGTGGCCAGAGTCTCTACTTCGGGGGCAACGGTGGTCTCGGCGTGGTGAACGTGCTCTACAAGAAGCCCGAGGCCGGTGAAGAAACGAACGGGGAGATAGGCGTTTACGCTGGTGCTTTCCGCACGCGTGAAATGTACGGCAACGTCACCGTCCCACTCGGCAAGAACTCCGACCATTCTGTGATGTTCTTCGGTCGCTCCTATGAGACGGATGCACATCAATTGTTCGACCGGGAAGCATACACGGATATCGTGTATGACCTTGGTGGCATGCATGATTTCCCCTACAGCTACAACCTGCTTGGTGCCAAGTATCTGTGGGCAATCAACGAAGATACAGAGTTTCGTCTGGGCTATCAGCACTCCACCATCGAGTTTGACGACTCCTTTCCTCCCACCACGATTTACCAGCCGAACTGGACTGAGTTTCCCATGTTCGACGCCAAGTTCACCACCGCATTCAATAGTCGCCTGACGCTGGAATCGGAAGCCTATTTCACCAATCCGCGCCTTTGGAACACGGAGCTGGATGCGCGCGTTTGCAACATCCCGCGTGTTGAGGATCTGCCGGCCAACATCCGCTCCATAGCCACCGCCAAAGGAATCAAGGCGTTCAGCACCGCAACGCAGTACGAGACATTTGCGGCCACGATTCCCGGATTGCCTGTCGGTTGTGTAACAGACCCCTACGGCGCCAGTCAGGCCGCTGCGACCAGCGCCAAGACAGGCTACTACGTTGATCCCACAGGCAAGCCCTACGGCACACTCGCCAACCCGTTCCCGATCGGCGCGCCGATTGGATATGTCATTCAGAGCACCGCAGGATTTGGTAACGGACAGCCTGTAAAGGGCTTCGGTGAAGTGGATCAGGCAAAGGCCGGTTACGATGACATGGGCATCAACAATCGCCTGAAGATGGCATGGAACGACAACGTCGAGACGATTCTGGGCGTGCAGCATATCAGCTACAAGGACGGCTCCGATGCGGCCTATGGCATGAAGTCGGACGCAGTGAATTCCACCGGCGTGTATGGCGAACTGCGCCTTAACTCCACCGCGTTCATTGATACCAGCCTGTCGATCTCCATGCGTAATGACTTCAACGACAACTACGCGGATGAAGATGTCTGGAAGTATGGTTTCCGTCAGGAGTTGCCCGGCGGATTCTATGTGCGTTCCAACGGCGGCACTTCGTACAGTCAACCGACGCTGATCGAGGCAGGCATGGCCGGCAATCAGGTGATCAATGACTCTCTGGAAACCCAGCACGTCGAGACCTACAGCCTGGGCACAGGGGTCAACGGTGAGCTGTTCGGTGGCACCTTCAACGTGGAGGTGGGCTATTTCGACACGGTTATCGACAACATGTTCGGCTCTTCCGCAATCGAGCGCGTCTGTGCCAACTTCCCTGGTGTACTCGCGGCGGACATCAACCCCAACATCATTGTCCCCAACTCGTTCTGTAACTACGCACTCCAAGAGGGCTTTTCCCGCTTTGATGTGGCGAACTTCAATCTGAAGCGCGAGCAGGACATCAAGGGTTATACGCTGGATGTGGCCTTCGACTTCGAAGAGTGGCAGGCAGATTTTACCTTCACGGACATGGAGTCACTTGAGCCGAACCCGATTTATGGCCAGAGTGCTCTGCTTGACGGTTCTGGTGCAGCGCGCAGCTTCATGGTGCCCGGCTTGGCCGGAACAGAGCAGTTCAGACAATCCGGCGAGCGTGCCGAATGGTCGGCATCACTGTTGCTCAGCTATACCCCGAACGAAGATTGGGCGTTCTCTCTAAACTCCAAATTGCAGGGACCAGAGTGGGCTTATTCCGATGCACGTTCCAGCCGCCTGGTGGACGCCAGTGGCAATCGCACCAACCCCGACAACAACTTTGGCGACTACATGGTGTTGAACGGATCGGTACAGTATTTCATGGGTGATGACAATGAGCACCGCTTCCTGCTGCGCGCCGTGAACATTCTGGACGAGGCCTACTACGAGCGCGTGGGTGGCGGCAATCAGCGCGTCTCCAAGGCCGGTGTGCGTGGCGAGCTTGGGGTCAATAACTCCGACTACTACTACTTCTATGGCTGGAATGGCAAGCCACGCTCCTTCTGGGTGCAGTACGAATATCAATTCTGATGACGGACAGGAGAATTTCACAATGCAATTGAAAGCGTTATATGTCGCTACGATTTTCGGTTTGCTGGCAAGCTGCAGCACCCTGGCTGTCGCTCAGGATCTCGGGGTGCCGACTGCCGGCCCCCTGTCTTCAGATGGATTGGCGTTTCAGGGTGAAGAGCGCTGGTGGAAAGGCAACACGCACACCCATACCTGGTGGAGTGATGGTGATGCGCCTCCCGAACTGATTGCCGACTGGTACAAGAAGCACGGCTACGAATTCCTGGTGTTCAGTGATCACAACATCATGCAAAGTGGCCAGAAGTGGTATCCAATCGATGAGCCAACCCGTCCGCTTGAGCAGGTGCAGGCCGCCTACAAGAACTATGTGGACGCTTTCGGAGATGACTGGGTGGAGGAGCGCACCGTTAATGGCAAGCGCGAAGTGAAATTGAAGACGTTGTCCGAATTTCGCTCACTGTTTGAAGTCGCTGACAATTTCATCTTCCTGGTGGGCGAGGAAATCACGGACAGTTTTCAGCGTCATCCCATTCACATGAACGGCGTGAATCTCGTGGAGCTGGTGCCCCCGCAGGGTGGCAGCAGCATTGGGGATACGATTCAGAACAATCTGGATGCGGTGATGCGTCAAAGTGAAGAATATCGCCAGCCGATGGTGTTCCACTTGAATCATCCGAACTTTCATTACGCGGTGGCAGCCGAGGATTTCTTTCATCTGGAACACGAGACGGGTGATGGCTTCTTCGAAATCTACAATGGCCATGCCGGCGTGGATAACCACGGCGATGATCTGCACGAGAGTTCAGAGAGAATGTGGGACATCGTGCTCTCCAAGCGTCTCGGTGAGTTCGGTATGAGCATGATGTATGGCGTCGCAGTCGATGACTCACATGAGTACACACGCTGGGGCATCGGCACGACCAATCCCGGTCGCGGCTGGATCATGGTGAAATCGAAGTGGCTGACACCCAACAAGATTACCGAGGCGATCAAGCGCGGTGATTTCTACAACAGCACGGGTGTTACACTATCCCAGTTGCATGTTGGCGACGGGCTTATCGCAGTGGAGATTGAAGCAGAACCTGGGCTTGAGTATCGCGTCGAGTTTGTCGGCACGCTGAAGAGTGCCGATCTGACCGGTCGTCCAGAGCGTAGTGAGACTACCGAACACGACCATCGCGGTAACGAAGAGCACCTGCATCAGGTGGTGACGCGCTACAGTGACGAAGTGGGCAAGATATTGAAGACTGTCAATGGCACGAGCGCGGAATACGTCGCGACCGGTGACGAGATTTATGTCCGGGCACGCATAATTTCCTCTCGCATTCAGAACAATCCCTTTGCCGAGGGCGATGTGGAGATGGCGTGGACGCAACCGCTGCAGGTGCAGCAGAACTGAGGGGGATTTTTACAGTGTCATTACAGGAGTTTCAGAAGCAAGCGGCGGCCTCGATAGCGCACGAGGAGTTGCCCGCAGCTATCGCGGGCGAGGCCCGCTCCCACAAAACCTCGACACTGCATGATGCGTTGCCGTCTGGTTTCGAGCAGCTCATCGCCCCAGGTTTGACTCGACGCCGTTTCCTTTCCGGGTTCGGCGGTGTCGTCGGTGCCGCTGCACTGGGCTCGTTCATCGGCATGGCGCCGCTGCAGCGTCTCCACGGCAGCACGCGCAGCTCGCTCCTCGGGTTCATTCAGGTGACCGCGAGTACTGCCGATGTTTTCGTGGTGCCACAAGGTTACAGTGCCAAGCCTCTTCTTTCACGCGGCGATTCCCTGTTTACAGACGCTCCGGACTTTGATGCCAGTGGCAGGCAGGATTCCGCTGCACAGGCGTTGCAGTTTGGGGACTGTACCGATGGCATGAGCCTTTTTACCATCGATGAGAATCGTGCGGTACTGGCGGTCAACAACGAATTCGTGGATATCAAGAATTTCTACCCGCACGGGGGTAGCGCCATCACGGACGATGATGTTCTGAAATCCCAATATGCACACGGGCTGTCTATCTTTGAAATCCGTCGCGGTGACGACGGGTTCTGGAGCGTGGACAGGACATCTTCGCTGAATCGCCGCATTCACATGCGCACGCCGATCGAATTCAGTGGTCCCGCCGCCGGACACCCGCTGCTGCGCACCCGCGCCGATCCAGACGGGCGTGTAGTAATGGGAACGCTGGGTAATTGCGCCAATGGCAAGACGCCCTGGGGCACCTATCTGACCTGCGAGGAAAATTTTCAGGATTACTTCGCTACCAGCGCAGACGTGCAGTTCAACGCGACCCAACAGCGCTATGGTTTGAAGCATCGTGATGATGGAGGCGACTGGTATCGCCATGATGAGCGCTTCGATATGGCGGAGCACCCGCATGAGCCAAACCGCTTCGGCTGGGTGGTAGAAGTGAACCCGCTCGATCCCCAAGACACTCCGAGGAAGCGTACCGCGCTTGGTCGTCTGGCGCATGAGAATGCGGCCATCGTGGTGGCTGAGGACGGTCGTGTGGTCGTATACATGGGTGATGATGCCCGTGGCGAACATATCTACCGGTTCGTTTCCGAGGGCCGCTTCAATCCGAATGATCCTGCGGCGAATCGTGACCTGCTGGATACCGGGACGCTCAGCGTGGCCCGCTTCGACGCTGTGTCCGGAGAGTTGCAGGGACAGGGTCACTGGATTGCGCTTGTGCATGGCCAAAACGGGCTCACTCTGGAGAACGGTTTTGCCGATCAGGCCGAGATACTGATCAACCTGCGTGTAGCTGCCAGCATCGCCGGCGGTACCACCATGGACCGACCGGAATGGATCGTGGTGCACCCGCACAACAACAGCGTGTTCTGTACCCTGACCAACAATTACAATCGTGGTGTGCTGGAGAATCAACCTGTCGATGCCGCCAATCCGCGGGCAGAGAATCACTACGGGCACATCGTGCGCTGGACCGCGGCGCAGGGTGATCATCTGGCCGAGCAATTCGACTGGGATCTGTTCCTGATTGCTGGCAATCCTGCCGTGCATCCGGGAACTGATTATGCAGGCAGCGCCGCCATCAACGAAGACAACATGTTCAACAGTCCTGACGGCATGTCTTTCGATGCGGATGGTCGGCTGTGGATTCAGACCGATGGGGACTACAGCAACAAGGGTGACTTCGCAGGCATGGGCAACAATCAGATGCTGTGCGCCGATCCGATCACTGGCGAGGTGCGCAGATTCGCAACGGGACCCAATGGCTGTGAATTAACGGGGATCACCTTTGCTACAGACTATCGAACGCTGTTTGTCGGCGTTCAGCACCCTGGGGCGGCTGACACCGAATCCCATTTTCCTGCCGGAGGTGACAGCCAGCCACGTTCGACGATCATGATGATTCGTCGTGATGACGGCGGCGTGATCGGCGCAGCGTGACTCCCGATTCACGGTTACTCACAGAAGGACGCCTGCCGAATACAAGGCGTTCAAGTCTCTGGCAAAACCGACCGACAATCTGCGCGACCACATGAACGATCTGGATTTATCATCACCATGCTGCGTGAGGCAGCACCCACCGAAATAGCCCGCAGCAAAGACGCGCAGGGCTACACCGAGAATCGCAGCCCTGCGGCCAAAGGTGGCGCCGAGGCCGGCCGTGCGCGACAAGACCTCGAGTTGACATCACGCGAAAGAGTAAAGAGTAACACCTGAATAACCAAGCCGACGGAAGAGGCACGACCTCGCCGATGTGCTGTTGTGCCCACAGTGGAGTACTATCTGTCGGATTCGGGGTGCACAGAGCGGATGTGAGGTGAAGGATGTCGCAAGTTCCCAAACAAGTCGCAGTCCTCAACCTCTCCTATTTCGGTACCGAGTTCGGCGTCGCCATCGCTATACAGTCGGTGCTGGTCTGCTAACGGCCATCACAATCTCTCCATGGCCGGATCTGGTGGTTGGCGCCGGCATCTTCTTCATGAATCTCGCTGCGGCACGAGAGGTTTACGAGGCCGCGCGCGAAGAACATGCGCTGAGCGGGCAGGAGGACGAGTCATGAGTGCATCATTGCTGCTGTGGGGAGTGGCATTCAGCTCCATCGGCATGGGCTACTTCATCTACGGCAAGAAGCAAAACGCCACCGTGCCGCTGGTGTGCGGTATCGCACTGATGGTGATTCCCTACTTCATCCCCAGTGTAATGGTGCTGTTGCTGCTCTGTACGGTGCTCGTTGCAGTGCCATACTTCATTCGGTTGTGAGCCGTCTGCAAGAGTCATGTTGACGCCCCTCACTGCCGCTGATTCTGGCACCGTTGCCAAGCTCGCCGAGATACCGCAATGCCGGATTCAGCGGATGCAAGGAAGCGGTGGTCGCTATCGGGCAGGGGATCGTGATGGACGATTTTGTGATGGCAAAGCACCTGTAATGTTGGCATTGTTGTGCTCGTCGAACTCACTGAAACGGCACTAGCCTGTCGCAACGCGACTCGGTGCCAATGATCACAGGAATACCACCAGGACACGCCCCATGCTTGAATCGATCCGGCAACAAACCTTGGATGTGCTGACCACACTCATCGCTCACCTTCCCAATGTACTCGGTGCCCTGTTGCTGGTGCTGGCAGGTTGGTTGCTGGCGCGCTTCCTGCGCATGGTCATCACTCGGCTGATCCACGCGCTCAACCATTTGCTGGACCGCCAGTTCCACGGTTCGACCCTGCACTTCTTTCGCATCTCCAGTGCCACAGAGAAACTGCTGGGTTTTCTGACCTTCTGGACCACCATCCTCCTGTTTATCACCGTGGCGGTGCGGGTAGTGGGATTCTCGGCGGCCGCAGCCTGGCTGGACCGGCTCGTGGTATATCTGCCAGCTCTGGTGTCGGGCGGGTTGATCGTCATCGTCGCGTACATTCTTGGCACCGTTGCCAGACATCTGGTGAGCCACGCCTCTGCCACCGCTGACATCGCCCAGGCGGCGCTGTTCGGGCAGATCGCCCAGGCCGCGTTCATGACCATTGGCGTGGTAATCGGCCTCGGGCAAGTGGGAGTGGATGTCAGCTTCCTGATCATCCTGTTTGCCATCGTGCTCGGGACGTTGCTGGCAGGATTCTCTTTGGCCTTCGGGCTCGGCGCCAGGCCGCTGGTGGAGAATCTGATTGCGGTGCGGCATCTGCGGCAGTCGGTGCGCCCTGGCCAGCTGATTGTCATCGGCGAGGATCGCGGGCGAGTGCTGGAGTTCACCACCACCGGGCTAGTGCTGGAGACCCCGGAGGGACGACGCATTATCCCCGCCGCCCTCTGCATGCAGCAATCCTTCAGTGTGATTACCCGGGAGCAATCGGATGAAACACTTTAATTCCCTGAGCCTTTATTTCCTTGCCGGCAAACCGCACGCCGCCGCCCAAGTGCTGCAGGCACTGGAAGTGGAACAGGCAGCCCAGTACCTGCAGGAGGTTCCCGTGCGTATTCTGGGGCCGGTGCTGGATGAAATGGAGACCTGGCCGGCCGCACGCATCCTCGATCTGCTGACGCTGGAACAGAACGCGGCCATTTTCGTGCAACTCGGCTACCGGAGCGTCGCCTCGCTATTGCGCCTGCAGCAAGCGCCTCGCCGGGCAGCACTTCTGGAGGTGTTGCCTGCGCAGTTGGCAAAGCCTCTGTCAAAGTCACTGGCTTATCAGGAGACCACTGTAGGTGCCTGGATGGACATGGCAACGCCGCATTTTTATGCCGATCTAAGTGCAGGCGACTGCCTTGTGTTGTTGCGGAAAATCCCCCACTCCTTCGGCTCCAGCCTGACAGTCATCAGTCACAACCACCGTGTACTGGGAGTCGTGCCGCTGGATGCCCTGCTGATCAGCCCCGAGGCGCGCACACTGGGGCAGCTGATGGACGTGCAGCTGGAACCACTCCCGGCGGAGCTGAGTCTCGAAGTCGCCAGGAATCTCCCCGACTGGCACGGTCACAGCAACCTGCCGGTGCGCAGTCTCAACGGCACTTTTCTCGGCACGCTCAGCCACACGGCATTGCACATGGCACTGGACAGCAACAAGGTATCGCTCAACCCTTCGCTCGACGACTCCGTGCTCGCGCATCTGGTGCGCGCCATGGCGACCACCATGGCTGGGATGCTGCCTCTGTCATCGAGTGCGAGTGATCGCTGGCAGCCAGCGGCCGAGCAGGCAGGTCGCAGACAGGAGGCTCGTCACAGAGAGGAGGCTCGCCATGGAGACTAAACTTTCCCCGCAGGATGACCTGGATTCCCCGACCAACCCGCTGCGAGGCGCAAGCGCCGTCGATACTGCATTGACGCGCAAGTTCCTCCTCGATTTTCCCCGTGATGCGGCTCTGAAGATCGAGGCCATGGACCTCGGCGAAGCGTCTGCGGTCCTGGCCTTGCAGCCGGTGTACGCGCTACTGACGATGTGGAAGTATCTGCTGCCGAGCGTCGCCGCCGACCTTCTCACAGCACTGCCCGAGGCGCACATCCGTCAGCTCATGGCGGAATTGCGGCCACAGGATACGGTGCGCATGCTCGGACAGCTGGAGGAGGAGCGGCGTCACCAACTGCTTGGGATCATCGATGAGGCGGTACGCAGGGAATTGAGCGAACTGCTCAGCTACCCCGAGAACAGCGCCGGGCGCTTGATGGATACCCGTGCCTCGCTCTTCCGGTGCGAGATGACGGTGGCCGAGACGCTCAATGTCCTGCGCCGGGCCAGATTGCGTACTGCTCGTGGTGTGTTTCTGGTCGACGCCGAGGGGCGCCTCACTGCCAAGATTCCATTGCACGACATCGCCGTGGCGGAGCCACACGTGCGCCTCGCAGAGCTGGCTCAACCCGTGCAGGCAATGGTGTCCAGCACCGCCGAAAAGGACGAGATTTCCGAGCTGTTCGAAAAGCATCAGCTGCTCGATCTGCCGGTGGTAGACATTGATCAGCGTCTGCTGGGCATCATCAATCACAACAGCCTGGTACAGGTATCGCAGGAAGACATGTCGTCCGACGTCCTGGCGATGGTGGGCGCGAGCCGCGACGAGCGCGCCCTCTCGGGCCCGCTGTTCGCAGTCCGCAAGCGCATGCCGTGGCTGCAGATTAACCTGCTGACTGCTTTCCTCGCCGCCTCGGTGGTGGGTCTGTTCGAAGACACCATAGCCAGTTTCACCGCGCTGGCAGTCTTGCTGCCGGTGGTGGCGGGGCAGTCCGGGAATGCTGGCGCCCAGGCGCTGGCCGTAACCATGCGTGGATTGGCGCTGCGGGAAATCACCATCCGCCACTGGTTCCGTGTTATGTATAAGGAAGTGCGAGTGGGTTTCGTCAACGGCCTGGGTATCGCCATCACTTGCGGACTCGGGGTGTTTCTGTGGAGCCAGTCGTTCGGACTGGTACTCGTTATCAGCACGGCCATGGTGGTAGCGATGGTTGCAGCAGGCTTTGCCGGGGCGGTGGTGCCAATCGTACTGGTGCGCATGGGGCAGGACCCGGCTCAGGCATCGTCCATTATTCTGACCACGGTCACCGATGTGGTCGGGTTCTTTGCTTTTCTTGGGATCGCTACGGCGATGTCTAGCCTGCTTTAGCACCAGGTCATTCCGCAGATTCGTACTGCAGTGTCGGACGGCGACGGGGAGTTGTCATGAAATGTATTCATTCTGAGTGGCTGTGCTTTACGGCTGGGATCGTTCTAATGGTTGGTGCGGAGCCATTGCTGGCGCAGTCGGACGTGGCCGTAGGGGATGCGCTTACCGAGGCGCGCAGCCTGGATGGTCAATACATCAGCTGGCGCGAACACATCATCGATGACGCCGCGATCGCGGGCTTTGCGCTCAGTGGCAGTGACGGGCTGGTGATGGGCGATATCGACAGGGATGGTGTCGAGGACATCGTTTCGGTGCACGAATCCGACTCCAGCTACGACTCCTCCGAGTATGACCCCGACTTCACTCCTGCGCCCGAGGGCACGGTGCGCATTGCCTTCGGAGCGGCCGCTCCGCTGCAGTGGCAGAACGTCACCCTGGCCGAGGGGGTAGAGGTCCCTGCGCCAGAGGACGTGGACATTGCGGACGTCAACGGTGACGGTTTCCTCGATGTGATTGTGGCGGCGGAGCTGTCGCATCTGTTGTATCTGCAGAACCCTGGCACGGCGGTCCGCAGCACAGTCTGGCCGCGGCTGATCCTGCCCATGACGGAAGGACGCGGCTCTTTCATTCGCGTCTTCTTCGCCGACTTCGATGGCGATGGCGTGCCGGAGGCGGCGGCTCCGAACAAGGGGGCGCAGCGCCCCGGCCCGGCGGACTTCGCTGTCTCCACACCGGTGTCGGTATATAAGGTGGCGGGTGACCCTCTCAACGGCGCCAGCTGGAGCGAGACCATCCTGGGGCATTACAGCGTGCCCCAGAATGCCGAGCCAGTGGATCTGGATAGCGATGGCGATGCGGACATCGTGGTAGGCACGCGGGGCGAACAACGCCTCGTGTTCTTCGAGAATATCGGGGCGGGTACGCTGCAGTTCCGCGAGCACGCCATCGGCATCAACGGCTCGCGTGCTGCTGGATTCAATCTGGAATACACCGATCTTAACGGCGATGGCCGCCTGGACATCATCGGTGCTACACCCGACGGCATCTCCTGGCTGGCACAGCCGCCTCTGCGCATCGATGACGCGTGGAATGCCCATCGCATCGGGACCTTTGCGCCGGATACCGTTACCGGCATGGAGATCGCGGATATCAACGGCGATGGTCTCACAGACGTGTTGGTGGGCAGTTACAGCAGTGGCGACCGCGAGGAGGACGACGGCACAGTGGGTATCAATGATGAGCTGGGGCGCCTCGGCTGGTTCGAAAATCCCGGCCTGACAGGGACGCTCGTCACTCCGGAGGTCGCCGCGCAGTGGCCACGACATGACATTTCGCGCCGCAAGCGAGGCATGTTCGACAAGTTCATCGCACGGGACATGGATGGCGACGGTGACATGGATTTCGTTGGCACCCGTGGCAACAGCTATCCCTACGATGGAGTGTTCTGGCTGGAGCAGGTGCGTTCGGCGGCGCCACAGCCGGCATTTCAGCGCGCAAGGGCAATAGACAGCCCGGAGATGCCGCTGCCGTGATGGCATCGGGCTGTGCACACAATCTTCAGTCTCTCCGGTTGTGCGTTGATTGTTCCCCTAATGCCATGATTGCTGCCTGCTCAATGACTTTCATTAGTCTGCCCTCGGTCCGCGATGGCATAATGCAGCCCCATGACTACCTCCAATCACAAATCCTCCACTCCCAAGACTGGCAAGCAGCAACGCTGGTGGCCGAAATACCTGCTGCGCTTCATGCTGCTGGGCAGCGTTGTCGTTGCTCTCTGGTGTGTGTGGATCGACTACGAGATCCGCCGTGATTTCAGCGCGCTGCAATGGGCGCTGCCGGCTCGCATCTATGCCCGTCCGGTTGAGCTCTATGTTGGTGCTCACCAGAGCGCGGCGGATTTCACCGATTACCTGAAGCGCCTCGGCTATATCCAGACTACCCGCGTGACCGAGCCAGGACAGTTCAATCCCGGCGGTTCCCGCATCGTGTTGCAGACCCGTGGTTTCCAGTTCTGGGATGGCGCGGAGCCAAGCATTGCTGTGGAAGTCGGCTTCGAGGGCCAGCGCGTGAGCCTGTTGCGCGCGATCCAGGGTGGCGCCGATGTGCCACTGGTGCGTCTGGAACCGGTAGAGATTGCCCAGATCAATCCCGGCAGCGGCGAAGACCGCCTGCCCATCGACAAGGCCGAGATTCCCCAGGGGCTCGTTAATGCCGTGATCGCAGTGGAGGACCAGCGCTTCTACAGCCATTACGGCGTTGACCCCGTCGGCATCGCTCGCGCCTTTGTCGCCAACATTCGTGCTGGCGAGATCGTGCAGGGCGGTAGCACCCTGACTCAGCAACTGGTCAAGAATCTGTACCTGGATCGTGCGCAGACCCTGCGCCGCAAGATCGAGGAAGCGCTGATGGCGCTGGCTCTGGAGATCCATTTCAGCAAGGAAGATATCCTCTACGCCTACCTCAATGAGGTGTTCCTCGGGCAGGACGGCAACCGCGCCATCCACGGCTTCGCGCTCGCATCCCAGCACTACTTCGGGCGCCCATTGCAACAGCTCGACCTGGACGAACTGGCCCTGTTGGCGGGACTGCCGCGAGGACCTTCACTTTACAATCCGCAGCGCAACCCGGAGCGTGCCACCGAGCGGCGCAACGTCGTGCTCACGCGCATGGCTACCCAAGGCTATATCTCGGCCGAACAGTTGGAAGAGGCGCGCGCTGCTACATTGCAGGTCAGTGCCCGCCCGACCAGTCGTGGTGGTGGTTATCCCGTGTTCATGGATATGGTGCGCAGTGACCTCGCTCGCGATTACGACGCCGATGCCCTGCGCAACGAGGGCCTGCGCATCTTCACCACGCTTGACGTCAACATGCAGGTGTCCGTGGAGTCCATGCTCGACAAGTCCGTCGCGGCGGTGGAGAGGCCGACGAAAGGAGAGCCAGCCCCGCTGGAGGCCGCCGTGGTGATTACCGATGCCACTACCGGCGACGTGCGTGCGCTGGCCGGCAGCCGACAGTCCGGCTACACCGGATTCAATCGCGCGCTGCTCGCCGACCGCCCGATTGGCTCGCTGGTGAAACCGGCGGTGTATCTGGCGGCACTGGAGTCCGGCAATTTCAACCTGGCCTCGGTGCTGGCGGACGACCCTATCAGTATGAAGCTCGATAACGGCGACTTGTGGGAGCCAAAGAATTACGAGAACACGACCTCCGGCGACGTCTACTTCCACGATGCGCTGGAGCGTTCACTGAACCTGGCCACGGTGGATCTGGGCATGAAGGTTGGCGTTGACCGTGTTGCTTACATGCTGAGCCGTCTCGGTCATACCGATCGCATCGAACCCTACCCCTCGGTACTGCTGGGGGCGGTCAATATGACGCCAGTGGAAGTGGCGCAGATCTATCAGACATTGGCCAGCGGCGGATTCCGCTCGCCGTTGCGTGCCGTGGAGGCTGTCACCACCGGTGACGGTGAGCCGCTGGAGCGCTATGGCATGGAGACGGATCAGGTGGCCGATCCCGCCTCCGTGTTCCTGCTGGAATACGCAATGCAGGGTGTGTTCGAGCGCGGCACGGCCAAGACGGCGGCGTCGAGGCTCGACAACCAGCTGCCTCTGGCGGGCAAGACGGGCACCACCAATGATTCGCGCGACAGCTGGTTTGCTGGCTATGGCGACGATCTCGTGGGGGTGGTCTGGCTCGGGCACGACGACAACCGCGAAACCGGACTCACTGGCGCCACCGGTGCGCTGCGGGTGTGGACCGATATCATGACCGAGCTGGACATTCAGCCGCGCCAGTCGCTACCCCCTGCCGATATCGAGTGGCGCAGCGTCGCCCTGCTCCCCGTGCGGGTAGTCGAGGCCCGCAACTGCCTGGATACGCGCCAGTTGCCGTTCCGTGCAGGAGCGCTCCCGGACGAAGCTGTGAATTGTGAGAATAATGGTTCCCTGATGGAGCGCGTCTTTGACCGCTTCCGAGGCTGGTAGTAATGATGAAGGGTGTGATGAAGGGTGTGTCGAGGAGTGCATTGCTGGTTCTGGCTCTTGGTCTGCTCAGTGCCTGTACGGGCAACATGGGGCGTGGTATTCCCGCCCCCGTGGAAACCCGTGGCGAGGTGGTGCGCACTCCGGCACCGGTCGCCGTAGAGCCCCCTCCAGTGACCCGACCTATCGAGCCCATCGTGGAGAGCCCCGTGCGTCCGGTAGAGATAATTCCTCCCGCAGGCCAGGGCATTCCTGGCCCAGTGAGGCCTTCGGCGCCAGCCTCGCCGGTCTCGACGCTGATGGCTTCTGTAGACGCTGCCGTCGCGGCAGGTGAACTGGAACAGGCCGCCGCACTGTGCGAGCGGGCGTTGCGTATCAGCCCTCGTGATGGCTCCGTGTGGTATCGCCTGGCGAGCATTCGTTTTCAGCAGCGGCGCTACGCCGACGCAGACGGCTTCGCGCGCCGGGCACTGAGCTTTGCCGGGGCGGACCGAGGGCTGGTGCAGGCCACCGACAATCTGCTGGCCCGGATTGCGCTGGAGCAGCGGCGCTGACGGTGTGATGGGGGTGTGCGCAGCCTCATGCTTCAGAGTCCTGTGCTTCCTCAGTAAGTGTCTTCCAGATAGCGTCCCGCCGTCTTCAGCCCGGCGACGCTCAAGTTCAACGGTGCCAGAATTTCATCCATGGCCAGCGCAACGCAGGCGGCCATCCCGCGCCCGCCGCACACCAGGATCTGCCCACCCTTGCCGATCAACGCTCGTACCTGTTCCGCATCGCTTCGCAACTTGTCCTGCACATAAACGCGCTCGGCGCTGCGGGAAAACGCCGCCTGCAAACTGGTGAGGCGTTTGTCCCGCAGATACGCGCGAAGATCCCGCTCATACAGATAGTCTGACTGCGGATTGCGTCCTCCCCAGTAAAGGTACATCGGGTGCTGGTCCTTGTTGTGGCGTATGAAGCCTGCCAGCGGGGCGATGCCCGTTCCGGCGCCGATCAGGATTACCGGTTCCCTGCCGCGGGCGGGGCGGAACAGCGGATTCTGCTGGATAAAGGCCGCCATGGTCTGACCGGGTTGCAGTCCGCACAGGAAGCTTGAGCAGATTCCGTGCTCCTGGCGGCGGACGCAGATCTCCAGGACTCCATCCTTGGCCGCCGAGGCCAGCGAGTAGAAGCGCGGAATATCACTGCCAGGGGCCAGGATGCCGACCAGATCTCCGGCCTCGAAGTATGGCAGGCCGGGCCCGCCCAGCAGACGCCAACAACGCCCTATTACCCCAGCAGGCTGAGTGGCCCGAAAGCGCAGGATGCTGGTCGGCGCTGCGACCTCGACCCCAAAATCTTCACGCTCACTCAGCACCAGCGTCGTCGTGCGGCGGCGCAGCGGCGTGTGGCGCAGCGTCAGCGGCGCGCCGATAGCATTGCCGACAGCCGTCGCCCAGCGCTCGAAGGCCTGCGCCGATTGGCGATCCACCAGTTCAGTGTCCAGCAGTTGGGGCCAGCCGCGTTGCTGCAGCGCCTGAGTGACTACGTTGGCGAACGCGCAGAAATTCGGGAACTGACGATCACCGAATCCCAAGACAGCCCAAGGCAACTGCGAAGAATCCGGGACTTTTGCCAGTTTGCTGAGAAATTTCTTGGCTGACGCAGGTGCATCGCCATCGCCATAGGTGGCGGCCAGGATGAACAGTCTCTCGGCCTTGCGGTAGCGCTTCTCCAGACCATTCATCGGCGCCGTGTGGACACGCAATCCAGCGGCGGTCAGTCCTTCATGCAGCGTCTTGGCAAACCCCCAGGTGGTGTTGGTCTCCGAGCCGACGAGAATCACCGTATCCGCACTTTGGGCGGCAGTGTTGTCTGCCAGCTTCGGCATGGCGCGGCGGCGTTGCCACCAGATCATCATGCCGGTTACAGACAGGACCGGGGCCGTGAGCGCGGCGGCACCGAGAATCAGCCCCACCCACCAGAAGGCCTCGCCGGTATGCAGTTCAAAGATGAAGGTCTGCAGACTGGCCGGGGTTCCGTAGTCTGCCCACGTCAGCAGTTCACCAGTCTCCTGGTCGACATAACCGGAACCCTGGTGGGTGCGCAGGGAGTAAACGTCATTGGGGTCTTCGGGGAAGGGGAACACCAGTTGGTGCAAGTCGCGCAGGTCAACCGCCTGCAATGCGCTCAGGGATCCAACGGGGGCTGGCGTGCCGCCGGAGACTTGCTCAGGAAACTCTGCCTCGACCTCTTCAGCCTCGGTGACCAGTTCGAAGCGAATCGCCGACATCCACACGCCAGTGAGTGCCGAAAGCAGCAGGCCGAGGACGGCAAAACGAGCCAGAGAAGTATGCAGGCGCTGTCTGCCGTTACCACGAATGGTGCCGAAAAAGTGCCGCCAGCCGCCGGCCCTGGAGGCAAGCAGGAAGGCTCCGGAGACGCACAGCAGTGCCATCAGAACGGCAAGCACACCGGCGCCGGCCCGACCGGCATCCTCCAGCAGGAAGGAGCGGTGCAGGTCCTTTATCCAGGCTAAGATAGGCGAAGGTTCGTAGGCGGAGATACGGGTGCCGGTGAGCGGATCCACGAGGTCAGCCGCAGGATTGCCGTCCTGGCTGAAGTAAACCAGCACTGCCCCCGAGGGCAGTCGTTCGATCTGTTCGGTCGCAGGGTAAATGCTGAGCACGCGCTCGGCCACCTCGGCGACACTGGTCACTCCGGACGGCGGGACAGTAGCCACGGCACGTTCCAGCGCCGGGCTCAGTGACAGAATCGCGCCGCTAAGGGTCAGGACGATCAAGAACAGCGCTGCGAACAGGCCGGGCACAGAATGCAGACGAAGGAGCATCACCGTCCTCCCTGAGGGTGTTGACTGGTGACTTTACAGCGTAATGGTGAGTGTTTTTACATAACCCTTGCCGACGACTGCCGTTCCTGAACCTGTGGTGCTCAGAGGGGCTTCGGCATCGACACGGTTCTCGCGCTGGTCCTCGACGGCGCTGTCTAGGCGCACCAGGTAGCCGGCATCAATGAGGGCGTCGTCGATATCGACCTTGAAGGTCAATTTGTCGCCACTGCTGACGCTGGCACCCGTCAAGCCGTCATACTCGGCGCTCTTGTTGCCGCCACCGCGAGTCCAGTCGAGCAGGTGCTTGTAGTATTTGCTCTTGCCGCCCGCGACATGGAGAGTGCGCTGATACTGGCCCGCTGCATCAGTCACGTAGATCGCCAGATAGGCGCCATCTCCGCGATAGGCGTTCAGCTCCGCAGTGATGGTGACTTCGCGAGCCTGCGCGAGCGCAGGAAGTGTGATGGCAGTCAGCAGGCCGAGCGTGGCGAGGATTTTCTTCATGGTTCTTCTCCATTAACGTTTCTGGCACTGTCATTGATCGATCGGAATTTGGTGGTGAGGGCGTTCAGTGCGGACGGCGTTCCTCCCGGTGCTCGCGTTCGCGGCGCTCGTGCTCTGCGTCTTCGAGTTCCAGTTCCCTCAGCTCAAACGCAGCCGGTGAATATGTCGCCTCCACTTGCCTGCCTTGCTCATCCACGCCCCTGACCTTGTAGCAGCCGTCATCCACGCGAATGCGATACACGGTCCAGCCGCGCGCCTCCAGTTGTTGCTTGAGGAGCTCTCGGGGTTGCCACTGGGCGATGGGGTCATTGCAGTCGTCGTCGGCGAGAACACGATCCGTGCTCAGTGTGATTCCGAGCGCCGCCACAAGGATCGCTAGCAGCCTGGCGAATGGCTGCATGGCGAATTTCCGCATAGAGTTTTTCAAAGACTTCATGATGGCGCTCCTGTCAGAGGTGGCGCGGAGTTCTCGGAGTTCGAAGAATTCACCGTAGCACAAGGACCTTAAATTAAGCTGAAGTCGCTGTCTGGACTAACTAAAAATCCGCCTGTTGATGAAACAAAAAAGAGGCAAGTTGAGCCCGATTTTAAAAATTTACGAAGGTCGATCTCAAGCCACAATTTACCCCATTAGATTCAATTCGTTTAGGCAGTGAAAGGATCCCCGATGCGTGTGCGCCATAGCACTGTATTCTTCAGCCCACTTAGCGCCTATGGGTCAGCTGAACAGCGTGGGAAGCGAAGCAGTCTCAGTAGTGAGGCCGTGGATTCGGCCAGTGCGCCGGGACGATAAAGAACCGCTCAGTTTCTATCCAGAGATTGGCCTGTGCGTCATGATTGACAAGGGCAAACAGGCGCGGCGTTCCGGTAGTCTCAATCGCCTCGATGGCATTCAGGGTGTCTGATCTCGCGCTCAGGTCCGGGGCCCCAGTCTGGACCCAAGGCCCCAACCAATGAGGTTTCTGCAGATGCACCCAATGGCAGGCGTCCAGGCACCTTGCCTGTTCCAGATAGAGCCAGCGACCGCGTTCATGATTGGCGGGCACTTGCGGCGGCAGACTGACTTTCTCATCGAGTGGATAGAACAGATAGCCAGGCATGAAGATGCGCGTTATCACCGGCTGGTCGATGCCGCGTTCCCGGAGCGCCTCCGTAGTCTCCGTGAGCAGCGTGCGCTGACTTTGTTGTTCCAGCAGGTTTCGCGTCTTCAGGTCGAGCCGATCGATGGCATTGGGGCCGTGCCAGAAAGTTTTTCCCGATTCCTGCTGTTGTGCCTCCAACTGTATGCCCAGATAAAATTTGACGGCCACCTCGTGATGTTCGATCTCGTGCGTGCGCGGGTTCCGCACTACAAAGTCAAGTTCTCCCAACGTGCGCTGTGCGCCGCGAATCTGCAGGTTTCTGGCGAGCACCTCATAGCCCAGTATGTCAGTCAGCAGGCAGTTGTAGAGTTCCTCGAAGTACAGCCCGAGGCGCGGCTTCGGGATAGCCGTCAGCACAGTGGGCCCGCTTTCGGGATGAGCATCCCAGTGGTGCAGCGTTGTCAGCAGGTTGTCGGGCAGGTAGCTGAATGGAGAGAAGGAGAGGGCGGACTCAAGCAGCTGCGGCGCGTAGCACATCCACGCCAGATGACGCACGGCGGGGGTGCGAAACTGCAGCAGCAATTCGTTAGCCATAGGTGTGGTCAGTCGCGTCATTATTTTTTTAACGAAAACTGCAGCTCCCCCTCCTGCACTAGATCGACATTCTTCAGGCGACCCAGCTGCCCGAATCGCCGAAGGTGGTGTAGTGGACGCGCAGGTCGTCAGAAGTTTGAAAGTAGCGGTCCTGCCGTTCTGCCGCTCGCATGAATGAGCGGCAGCGGCGGATAAAGCAACTTACGGCTGAAACATGTACGAGAACTTCACGAAGATCTGATCGCCGTCGCGCTTGAGGTCATTGGTCACGACCACTTCGCGCTCGTCTTCCACTTCGATTATGTCGAAGTTGCTCTGGTTCGTGTTGTATCCAACATACAGAGCTGACCAGGGGTTGATCACGTAGCGCAGCAGGATGTCAAAGTTCAGATTCTCGTCGTCGACCAGACGAGTGTTGGGGCCGGCATCAGTCTTTTCATACTGGGTGATGAAGCGCAATGACATCTCCCGCGTGAATTGGTAATTCCAGCTGCTGCGGAAGATCTCGTTGCTGAAGACCTTGCCACGACTGCTGTCAAGCTCGGTGGTGACGAAGGAATTGTCTACGCGCAGTCTCTCGATCGGGCGCCACAGCAGGCTCACGTCGAAGCGCTGAGTGTCTGCCACGAAAGGCATCGTGCCGCGCTTGGGCACCAGGTTGAGCGCCGATCCATTGCGATAGGAGACATCGAAGGTCAGGCTCGACAGGGTGGTATTGCGGTAGCGCGCATTGACGCTGTCGTAACTGTAACCCTGGGGACGCGCTAGTCCGGGGAAGTCAATCGGTCGCAGTACCTCGGTGATGTCCTGCGCGCCCAACGTAATTCGGCTGGTAGCGAAGGCCCAGTTGATACTGGGAGACACTTCGGAATAGACCTTGATCCCGTCCTTGTCGTCCTGGTACACGAACATTACACCGGGAGCCCAGTTGTTCAGGTTGGAGTTCTCCGGGTATATCTGATAGTCGGACCGCCAGTGAATACCGGAGATGTCGGACTTGAAGAAGCGGTTTTGGAAGCCCAGCTGCGCGCGGAAATCGGCGTCGGTATCGATCATGTGGAAGTGAGTGTTGATGCCGCGGCCAACGCGGTCGATGCGGACATTACGCTGCATGCCGCTGAGCTCGGCGCCGCCGAAAGTGGGCTCGGTGTTCGAGTCGATGAACTCCAGGTTGGTCACCCAGTTCTCATTGAAGCGGAACTTGCCGTCCACGCTCAATACGCGGTTGTACCCGTCTACCAGCTCACGATCGGTGAACAGCATGCCGATACGGTCCTGACCCTGCAGGTCACGGTAAGCGCGAAACACGCCGATGGTCGCTTTCTCGCCATTTAATGGATCGGTAGCGGCACGGTTCAGGCCAGGAGCTTCGTCATTCATCAGAATGGTGCCCAGGCCCCATTGTCCCGAGCGACCAGTCAGACGCATTCCGCCTTCGGGATCGACGATGCGGCGAGTGAACAACAGGATGGAGTCTGTGGCGAAGAAGTCGGCGTTCTCAACGAAGAACGGACGGCGCTCCGGATACTGTACCTCGAAGCGCTCGTTGACGGTGACCTGCGGCTCGTCCGACTCTACCTGCGAGAAGTCCGGGTTCAGCGTCAGGTCCAGCACCCAGGCGTCGTTGAAGACGAACTTGGCATCGACACCAACGTCATATTCTTTGTCGCTCTGCATGAGCGGACCGCCGGGAGCGCGCGGATTGATTGCCTCGACATCGCGGGCGAACATGAACGGGATGATCTGGGTATTGCTGCCGGGAGACACATTGCGGATACCGGTCAGCAGCGCAGTCTGGTTGAGACGGCCATCGACGGAGTTGGAGTAAGGTGGCCAGAAGCTCTCCTCGCTCAAACGCGGGATCTGCCGGCTGGCCTGCACGCGCCAAACCTGATCGGTGGCATCGGGGAAACGCAGACCACGCAGCGGCACCGCGATACGCACGATGTAGCCCTGGTCATTCACTTCGCCTTCGCTATCCCACACGGCTTCCCAGGTGGTGTCGAAACCAGCGCGGTTCGAAAAGCCCTCGGTCCAGCGCGCATCCCACTGCACACCCAGCGGCGTGACGCGGAAAGTATAGGCGGTACGCTGATCGTTGAAGGTGTCGATAGTCAGCTCAACCGTATCGTCGCCGCTGATGTTCTCGCGGGAGGCCAGGTTGGCGCGAATCTGCGATGGGTCGGTGTCGAAGGCGAGGAAAACGGCATAAAGGGAGCGTTCATCATAGCCAATGTAAACCTCAGTACGCTGGGAGGCGGGGGCACCATCGGTCGGATCGCGTTGGATAAAGTTGTCCATCTTGGACATCTGCCGGGCGAGGGTTGTCGTTGGCGTCATGCCTGCGAAGTCGCTGAGCTCCGGTGCCTGGCTGATCTGGGGAATTGAAATCGTGGGTGAAGCGTCTGCCGCGAACGACGCGGCAGGCATCGCCAAGGCCATTACGCCTAGGAGCAGGCCTGGCATGAATCGGATAAAGCGCATCTTAACTCTCCGCCGGGTTTGGTTATTGTTGTCTCCGGGGGGGGCCGGTTACCCCCTTTGGGACTGCGGCGCAAGTTAGCACGAAACAGGGGTTCAATCAGTTATTTTTTGTCACGGGGAAATTTGGGGTCAGAGTAAAAATACAGTGTTTACACTTCTTTTTGGGGCCGCGTCTTTTATGGCTAAGACAGTGTCCCGTCACTGCTTCCATTTCAAACCTGAAATGGTTCGCGCCCAGCAGGCCTGTGTGAATGGATCTGCGAATATCGGAAAGCAACGAGCCATCGATGTGTGATTCAAAAAGGTTTTGATAGTTGGCTATGCGTTCTCCTTCCGTCGTCCCTAATTGCAGATAGAGTTCATGTGGTGTGTGGAGTTTTGTGCGGACCCCTAATCCATTTGCCTGATAACTGGACCATTTATATTCAGCCGGCTCTCTCGCCATGCTCGCCCTTACCGGATTGAGTTCAATATAGCGCTGACAATTCAGGAGATAAGTAGGCGCTTCAATCAAGCTAGAGTGGTAGCGCCCTTCCCAAAGCGTGCCGGAGCGACCATATTTTTGGTTGAAGTAGCGCACGTAGAATCGGCCCAAGTACTGCATCATCTTTGCGGTGGCGTTCGGCGCTTTCGGTGTAACTAGGAGATGGACGTGATTGGTCATGAAGACCCACGCGTGAATCATGACGTTGTAGCGACTGGCGCCCTCGTGTAACCAGTGGGCGTAGGCGGCAAAGTCTGCGTTGGTGACAAAGCAGAGTTGTCGGTTATTCCCGCGTTGCACAATATGTTGTGGGATGTCCGGTGGGCACAGTCGTAAATTTCTTGGCATGTAGTTCATCCTTGAACTTAATG
This sequence comes from uncultured Gammaproteobacteria bacterium, assembly GCA_903862645.1. Taxonomy (GTDB): domain Bacteria; phylum Pseudomonadota; class Gammaproteobacteria; order Pseudomonadales; family Pseudohongiellaceae; genus UBA5078. The sequence continues at coordinate 29,282 of CAIOZF010000085.1, forward strand.
TAGAGATTGTTGATTTCGCTCATGATGAGTTTAGGCGGTTTTCAGGAAAAGACCAAAAACACTGTATTTTTACTCTGACCCCATTTTTTATTTCCTGGAAAGAAAAAGGCCGAAGCGCTTCCGCTTCGGCCTTTCGTTCGAACTATAGACATGCTGGAATCAGTTCCCGACCTTATCCCACTTCGGAGCAGGCTCCGGAGCCACCGACAGCGGGCGGAACGCTTCGCTGTAGAGGAAAAAGTCCGTGAGTACAGCGCGCAGGTGGATAGAGGCGTTTAGGTTGTCAATCACTTCCGAGCCAATCTTCTTCTGCGCCAGCACAAAGCCGACTGCAGCACCGGCTTTCTTGAGGTCGTCGAGGATGACCTGTTCGAAATCATTCTGAGTGTTCGCCAACGCCTGGCTGACATTCTTCATGGCCTGCAGCATATTTTCCAGCGTCGGGCGCGGGTGTGGCCCCATGCCCGATTCATCTTGAGGCGGACGGCCCTGCGCTGCATACGCAAGCAGGAACTCGTAACCGGACTCTACTACTTCAATTTCTTCTTCCAGATTAATCACGGTAATGCTTACTCCGGCTTCCACTTGTTACTGTCGTGGTTGGCTTTCATTTCTGCTTCGGAGATCCAGCCAGTCACCATGGAGCGGGTATAGAAACGCTTCTCGGGACGCACGGCGAAGTAGATATGGATAGCTGTAAAGGCGACCAGGCCCAGAGTCGCGGTGCCGTGCAGCAGGAAGAATATCCCCAGCGTGCTTTCATCGGAAACGCTTGGACGATCCCACCATATGGTGTTGATTTGCAGGAACAGGACGACGCCGGTCGCTATAACGGCCAGAACCAGGAAGGTCATGGCCCAGTGCATACCCTTTTGCTCGAAGGAGTATTTGCCGGGTTTGATGTTTTCATCGAAGGGTTCTTTGAAGTCACTTGGCCCAAGGATCATGGACTTGAAGTCCTGCCAGAACATGGCGCGAATGATGTGGAATACACAGACGAAGGTCAGCACCAGGCCGGCGATCCAGTGGATGTTCAACCAGGAGATGCGCAAGCCGAGGATTGGCGATATTCCAGTTGCGATCAGCACCAGCACGCTGCCGGCCATGGTCCAATGGAACGCTCTGTCGATGGCATCGTGACGGTTGATGCGCTTGCCCTCAGCGGAAGGCATTGCCTTCTTCTTGGCGAGAGCTGCCATGAAGATCGCATGTGCGGCCAGCAGAATAAGTGACACAACGGCCACTACCCAAAGCAGATCCCAGGACACGCCCAGAATAACTTCCTCGCCCCATACGTCGTATCTATAACGAATAATTTCCACAATCCTTACCCTCTGTGTTTGTCTATTGTTATTTTACAAACCGAAGCCTGCTGCTCAACTCGATTTGCACGTTGCACAGTGCGGTCGAGTGGGCAAGAGGCCTCTGTTTGTTATGCCTGCCTGCGAATGGCGTTTTTACAAGATTTTCCACGAGGAAGTCTTGAGTTTGTTGTAATTCGTTGGTGCCGTTTCCCGGGCTGCAGCCAATCCGGTCTGCATAAGCGCCCGGGACAGGCTGGCAAGGTTAATCCACATAGGGTGTTTTATCAAGCTAAAAACCGGGCACGGATTGCCTTGCAATTCGGGCATTTGGTGGCTTTCATGGCTTTCCCGGACGCGGCGGAACGGGGTTCCAAATGCCCTCCGGCAACTCGGGTTTGCGGGCTTGACTTCTCCAATCTCGGTGGTATCTTGTCCGCCTCCCGTTGGATTCCAGTCCCCGCTTTCGCGTGCCCACAACATTTATGATGGGATTTTACAGAGCGCGATAAGCATGCCGTGGCCAGGTTTCAGAGGATAGGATTAACGGGCTGGATAGTTCGCCATTAGCCGCATGAGATCACATTTAATTTTTCATCAGATGTCGCCCACGAGGCTTACCGCAACTCGTGACGGCCTTGCTGACTGTGATGAAATCGTAGACGATGCGGAAAGTACATGACACTCGAACAGATGAGACCTGACATTTTATGAACAGCAAAGCCCACCTTCCGTTGAAATTTGGCTACCCCGAGAAAAGCGGTCTGTACGACCCGGGTAATGAGAAGGATTCCTGTGGCGTGGGCTTCGTGGCCGACATCAAGGGACGCCCCAGTCACCAGATCATGCTGGATGCGTATCATCTGAATTCACGCATGGATCACCGTGGTGGTTGTGGTTTCGAAGCCAATACGGGTGACGGCGCCGGTATCCTCATGGCGTTGCCACACGCATTCTTTGCTCAGATTGCCAAGCAGGATCTCGGCATCACTCTGCCGGAGCCCGGCAAGTACGCAGTGGGTAATATTTTCCTTCCGCAGATCGCTGCCGAACGTGCCAAGTGCGTGAGCGTCATCAACAGCTTTATTGCCGAAGAAGGACAAGCACTGCTCGGTTGGAGAGACGTGCCAGTTGATCCAGTTGGTGCTGATGTCGGCCCTGCCGCCAGAATCGCACAGCCACACATTGCACAGCTATTCGTGGGTGCCGCGGCTGGTGTGAGCCGGGAAGATTTCGAACGTCGTCTATACGTGATTCGCAAGCGCTTTACCCACAAGCTGCGCGGTGATTCCAGTCTGTCCGAAGCCAAGATGCTGTATGCATGCAGCCTGTCCACCAAGGTGATTGTTTACAAGGGCATGTTGACACCGGGCCAGTTGTTCCCCTTTTACAAAGACCTGACCAATACCGATTGCGCGACGCACATGGCGATGGTGCATTCACGCTTCAGTACTAACACTTTTCCTTCGTGGGATCGTGCTCAGCCAAATCGCTTCATGAGCCACAACGGCGAGATCAATACTTTGCGCGGCAACGTCAACCAGATGGTGGCGCGTGAAGGCACTGTAAAGAGCGAACTGTTCGGCAAGAACATGCACGAGCTGTTCCCTGTGATCGAAGCCGACTGTTCCGACTCCGGTTCTTTTGACTCCGTGCTGGAGTTCATGCTGCTGTCCGGTCGTACGTTGCAGGAAGCCGTCATGATGATGATTCCGGAAGCCTGGCAATCTGACGTCAACATGCCGAGCAGCAAGAAAGATTTCTACGAATATCACTCAGCTCTGATGGAGCCGTGGGATGGACCGGCGTCTATCGTGTTCTCCGATGGTCACTACATTGGCGCCGTGCTCGATCGTAACGGTCTGCGTCCCAGCCGCTATTACGTCACGCACGATGACAGGGTAATCATGGCTTCGGAAGTGGGCGTGCTCAACGTCGATCCGGAGAACGTCAAGCTCAAGGGGCGTCTGCAGCCGGGCCGTATGTTTCTGCTCGATTTTGAACAGGGTCGTCTGATCCCTGACGAAGAGCTGAAACAAGATATCGCCAGTCGTCGTCCCTATAGCCAGTGGTTGGCCAATCAAAAAGTGACACTGGCGGACATCTCCAGCGAGACAGCGGCGCATTCCCTGGATGCGGCAGATGTACTGCAGCGCATGCAGGCTTTCGGTTACACCACCGAGACCATGCAGTTCATGCTGCTGCCGATGGTATCCGAGGGACGAGATCCGCTCGGCTCCATGGGCAACGACTCAGCGCTCGCTTGTCTGTCCGACAAATCGCGCATGATCTATGACTACTTCAAGCAATTGTTTGCACAGATCACCAACCCGCCGATCGACTCGATCCGCGAAGAAGTGGTGATGTCGCTGCAGTGTTTCATCGGGCCGGAAGGCAACCTGCTGGAGACTACGGAAGCACAGGCGCACCGACTCAGTTTGGAACTGCCGATTCTTTCCAACAAGGATCTGAGCAATCTGCGCGACATGAATTTCCGTGGCATGCGCTCGCGTGTCATCGACATCACCTATGACAAGAGTGAGGCCAATGGTTTCCTGAGGGCGCTGGATCGCATCTGTGCAGAAGCAGAGTCAGCGATTGCCGAAGGTTTTGCTTTCATTATTCTGTCTGACCGCAAGATCAGCGCGCAGCGTATTCCGCTGAGTGCACTGGTTGCATGTGGCGCCGTGCATCACCATCTGGTGGGCTGTCACAAGCGTAGCCTGATCGGTCTGATCGTTGAAACTGGCGAGGCCCGAGAAGTGCATCACCACTGTCTGCTGACCGGTTACGGTGCAGACGCGATCAACCCCTACCTGGCGTTTGAAGCACTCTGGCAGGCACGCAATGATGGCTTGCTCGGCACCTCCTTCGGCACCGAGGAAAGCTTGGTCTATGCCTACAATAAAGCGGTTGGCAAGGGCATGCTGAAAGTCATGGCCAAGATGGGCATCTCGACGCTGCAATCCTACAAGGGTGCGCAGATATTCGAAGCCGTTGGTCTGGCCAGCGAGATTATCAATCGTTGTTTCGTGGGTACCGCGAGCCGCGTGCAGGGCGTCAATTTCGCCACGCTGATCGAAGAGACCGAACGCCGTCACCGCGTGGGCTACCCCGAGTTGGACATCAATCGTCTGCCGGTGTTGACCAACCCCGGTGACTTCCACTGGCGTAGTGGTGGCGACGGCCACATGTGGGATCCGACCAGCATCGCCAACCTGCAGGTTGCTGCGCGCAATAACAGCACGGAAGCCTATGCGTCATTTGCGAAGTACACCAATGAACAGACTACCCGCGCCTGTACGCTGCGCGGCCTGCTGAAATTCAAAATGGGGATCAATGCGCCAGTCTCCATCGACGAAGTCGAACCTGCCAGCGCAATCGTCAAACGTTTCGCCACCGGTGCGATGAGTCTTGGCTCCATCTCCAGTGAGACGCATGAGACGCTGGCCATCGCCATGAATCGTATGGGTGGCAAGTCCAACACCGGTGAGGGCGGTGAAGATCCGATTCGTTTCATCCCGATGGCGAACGGCGATTCCAAGCGCTCCGCGATCAAGCAGGTGGCATCAGGCCGGTTCGGTGTGACCATCTGGTATCTGACCAATGCCGACGAACTGCAGATCAAAATTGCCCAGGGCGCCAAGCCCGGCGAGGGCGGCGAGCTGCCCGGTGGCAAGGTCGATGAATACATTGCGAAGATCCGTCACTCCACGCCAGGTGTGGGGCTGATCAGCCCGCCGCCGCACCACGATATCTATTCTATCGAGGACATCGCGCAGCTGATTCACGACCTCAAGAATGCCAACCGTGAGGCCCGCATCAGTGTGAAGCTTGTGTCAGAAATCGGCGTGGGCACTGTTGCTGCCGGTGTGACTAAGGCGAAGACCGATCACCTCGTGATCGCGGGCCACGATGGCGGCACCGGCGCATCACCGCTGACCTCCATCAAGCACGCAGGTCTGCCATGGGAGCTCGGTCTGGCGGAAACCCATCAGACGCTGGTGATGAATAATCTGCGTTCACGAGTCGTGTTGCAGACCGACGGTCAGCTCAAGACTGGCCGCGACGTGGCGATTGCTGCGCTGCTGGGTGCCGAGGAATTCGGTTTCGCTACTGCACCGCTGGTAACGCTGGGCTGCATCATGATGCGCAAGTGTCACCTGAACACCTGCCCCGTCGGCATCGCGACCCAGGACCCGGAGCTGCGCAAGAAATTCAAAGGCAAGCCCGAGCACGTCGTGAACTATCTGTTCATGGTCGCCGAAGAAATGCGTCAGATAATGGCAGCACTGGGCGTGCGTAAAGTGACCGACATGATCGGTCGCGTCGACATGCTGGAAACCGACACTGCGATCACGCACTGGAAGGCCAAGGGCCTCGACCTGAGCGCCATGCTGGCTCCGGCCCGCATCATTTACGAAGGCACGCAGGTGTACCAAACCATTGCGCAGGATCACGGGCTCGACAAGGCGCTGGACAACCAGATCATCAAGATGGCCCGCAATGCGCTGGAGACTGGAGAAAAGGTCAACATAGAACTGCCGGTGATCAACACCAACCGTGTGGTCGGTACCATGCTGTCGAACGAAGTGGCCAAGCGCTTCAAGGAAGAGATGCTTCCCGAGGACACCATCAACATCAAGCTCAAGGGTTCTGCTGGACAGAGTCTGGGCGCGTGGCTGGCCAAGGGCATCACGATCACCGTTGAGGGCGACGCCAACGACTACGTGGGTAAGGGCTTGTCCGGCGGCAAGATCGTGTTGTATCCCCCGAAGAACAGCACCTTCAAAGCTGAAGAGAACATCATCGCCGGTAACGTTAACCTGTATGGAGCTACCGCTGGCGAAGCCTATATCCGTGGCATCGTGGCCGAGCGTTTCGCAGTACGTAACAGCGGCGCGACGGCAGTCGTCGAGGGCATTGGCGATCACGGTTGCGAATACATGACTGGTGGCCGCGTGGTGATCCTCGGCAAGACCGGCCGCAACTTCGGCGCCGGCATGAGCGGCGGTGTCGCTTATGTGTGGGATCGCGACGGCGATCTGCACAAACAGTGCAATGCCGAGACGTATGCACTGGAAGCGGTGAGTAACGAGACGGATATTGGCGAGCTGAAGACGCTCATCAGTCGTCACCTGGAGTACACCGGCTCGACGGTTGCCAAGGCGATCCTGGACCACTGGGAAGCGTCGCTGGCGCAGTTCCTCAAGGTCATGCCGACAGATTACAAACGCGTCCTCGCCGAGCGCGCGCTGAGAAAGGAAAAGCAGGCTCTCGCCGTCTGAGAACCGTTCCGTTCGCGAGATGCTGATCTTGCGGGATTCTAGAAAAAATTTGATTAATTGGATTTAGAGATGGGCAAACCAACTGGCTTCAAAGAATTTCCACGCCGTGCAGAACCTTACCGTCCTGCCGGAGAGCGCTTGCTGGACTACAAAGAGATTTTCACGCCGCACGACGACAAACACCTGCAGACGCAGGGTGCCCGCTGCATGGATTGTGGCGTGCCGTTCTGTCAGTCCGATGCGGGCTGTCCGGTATACAACCTGATTCCGGAGTGGAATGATCTGGTTTATCGTGGCCGCTGGCGCGAGGCGCTGGATCGTCTGCACCAGACCAACAATTTCCCAGAGTTTACAGGTCGCGTGTGCCCGGCGCCGTGCGAGGGGTCATGTGTGCTCGGCATCAATGAGCCAGCCGTCACCATCAAGAACATCGAGAACGCCATCATCGACAAGGGCTTCGAGAATGGCTGGGTGGTTGCCAATCCACCCTTGTTCCGTACCGGCAGGAAAGTCGCTGTCGTGGGCTCCGGCCCCGCTGGACTGGCAGCCGCTGCGCAGCTGAATCAGGCGGGTCATGAGGTGACTGTGTACGAGCGTGCGGACCGCATTGGCGGCCTGCTCATGTACGGCATCCCCAACATGAAACTGGAAAAAGACGTGGTCGGTCGTCGCGTCAGACTGCTGGAGCAGGAAGGCGTGAAATTCGTGGTCAACGCCGACGTTGGCGGCCAGGGCCCTAACGCGATTGCTGTGGACAAACTGCTGAGCGCAGTCGACGCACTTTGTCTGGCCACGGGTGCCACCGCTGCCCGCGATCTGAAGATTCCCAAGCGCGAAGGCGACGGCGTCTATTTCGCGATGAAGTTCCTGACCGCGAACACACAGAGCTTGCTGGATTCCAACCTGGCTGATGGCAACTACATCACTGCCAAGGACAAGCACGTCATCGTCATCGGTGGCGGTGATACCGGGACCGACTGTATCGGCACGTCTCTGCGCCACGGATGCAAATCGCTGGTGAATTTCGAGATCATGCCGCGCCCGCCCGTCGAGCGTGCCGACGATAATCCCTGGCCGCTGTGGCCAAAGATCTACCGTGAGGATTACGGTCACTTGGAAGCGCAGCACAAGTACGGTACCGATCCGCGCACCTACTCGATTTCCGGCAAAGAGTTTGTCCGTGATCAGAATGGCAAGCTGCTGGGTATCAACACCGTGAACGTCGACAGCAAGTTCCAAGAAATCCCCGGCACGGTGAAATTCTGGGAGGCTGATCTGATTCTGTTGTCCATGGGCTTCCTTGGGCCAGAGGGTTACATTGCCCAGCCGTTGGGTCTGGAGCTTGATCCACGCTCCAACTACAAAGCGGCCTACAAGTCTTTTATCACCAGCAACCCGAAAGTGTTTGCGGCTGGTGACTGCCGTCGCGGTCAATCGCTGGTGGTGCGTGCGATTGATGAAGGGCGTCTGGTAGCTGAGGAGATCAACAAGTTCCTGGCCCGCTAAGAGCGTGTGGGAGCGAGCCTGCTCGCGATTGATGCCTGGCGTAACCAGTCACGGATCAGCCGCTGGCAAGTCAGTCGCGAGCTGGCTTTTATGCCCTTTGGGTACGCTCCCACACTAGGAACAGCCAATGCAAGACAACGTTCTGGAACTGACCCGCGTCAGCAAGCGCTACGGCGCCTTCACGGCCGTTGACGACATCAGCTTTGCCATTCCCCGCGGCACGATCTATGGCTTTCTCGGCCCCAACGGCGCCGGCAAGACCACCACGATCCGCATGATTCTGGATATCCTCAGGCCCGACTCGGGCAGCATCAACATCCTTGGGGAGACCTCTGCTCTCAATGTGCGGCAGCGCATCGGCTATCTGCCCGAAGAAAAGGGCCTCTACAAGAAGATGAAAGTGTGGGCCATCATCAGCTACTTCGCCACGCTCAAGGGCATGGACAAGCGCGCCGCGAAGACCCGTGCCTTCGAATTACTGGAAACCTATGGCCTGAAGGACTACGCCGAAGCGAAGGTGGAATCGCTCTCCAAGGGCATGGGGCAAAAGGTGCAGGTGCTATCCGCCGTGGCACATCGACCGGAACTGGTGATTCTCGATGAGCCATTCTCCGGTCTCGATCCTGTAAATCAGGAAGTGCTAGAACAACTCATCAATGACATGGCCACCGCCGGCCAGACTGTTATCTTCTCAACGCACATTATGCAGCACGCGGAGCGTTTGTGTGATCGCATGCTGCTCATCGCCAAGGGTCGGAAAATATTTGATGGTACGATAACGGATGCCCGCGCCATCATCCCGCGGCGCGTCATTCTGGAATGTCAGGGCGATATTTCTCCCATTATGAAAATGGAAGGCATCCTCGGCGTGATTGAGAAAAATGTGGGAAATACCGATACGAACGGCACTCGTCAGTGGGAGTTGCAGATTCATGAACAGGCCAATCCGCAATTGATTCTGCAACGCTGTTTCGAGAACGGCATTCCGCTGAGCCGTTTCGATTACACGCAGCCCAGCCTGCACGATGTCTTTGTGCAACTGGTGGGAAATGACGCCAGGGAGCATCATTTCCGATGAAAATGATCTGGCTAATCGCCGCGCGTGAATACGCGGAAAATGTCAAAACCAAGGGCTTCTGGATCGGCATTCTGTTGTTTCCGATGATTCTGATCGCCGTATTTTTCTTTCAGAGCATGCTGGCGGAGTCCGCTCCAACGCGACACTACATTCTCATTGATCAGTCAGGCCAGTACGCGCCTGCAGTGGAATCCGCCATCCGTCAGGAACACCAGCGCCGCATCCTGCAGGAGTTCGTTGCTTATGTGATCGAGCACCGCAAGGAGGCCAATCCGGAGCAAACAGTTGCCAGTGCCGACGCGCAGATTAATCAGCTGATTGATGACGTGGATGCCGGTGAAGTGGCAGCCATGGATCAGTGGCTCGACAATGGTGGGCTCAATTTTGCATTGACGCTGGCGACGCCCTATCTGCGTGAAGACGCACCGCCTTTCGTTGCGCCGCGTGAACAGTTCATCCAGGCACCTCTGCCAGAAGGCGTGAATGCCAGCGCAGCACCCGAGGAGATTATCGAGCAGATACGCCCCTGGCTCAGTGGCCAACGGCAGTTGCGTGTCGAATCCTCCAACGGTTCTGACGAGGAGAGCGGCGATCTGTTTGCGTTGATTCTGATTCCAGCGCAGGTCAACAACAGCATCCTGCGTCCCTCCGCTGTACCGCTGGCCATGAATCAGAGTGGCGCCGGGATCCAGTACTGGGCGCGCAATCTCACGGATGTGCGTCTGCCCAATGCCATCGAGCGCAGTATCAACACCACCATTCGCAACAATGAATTTGCAGCACGCGGTGTGGATGCGGGCATCGTCAGAGAGGTGCAGCGTACCAGGTTGCCGGTCAGTCGTCTGGACCCATCTGCCGAACAGGGGCAGGAGGCGGTGGGCGTCGCTGATCAGTTTCGGCAGTGGGCGCCGGTTGGCTTTGTTTATCTGATTTTCGTGTCGCTGATGCAGAGTGTGCAGTACCTGCTCAGCAATACCATCGAGGAAAAATCCAACCGCATAATCGAAGTGCTGCTCGCCTCCGTCACGCCGCTGGAGCTGATGATGGGTAAGCTGCTGGGTATCGGCCTGAGCGGCATCACCACGATCATCGCCTGGCTGCTGTCGTTTTTGGCATTCATCCTGTTTTATCCAGGCAATCAGGCTGAGGTGCTCGGGCAGTTCCTCGACGTGCTGCTGTCCTCCGATCTGATTCCTTACTTCGTGTTCTATTATCTGGCAGGCTACGCGCTGTATTCCGGCATCTTCCTGGCCATTGGCAGTTTGTGCAACACACTCAAGGAAGCCCAGAGCCTGATGATGCCGATGATCATGATTCTAATGTTGCCACTGGCCACCATGACCTACATCGCCCAGGACCCGAATGGGCCTGTGGCGCGCATCATGTCGTGGATTCCGCTGTTTACGCCGTTCACGATGATGAATCGCGCCGCAGCTGATCCGCCACTGCTGGATGTGATTGGCACGACCGTGGTGCTGCTGCTGAGTATCGCATTGGTGCTGTGGCTATCCGGCAAAATTTTCCGGCAGGGTGTGCTGCGGACGGGGCAGCCGCCGCGTCTGGTGGAAATCGCACGTATGCTGCGCCATCGTCACTAGAGATAAGCCCCTGCAGCGCATTGGCTAAGTGCGCAGGCTGTGGCATGCTCGTCGTCACTCAACAAGAGAGTTAAAACCATGCGGTCAGTGCTCGAAAATCGAACGTTCCTTGCCCTGCTGGCGACGATCACGATTTTGTTCGCTATTTTACTGCGGCCGTTCTGGAGTGCCATCTTCTGGGCGGTGGTCGTCACGGTGTTGTTCGCTCCCCTGCAGGCGCAGGTGCAGGCGCGCATGGGTGATCGCCACAGCAGCAGTGCGCTGCTGACCCTGCTGATAGGGTCGGTGATTGTGATTCTTCCGGTACTGGCGCTGTTGTCAGCATTCGTTGCGGAAGGGGTGAGCTTTTATGCCCGTATCGAATCTCGTGAGATCGATCCGGCACTGTTTATTGACCAGGTCGTGGGCGCCATTCCTTTCCTCCCCGAGTTGATGGATCGCATTGGCATCGACACCGGTAGCATTCGTGATTATGTGTCCAACTCCGCGGTCGCCATCAGTGAGTTCATCGCTCAACAGGCGCTGAGCATCGGTCGCAATACCGTCAGCTTCACCGTCAAGCTGGCGCTGATGTTGTATCTCACCTTCTTCCTTCTGCGCGATGGCGACAGGCTGGTCGGCATGATGAAGGATGCCGTGCCGCTGAGTGAGAATCGCAAGTTGTTGCTGTTCAAAAAATTCGTTGAGGTGACCCGTGCCACGGTGAAGGGCAACCTTCTGGTAGCGATGGTGCAGGGCGCACTGGGCGGTTTGATCTTCTGGGCGCTGGGGATTCCCGCTCCCGTTTTGTGGTCGGTGGTAATGGCGTTCCTGTCATTGATTCCTGCTGTCGGCGCCGCGCTGGTCTGGGTGCCTGTCGCCATCTATCTGTATGCCACCGGTGCGTGGGTGGAGGCGTCGGTCCTGGTTGCCTTTGGCGCAATCATCATCGGTCTTGCAGATAACATCCTGCGTCCGATGTTGGTGGGGCGCGATACCAAGTTGCCTGACTACATCGTGTTGTTCTCGACGATGGGCGGGCTGTCGCTGCTGGGTGTGAACGGGTTCGTAATCGGTCCGCTGATCGCTGCAGTATTCCTGGCCTTCTGGAATATTTTCATCAACGATATCTCCCCGGAAACCGAAGGCTGACACCATGCCGGCCGCTGACTTGCAGCAGCCTCACGGGCATGGTCTGCTTCCTTAACGCAGGATTGATCTCCGAGCCGGATTTCGGCGTTATGAGTCCGTTGGTGCTGCGTACCGCCGACACTCTGCGGCCGTGGTGCCAGATCAGTTACTTTCTGCAATTTCCCTCGTGAAGGTCCCCTTGGGCGCTGCTTCACAGACTTGAAGCGCACCGGAGCGGCTGCTATTGTCGCGCCTGACACAACATTTCCCTGAAAGAGGCACTTTCCTTGTTTGGCACTCTCGGATATCTGTACCAGCAGAGGAAGGCGGCCCGTTATGGCGTTACCCTGACTGGGCTGGGCGACATCACGGTGGTTTCCCGCCTCATCATGGAAGAGAACGCGCGCATCGAATCAGCTGTGGTGAGGCTGCCTGAGCCAGGCACTCCTCTGCACATCGGCGCGTTCAGCTATATACGCTCCGGCAGTCGGGTGCTGTATCTGAAGGAAGTGGGGCGCTTCTGCTCCATCGGTCGCAACGTCGTGCTGGGGGAGACGCCGCGCAATCATCCGTTGTCCTGGGTGTCTACCAGTATGGCGGTCAGTCATCAGTACGTGGCAGAGCACACCCATGTTGTCATTGGTCACGATGTCTGGATTGGCCACGACGCGGTCATCATGGCGGGGGTCACCATCGGCACTGGCGCCGTCGTCGCGCGCAATGCGATTGTGACGAAGGATGTGCAGCCCTATCAGATCGTCGGTGGCAACCCGGCGCGCCCACTGCGCTATCGCTTCGATGAGGCCCAGCGTAAGGCGTTGCTGAACAGCGAGTGGTGGAATCTGGATTATGCGGTGCTGCGAGGGCAGCCCTTTCACGATGTGGATGCCTTGGTCGAAGCGACGCGGGCTGATCTCAAGAAGGCCAGTTACCGCCAGATCGAGATCCGTAATCGCCGCGTGACGCTGCTGCGCTAGAAAAATTCGTGGCTCAGTCCGGCTGCCACATGACATAACCCTCGGCAGCTTTTGCCTTTTGCAGCATCTCCAGCAAAGGCATCGCGCGTCTGTTTATCGCCACTGGCGGTTCATTGTCGGACTCGTCATCATGCGCATCTTCAGGCACGGCCCGCATGTGCTGCAATGCGCCTTCAAGTGTTTGCAGCGCCGTGTGTAGATCATCTCCACTCACGGCACCCTGGGTGTTACCGCTCAAACCGGCCAGGCGCAGCAGCGGCAGTGCGACATCGCCCATCATGATGAATTGCCCAGCGATGTTGCTTTTGAACCGGATCAGCATGCTGAAAGTCTCGGGCGCTTATGACAGGACCCTGATGAAAAAACTGTGAGAGCGCGCTCGCAATCGTTCTCTTGCAAGCAGGCTCCCACGACTATCTTAAAGTTGCATCAGGACCCTTGCATACAGACGACGACCACGGCCATCGAACACGCCCGAATCGTAGTTGATTCCGCCTGCTTCCCGATAAGGGATGTCAGCGTTGAACGCATCCAGCGCCCCGACCGTGAAGATCGAGGTGCCAAGGCGGTCGTTTGCCCACTGATGTGAATAGTTGTATTGGATATCCCAACTCTGGAAGCTCTCGATCTGCTTGGTCATCACAGCACGTACTTGATCGTTCGCTGTCGCATAGGTGTTTTCGTACGCCATGTCACGGTATGAGCCGATCATGCGCGTGATCACCGAAACGCCGTGCCCATCGCGCATCCACGCCAGACTGACATTGCCTTTGTTGTCAGGCAATGAGCGCACAAGGTTGCCGTCACCGGTGGACCCAGCGGCATCGAAATTACCGGTTTCCAGCAAGCCCAGTTCCAGTCCTGGAACATCGCTCAGCGTGTACTGACGGACGTGGGTGTAGTCTATTCCCAGACGCAAGCGGCCGAGGTCGGTTTCCCAGTTGTACCCGATCTTTAGGTCGATGCCATCTGCTATGATGGTGCCGGCGTTGATCGTGCTCAGCTTGGTGGTGGTCAGAGCGCCGGTGTTTACGCCGAACGTACGCACCACCCCTTCGATCTGGTAAGCCGCCGGGTTCACGACGCAGTCCAGACGCGAGCCTGCCGTGACATTGCGAAATCCAGTGACACCCCCAACGACACCTTGTTTCGCGGGGTCATTGCCATACTGTGCCGCCAGAGCAGTGGGGTTACAGGGAGTGTACTGAGCCATGGCGGCCCAGGGGCCGCTGCGTGTCGAGGGAATCGTGCCGTTGAGCACGTAGTTGGCCGGGTTGGCTGCCGCCTGCTGGAATAGCGCAATTTCCTTCGAAATAGCGGAGATGCCGGGCTGGGGCAGTACCTTGTCCGTCAGCTCGAAGCGCCAGACATCGGCGTTCAGGCTCAAGCCTTCCAGTGCGCCTGTGGGCGTCCATATGAAGCCCGTACTGAAGGTGTCGGCGTACTCATTACCAACGTCTGGTGCCGGGCCGCCCAGAGTGTAGGTGAAGTTAGGCAACGCGTAGTCGTTGGTAGGCGGCAGCATACCGGCACGGACAGCCTGGTTTCGCAGTGGATCGCGGAAGGTGTTGCTGGAGGATTCCAGACCTTCCTCCACGACCGCGATGTTAGGCGCACGGAAAGACTGCGAGAAAGAGCCACGGACCAGCAAGGTCTCAACAGGGCGCCAGCTCATCGCTATCTTCGGTGTCAGGTCGGCGCCGATATTGCCACCGTAATCCTCGTAGCGAACAGCGATCTGTGTCTCAACATTCTTGATGAACGGTAGGGCCAACTCACCGAATACAGCTTTAACATCGCGCTCGTTTTCGTACGTGAATGCGCAGTATGAACACTCGAAGTTGTTGCTGACATAGTGCGTTGTGTTCGGCGCTCCATTGGCCCCCCAGTTCAGGATGGCGTTGGGGATGCCCGGCACGTTGAGGTAAGGCGCGCGCGATTTGTTGCTCTGCTCGCGGTACTGCGCACCGGCTGCAAACTGTGCCATGCCGCCGGCCAGTTCCATCAGTTCACCGGACACAACGGCATCGAGAACGGCAAGCTTATTGCGCTTGTCGACCCTGCGCACAGTCGGGTTCATCCATTCCATCAGCGCCTCGTTGTTGGCCAAGCCTGGATTGGTCATGGAGGTCAGGAAGGGGTTGTAGAACATGCAGCCGCCCTGCCCTTGGTTGTTGCTGGTCAGACCCAGCGACAGGCTCTCGCGGGTAGTGAACACAAAGCCTGGAAAGAATGTCTGCGTGTAGGCGTTGGTGTAGGAGTTGCCGCTGACACTCCAGATATTGAGTGCGCGAGAGCCCAGTGGCCCTGGTGCGTCCCGGAAATTGAAATCCGTTCTGCCGTTAGGTGTACAGCCCTGGCCGCCAAGGCCGTTCGCCGCGAGTTCGGCACGATCACGCTGGAAAGTCTGGTAGTTCTGCTCGAAGCTCGTGCCACTCCAGGAGTAGCTGACGTCATAGTTGAATTCCCGATCATTGAAGGCGGTAAATTCGCCACGCATACCAGCCTGGGCGCCCAATGTCTGGGTCTCGGTCATGTTGGCATTACCGCCCATGCGCGGGGTATTGCCGCGTTGCACCGCTGCGTAGAAAGGCACGTTCAGCCCGCCATTGGCCAGCGCGTTAGGTGCATTCGGGATGCTGGTCGGTCGTGTCAGGCCGGCGGCGCTTGCAAAGTAGCCCAGCTCCGCTGTCTGCCCAATCGCGTAGCCGGCAGGAATGGGTACATGCGATCCGGGGGCTGCGAGGAAGACGGTCGGTCCACGAGAGCCATTGGCGCCGGAGTCCGCACGCTCGATACTGGTGTCCGAATACTGGAAGAAGGAATAGAACTCGTGATCCTCATTGAAGCTGTGGTTGAACGCGCCTGCAAAGCTGTCGCGCTCCGTGCCCACGGTCATGTAATTCCACTCTTCGGTGAATTCACGGCAGTTGCCAGAATTGGCTCCCCGTTGCTCGGTGCGGGTACCGGTGAAGAATGAGCGTCCGTCAGCCCCCTTGAGCTGGGAACACAGCGGATCTGTCAGAACCTGTGTTGTCGGTCCGCCCTCAGCGATGTTCTGGGCCGTCAAAGTGTTATTGAGATAGGCGGGGTTGATGCGCGATCCGAAGGCGGTGTTGTTCATGGTGGCCGAGACATTGCCGGCGATACCCCCGACGACGCCGGTGTACTCGACGTTTTCATCATAGAAGCTGCCGTATTCGACTTGAACGGGATCCCGTTCGAATTTCTCGCCGGAGATCACGAAGTGGGTGTCCCCGCTGTCGCTGGCCCAGCCCCAGATGGCGCTGCCGGTTCGGTCCTGAGCGGATTTATAGGCGTCCAGTGCCTGCAAATCACCGTAGACCTCCAGTCCTTCAAACTGGGTTCTCATGATCACGTTGACCACTCCGGCGACCGCGTCAGAGCCGTAAAGCGCAGAGCCGCCATCCGTCAACACTTCAACGCGCTCCACCATCACCAGCGGAATTGAGTTGATATCCACGAATTCGCCACCGCTGCGGGTAGTCGTGCCAGCAGACACCTGCCGTTTGCCATTGATCAGCGTCAGCGTGGAGTTCTCTCCCAGATTGCGCAGGTTGACGTTGGCAGTGCCGGATAGGCCCGAACCTTCGCCGGAGCCTTCGTTGGTGAATGATCCTGAGTTGATCTCGAGATTCTTGATGACGTCCCAGATCTGGGCGGCACCCTGCGCCTCAATCGAGGTTCTGTCCACAGTGGTTACTGGTGAAGGTGCATCGAACGGCGTGCCACGGATATAGGAACCGGTGACAAGCACTTCTTCAACTTCGGGTTCATCCTGCGCGGCGTTCTGAGCGGCGGCAGAAAGAGACATGCTGGCGAGAATTATTGCGGATGTAATGGCCTTGCGTCTTCTTGGAATGTTTCCACCCATGTTGACTCCCCCGTTTTTATAATTTTGGGACTTATGTTTAACTTCAGCTTCAGCTTCAGCACTCAGTACAGCGGGAAATCCCTTTCGTATCTCCATTTTCGTGAGCCTTGCTCGATATTAGTATAGGCTCGTAAAAATGCTGCGCGCAATCACTTTCGGGTTGGCCCTCTTTTCACGATGATCCGAGCGGCCGGCGCGCGAATTAGGTCTTTTAGATAGCTAAAAACTATCGTTATATAAAAAACAATCAATTTTAAAATTTATGCAGTTATCGCTTAGGATAGGTCGCGTCAACTAAAAACGCCGGCGCTCACCGCCGGCCAAACCGGCGAATTTACTCAGGAGTATTGCAATGTCTCTCATTAATACCGTTATCAAACCATTCAAAGCCACTGCCTTTCACAACGGCGCCTTCGTGGAAGTGACCGACAAGACTCTGCTTGGCAAGTGGTCTATCGTGTTTTTCTATCCTGCAGACTTTACTTTCGTCTGCCCGACGGAGCTTGGTGATCTTGCTGACAACTACGACGAGTTCAAGAAGCGCGGCGTGGAAATCTACAGCGTGTCCACTGATACGCAATTCACGCACAAGGCATGGCACGACACTTCTGCCACCATTGGCAAGATCCAATATCCGATGGTTGGTGACCCCACTGGTGTCATCAGTCGCAACTTCGAGGTGATGATCGAATCCGAAGGTATGGCTGAGCGTGGGACCTTTGTGATCGACCCCGAAGGCCGTGTCCAGATTGTCGAGATCACGGCAGGTGGTATCGGCCGCGATGCTCAGGAACTGCTGCGCAAGGTGAAGGCTGCTCAGTATGTTGCCTCTCATCCTGGCGAAGTCTGCCCAGCCAAGTGGAAAGAAGGCGAAGCCACACTGGCGCCGTCGCTTGATCTGGTCGGAAAAATCTAAACAGTATCCTGTGAGAGCGAGCCTGCTCGCTCTCACAGTTCCAAAATGTAATTATCGTTCGAGGACGCAGAAGTCATGTTAGACGCCACCATGAAAAGTCAGCTGAAAACCTATCTTGAAAGAGTGACGCAGTCTTTCGAGATTGTTGCCTCTCTCGACGACAGTGAGAAGGCGCGTGAGCTGTGGTCGTTGCTGCAGGACATCGTGGCGCTGACCGACAAGATTACACTACGCAGCAATGGCACTGATGCACGGGTGCCTTCCTTCGCGCTGAATCGTCTCCAGGGTGGCCTGAGTCTGAGTTTTGCCGGCATCCCGATGGGCCACGAATTCACCTCGCTGATCCTCGCTCTGCTGCAGGTTGGTGGTCATCCACCCAAGGTCACCGACGACGTGGCGAATCAGATTCGCGGCATCGAGGGCGACTATTTGTTTGAGACATATTTTTCGCTCTCCTGTCAAAACTGCCCTGATGTCGTGCAGGCCCTGAACGTGATGGCCGTGCTGAATCCCAACATTCGTCACGTGGCCATCGATGGCGCTCTTTTTCAGGACGAGGTGGAACAACGTCAGGTAATGTCCGTGCCTTCGGTGTATTTGAACGGTCAGCTATTTGCATCTGGACGTATGGGAGTCGAGGAGGTTCTTGCGAAAATCGACACCGGGGCAGCCGCGCGTGATGCACAAAAGATCAGTGCCCGCGAACCATTCGATGTGCTGGTGGTGGGCGGCGGACCAGCCGGTGCGGCCGGTGCGATCTATGCTGCCCGCAAGGGCATTCGCACAGGCGTCGCAGCAGAGCGCTTCGGTGGGCAGGTGCTGGACACCATGGGTATCGAGAATCTGATTTCTGTTGCGGAGACCGAAGGGCCGAAGCTGGCTCGTGCGCTGGAAGAAAACGTGCGCGATTACAAGGTAGATATAATGAATCTGCAGCGCGCCTCCGCGCTGGTGCCGGCGGGCGAAGTGGGCGGTCTGCATGAAATTCGTTTCGACAGTGGAGCGACATTGAAGGCGAAGACAGTGATCGTTGCCACCGGTGCGCGCTGGCGTGAACTGAATGTGCCGGGTGAGACGGAGTATCGTAATCGCGGTGTCGCCTATTGCCCGCACTGCGATGGCCCCTTGTTCAAGGGCAAGCGCGTCGCCGTGATTGGCGGTGGCAACTCCGGCGTGGAAGCGGCTATCGACCTTGCTGGCATCGTGGGTCATGTGACGCTGCTGGAATTTGCCGACAAACTGCGTGCGGACGCCGTGCTACAGCGCAAACTGTTCAGCCTGCCGAACGTCACCGTAATCGTGAGCGCGCAGACCAGCGAGGTGGTGGGTGATGGTCAGAAGGTGACAGGGCTCGCTTACAAGGATCGCGTCAGTGGCGAGCCGAAGGTTGTCGCGCTCGATGGTGTGTTTGTCCAGATAGGTCTGCTGCCTAACAGCGACTGGCTCAAGGGCACCATTGACCTGTCCCCGACAGGCGAGATCGTCACCGACGCTCGTGGCCAGACCAACGTGCCCGGCGTGTTTGCCGCCGGTGACGTGACGACCGTGCCCTACAAGCAGATCGTTATCGCCATGGGCGACGGCGCCAGGGCGTCGCTGAGCGCGTTTGATCACCTGATTCGCCACTGAATAAATTTGGGGTCAGAGTAAAAATACAGGCTGTATTTTTACTCTGACCCCAAATTTCCCTCTGCCCCCAAATTTCCATCGCGGGCAGGCCCGCTTCCACGGTGATTGCCGCAGGCCATTCTGCGGGCTATCCTTCCCCGCCCTGAGTTCGCCGAGCCCGCCCGTGATCATTCGTCGTTACCACCGCCTTGTCGGCATCATCATGCTGACCCCCCTGCTCGCGTGGACGCTGACCGGGCTGTTCTTTCTGATTCAGCCAGGCTACGGCGCGGCGTATGAGATGTTGCAGCCGCGTACTTATCCCCTCAGCGGCACGCTCAACAGCCTTGTCGTATTGCCTGCGGACAGCCGTTGGGGCGAGTTTCGCTATTTGCGGACCGTGCTCGGCGACCACCTGCTGGTGCGTGGCGAGGAGGGCTGGGAGCATCTGCATGCCGACACGCTGGAGCCCTGGCCGCAGCCCGACGCGCAGAAGCAGTTGCAGCTGGTGGCTGATGCCGTAGCGCTCAATCCTGAGCGTTACGGACACGTGTTGAGGCATGAAGAGGGTGCGATGGTCACGTCCACCGGCGTGCGCATCACGCTGGACTGGAATACGCTCGGCCTGCGTCAATCTGGTAACGATACGCGCTGGATTGACCAACTCTATCAGCTGCATTATCTGCAATGGACGGGCGTGCGCTGGCTGGACCAAATACTCGGTGTGGCAGGTTTGTTTTTACTGGCGGTGATGACTGTCACTGGCTTTCGCCTGAGCTTCAGGGGGCGACGTGAGAGCGAGCCCGCTCGCGATTGATAGCTGTATCCACAGTTAATCGCGAGCAGGCTCCCACAGTTGACCTCAGGTCAGTCGCGCAGCGCGAAGGTCGACATCGCGTGGCCGGAGACGACGGTGATGTATTGCACGCCGTCCACCATGAAGGTGATCGGGGCCATGACGATCTGGCCGCCGAGGCTGGCCTTCCATAGCAGTTCGCCAGTGCGCGCATCCAGAGCATGGAAATGCCCTTCGCGACCGCCGGTGAACAGCAGGTCGCTGGCCGTGGTCAGCATGCCGCTGTCACTTACATCGAACTGTTCGTACTTCCACTTCGCTTCGCCCGTTTGCGGGTCCATCGCCATCAGTGCCGCATGGCCTACTTCGTCGGTCCAGGTGTTGATCGGGTTGGTGCGTCCGATGCCGACGCCCGGAGCACCTTGGGCCGGGGTCAGCACGGTGAAACCGCCACCAAGAAACGCACGGCCGGGTTCATACTCCTGCTCCTCGGCGCGGTAGATGGTGGCGTAGTCTTCCCAGGCGCTGAAGTAGAACAGGCCGGTGCGCGGGCTGTAAGACGGCGGATACCAGTTGGTCGCGCCCTGATTGCCCGGCCACGTCGGCATGCCTTCGGGCTGCGGCGTGGCGAAAGGTCGGCCATTCTCGTCCAGTCCACTGGACCAGTTCACTTTCACGTAGTTCTTGCCGAGCAGATACTTGCCAGTAACGCGATCGAGCACGTAGAAGTAACCGTTGCGGTTGGCCCACAACATCAGTTTGGATGGCGTGCCATTCCAGTCCATGTCAACCAGCAGGGGCACCTGCACGGCGTCGTAATCGTAGCCATCGTTCGGCGTGAACTGGAAGTGCCATTTCAGCTCGCCAGTATCGGCATCGAGAGCGATTACGGAGTCGGAGTAGAGGTTGTCACCGGGACGCTGCGCGGCGTTCCAGTCCGGGCCAGGGTTGCCCACGCCCCAGTAGGTCAGGTTCAACTCGGGATCGAAGGAGCCGGTAATCCAGATGGGTGCGCCGCCGTGTTCCCAGTCGTCGCCGTCCCAACTGTCGTGGCCGGGCTCGCCCGGGCCGGGGATGGTGTAGAACTTCCAGGCCTCTTCGCCAGTTTCGGCGTCATACGCGACCACGAAGCCGCGAATGCCGTATTCGCCACCGCCGACACCTACGATGACCTTATCCTTGACGATCAGCGGCGCCATGGTGATGGAGTAGGCGAAGTTCACGTCGCCCACCTTGACCTTCCACAGCGGCTTGCCATTGATGCGGTCGAGGGCGATGAGGTGGGCGTCCTGAGTGCCCATGTACACCTTGTCGCCCAGCACCGCGACACCGCGGTTATTGGCGCCGCAGCAGACGCGCGCGTTCTCGGCATTGGTGTGACGATACATCCAGAATACTCGGCCGGTAACCGCGTCCACTGCCATCACATCGTTGGGACGCTGGGTGATGTACATGATGCCGTCGATCACAATCGGGTTGGTCTGCCATGCGCCGAACACCTGATTCTGCAGTGTCCACTTCACTTCAAGATCGTCGATGTTGCGCGGGGTTATCTGATCCAGTTCGCTATAGCGCTGGCTGGCATAACCGCCGTTATAGGTCAGCCAGTTCTGCGGCTCCTCGGCGGCGTTGAGGATGCGATCGTAAGTAATTTCCTGTGCCTGATTTTGCGCCAGTGTCGCCGATGCAGAGATCAGGCCGCCAAGGCTGAGCAAGACAATCAAAAAGTGATTCAGCGTTTTCATTGCATGCCTCGCAGTGTCAGCAGGTAGCCGACCAGATCAGCGACTTCATCGCCGGACAGGGTAGTGGGTTGGTGGACGGGTTCGCTGCTGAGTTCATAACTGACGAGATCTGCCTTGACGAAGGAGCGCAACTGCTCGTTGGCGTCGATTAACTGCACGGTGTAAGTGTCCTCGTTCAGGCGTCTGCCGAACACGGTCTCCTCGCGCCGCGTGACGATACGGACCGCCCGGTTGATCGGCAGCAGCGTGGCGGCTGGAGCGACCATGCTGTTCTGCAGGATCGCCGGCGTACGCAGAACGCCGATGTCACTCAGGTCTGGTGCCGTGCGCGGGCCTTTGCCATTGACCCGGTGGCAGCTGGCGCACTCACCCTTACCTTCAAATAGGGCCTTGCCCCGTGTTGCATCGCCGATACTGATGGCCACGCCCGAGGGGTCGAAACCCGCGCGGATGTAAGCGATCACCCCGTTCAACTCTTCCGGGCGCAGGGTAAAGGCGGGCATTCTGCCCCCTGCGGCACCCCCGGAGATGACCCCTGCCAGATCATCATCGGTCCGTGCCGTGCGGAACTGGCCCAGACGCAGATTGATGCCATCCACGGTCTCGCCCTGCGGCCCGTGACAGAGGGCGCATTGCTGCACGTAGACGCGCGATCCGGCCTGAATGGCCTCGCTGGTGTACTGGTGATCGGACTCCTGCGCGACGCTCTGGCCGCCCGTTGCCAGCAGCAACAGACAGGAAAGACGCCAAAGACGCGGAGATAATAGGGACTGTAAGCGGTGTTTCTGGGGGGGATAGGTCACGATAGGCAGCCTG
The DNA here is from genome assembly GCA_903862645.1 of uncultured Gammaproteobacteria bacterium. Lineage (GTDB taxonomy): Bacteria > Pseudomonadota > Gammaproteobacteria > Pseudomonadales > Pseudohongiellaceae > UBA5078. Next base: position 51,916 of record CAIOZF010000085.1, read on the forward strand.
TAGTGGTTTTTGTTATTTTCTGTTGCGCGAGGATAATCCCAATTTTTCCGATGGTCTATCGATAACTCGCCTATCGATAGGAGCTTCTATGCCGGTAGAATGGTGTACGAACAGTCAGCCGCAGAGTTGACTTTTATTGAGGGTTCCATCGGGAACTCCATCTGGATTTTGTATGTTGACCAACACCGCCGCCGTTACACGTTTTCACGCCCCTGCCTTCCTGCTGTCCTGCTTACTGCTTAGTGCCTGCCAGTCTGGGGACGTGCCGCGCTTCCACAGGCAGGTGCTGGACGAGTCCTTCGCGGGCGGCTACGGCGTTGAGATCGCCGACATCGACGGTGACGGGCTGGAGGACATTGTCAGTCTTGCCACCACGCCCGCGCAGTTCGTCTGGTATCACAACCCCAACTGGCGAAAATACGTCATCACTAACGAGTCTGCCGGCAACATCGCCACCGCGCCCCATGATATTGATGGCGACGGTGATGTCGATCTCGTGCTCGCCAGTGCCTTTAACCTGGGCGCCTCCACCGAGGGTGGGCTGGTGCACTGGCTGGAGAATCCCGGCAATCCCACCGCGAATCAGAACTGGTCTCGCCATTTGATTGATCAGATTCCTACTTCGCACCGGGTGCGTTGGGCAGACGTCAACGGGGATGGGAAGAAGGAGCTGATCAATCTGCCGATCATCGGGATCGGGGCTGTCGCGCCGGACTATGCGGTGGGCGCGCAACTGACCGCTTACTCCGTGCCCGCCGACCCGCACACCAGTCCCTGGGGCAAGGTCGTCATCAACGATACTTTGGAGGTTGCGCATGGACTGGGCGTCTTCGATTGGGATGCAGATGGGCGCGATGACCTATTGACCGCCAGCTTTGGCGGTGTTGAGTTGATCCAACTGGCCTCCCATGGTCGCTTCGTGGAGCAGACCACTGTCGGCAGTGGCAAGGAAGGTTTCCACCCGGAGCGAGGCAGCAGCGAGGTCGGCGTCGGGGTTTTGAGAGATTACGGGCGCTTCGTCGCCAGCATTGAGCCTTGGCACGGCAACGAGGTGGTGGTCTATCGCCCGAATGCCACTGGCCAAATGCCCTGGTTACGCCAGACGATCGATACAGCGCTGGTGGGCGGGCACGCGCTGGCAGTGGCCGATCTCAACAACGATTGCAATGACGAGATCATTGCCGGTCACCGCTCCAGTCCCTACGGGCTGTATGTCTATCGCTACGTCCCTGGCAGCGGACGGGAGCAGCCGCAGTGGCTGCGCAGCACGCTGGATGCCGGGGGGATTGGTGTCGCAGGGCTGGCTGTCGCCGACTTCAACAATGATGGCTTCGAGGACATCGTGGCGGTAGGCAGTGCCACCGCCAACGTCATCCTGTTTGAGAATCAGGGCCGCTGACGGTGCAGTTGCTTACTCAGTCGGGCCCTTGGGCGGCACCAGGTTGCCAGCGATCCACACCTGATTCACCGATTTGGTGTTGTTGATGTCCTCCAGCGGGTTGCGGTCCAGTACGACCACATCCGCCCACTTGCCTTCTTCCAGCGTGCCCTGATAATTCAGGCCCAGACAGTCTGCTGCCACAGAAGTAGCGGACTGCAGCACCTGCATCGGTGTCATGCCGGCCTCCACCATCATGCTCATCTCCAGGTGCTCGAAGTAGCCCTGAAAGCGCGTCACCGGTCCGCTGTCGGTGCCCATCGCAATCTTTACCCCTGCATCGGACAACAGTTTCAAATTGGTGATAGCCCTCGGCAGCGCGACATTCTTGTAGTGCTGTGCATTGGCATTTTCACGCATGGCCTGCTGGCGCTGGGGCTCACGCAGGGTGCTGATCACCGCCGGGTCCACCTCGTTGAGGAAGAATGGATCGCTGAAGAAAGCCGGCTCACTCTCGTAGACGAAAGTGGAGACCTCCCGTGTCAGTGTGGGGCTGTAACAGACATTGGCGCCCTTCATGGCGGCGATGAAGTCCTGATCCACCTCGGCATCGCGCACGCTGTGGGCGATGAAATCCGCTCCGGCTGCCAGTGTCGCCTTGGCATCGGCCAGAGTGTAGGTATGGACAGCTAGCGGGATGCCCAGCGTCTCGGCCTGATCCGCGATCGCCTGATAGATCTCCGGAGCCATCTTGCTGCTGCGGCCGAGGTTGTCATCAACGCGGATCTTAAGGAAGTTTGGGTTCTGCTCCGCGATGCCGTTGACATGGCGCAGGGCGTCGCTCACCGTGGTGGCGGCGATCACTGGACCGGCCACCATCAGGCGCGCATAGTTGATGAACACCGGGTCCTGTTCATTGCGAATGGCGAACGCTTCATATTCGTCATCGCCGAGGCTGTTGACCGTGGTGACACCGTAGCGGGCATACAGGCGCAGCTGGCGTCCCAGATTCTCGACATCGTACTGATCCGTTTCCAGCCCGTTCACACCGCCGACGTGGCCGTGGGCATTGATCAGCCCAGGGATGATTGTCTTGCCGCTGACGTCGATCTGTTCTGCGCCTTCCGGGATGGTCACGGACGCCGCAGGCCCGACGGCGACGATGTGGCCAGCAGTGCTGACGATGACGCCATTCTCGATCACGGCAGCGCCGGTGCCATCAATGATGCGAGCGCCGACGAAGGCCACGGTGCCTTCTCCCGCGCTGGCGCTGGCACTCAGGCAGGCGATCGACAGGGCCAGCAGGGTTCTGGCGGCGTTGTTATTCTTCTTGGTGTTCCTGTTTTGGGTGTTCTTTTGCATGGCAGCGAATGGCGTGTAGAACATCGGGTCTCTCCGGACTTCTTGAGTGGGGCGTTAATAGCGCAGATCGCCTGCCGAATTGACAGGCGAACGGGAGATGTAGGTTAATGCTTTCAGCGAATAAAACAATCGAGGAGATCATCATGATTCAGATCAAGCAAGCGAGGCGTCTGGCGCTGGGCTCACTGCTGCTGACAGCATCGTTCTTTATGCCCGTTTCTGCTTACGCCGATGCGGCCTTTGTGGCCGATGAGAGTTTCGGTGCGCCGATGCCGGTGGCGGGTGCCGCGCAACCGTTGCAGGCCGCGATTGCCGGGCTGCAGACGGGCACTGCGCCCGAGGTCAAAGTGGCGGGACAGATTACCGAGGTCTGTCAGGCCGAGGGCTGCTGGATGATTCTGGTCGATGGCGATCAGCATGCCCGCATTACTTTCAAGGACTATGGTTTCTTCGTGCCCACCGAGACGAGCATGCAGCGTGCTGTGGTCTACGGGGTGCTGGAAGCTTCGGAGTTGAGCGCCGACGATGCGGCACACTTCGCCGAGGATGCCGGTTATAAAGTAAAGGCCGAGCAACTGCGTGCCGCCGGCACACCTGTGCGTGAGTACTCGCTGGTAGCCAGTGCCGTGGAGATCGAGAACCGCGCCAACTGAACCGGACCGCCTGAATCAAAATGGATAATATGAAAATTACTTCCGATGCTCTGCTGGGCCTGATCTCTGCCTACGGCCCGAAACTGCTGGCTGCATTGTTGACCCTGTTCGTCGGGTTGTGGGCAGCCAACATCCTTGTCGACTTCATCAAGAAGTTGCTGACCCGCAGTAAAGTCGATCCGTCACTGCAGACTTTTCTGAGCAGCCTGTTCGGCATCCTCTTCAAGATCATGGTGTACATCACGGCGCTAGGGGTCCTTGGCGTAGCGATGACGTCTTTCGTTGCCATCCTGGCCTCGGCGGGACTCGCCATCGGTCTGGCCCTGTCCGGCACACTGCAGAATTTTGCCGGCGGAGTGATGATCCTGTTCTTCAAGACCTTCAAGGTAGGCGACGTCATCGAGGCGCAGGGCTATACAGGGACTGTGCAGGAAATCCAGATTTTTGTGACTGTGCTGACCACCGTCGACAACAAGACCATCATCGTTCCCAACGGCCCGCTTGCCACCGGGACTTTGATCAATTACTCCACACAGCCCATCCGCAGAGTCGACTGGACATTCGCGATATCCTATGGCGATGATGTCGATCAAGCCTATGCGGTGCTGAAACAATTGATCGTTGAGGATCAGCGTATTCTCGCCGATCCCGAGCCGCTGTACGCCGTCGGCGGACTGACGGAGAGCGCAGTCAATATCGTGCTGCGTGTCTGGGTCACTGCTGCAGACTATGCGCCGGTTTTCTTTCGCATGAACGAGCAGGTCTACAAACGGTTTGCGCTTGAAGGGCTGACGATTCCTCACCCCCAGCGTCTGGTAGTGCTTCAAGGTAGTGCGTCAAAGTAGTGCTTCAAACTAGTACCGCAATAGGAAATTCAGCAGGAGCAATAGGGCACGGTTCCTGCTGGCCCGGGGGGAAATAAAAGCCGACGCGCACGCCGAGCTCGAACTTGATGGCCATAGACTGGTTCTTGAGGGGCTAGTTTCAGCCTGGCCTGATTGAGGTGCTTGCGGGACTGTGCTTATATGACGATGCGCGCTGCCCCCCGCCGCGCCTATGTCCACCACAGGGGTTCCCCTTGATACTCTTCAGCGCCCAGGTCATCGCCATCATGTCAGTGCTTATGCTGGCCTTCGGCTATTTGCGCAGCGAACCCCATGATGTCAGCGCCCGCCTGTTTTTCGTGATCGCCCTCGGCATCGTCTGCTATCTGATCAATGGCATGTCGATGGCCCACGTGGAGCCCGCGCTGCGCATTGATGTCAGCGGCTGGGGCGCGGTTCTGAACCTGGGGACCAACGCCATTCCAGGCCTCTTCATGCTTTACTGCCATCGCGTCTTTCAGGATGGTCGGCGAGCGCCATGGCCCCTGGTCGCCCTGCTGTGGCTGGAGCTGTTGCTCGATCACCTCAACTTCCGCTCTTACAGACCGTCGCCGTTTCTCTCCGTGCAAGCGGACAGCTCACTGGTGCAGTTTCTGCTTGGCCCCATTCCGGACTTCATTCAGATTTCTTTTGCCGTGCTCGCGCTGTACTGGACCGCGCGTGGCTGGAGCAGCGACCTGGTGGAGAGCAGGCGTTTGCTGCGCTGGCTGGTCGTGACGGTGCAGGGAGGGCTGATTCTGCTGGTAGTGTTCCTGGAAAATTATCTGCTGAGCGCCGCCTCGGCGAGTTACGGGCAAGTGCAGAAGATGATCGTGTATGTAATCTCCGCATCGTCGGTATTGACTCTCCTGATGCTGATGAAATTCGATTACGTCGCAGTGGGCAAGGTGATTCGCAAGGTCACGCCTTTTGTGCCGACTGAACACGCGGAAGATGCGATGCAGTCCGAGGTCAAGCGCTTCAATAAGGTGTTCAAGGAAGGGCGGGTCTATCGCGAACACGGGCTGACTATCGCCAATCTGGCGAAGAAGGTAGACCTGCCCGAATACCGGCTGCGGGCACTCATCAACAAGCATCTGGGTTATCGAAATTTCAACGCTCTTCTGCATGAATACCGCATCGAGGATGCGAGCCAGATGCTCGCCGATCGCAGCCAGCGCCATCTGCCAGTGCTCACTATCGCGCTGACCGTGGGCTATCAGTCGATCACGCCTTTCAACAACGCCTTTCGGCAGATGAAGGGCGTGACACCTACCGAGTTCCGCAAGCGGGCGCTGCAGGAATCCGCTCTTGGACAGGCGCCCGCGCAGGCAACACCGCAACGTCAGTGATGGCAGCGGGTCCGCGTTATCTCGATGCACTGAGGCAGGCTGTCAGCATGCTCGCCAGCGTGCGCGTCGCGGGGCCCGCTCCTTCCTTGGAGGAAAGCATCAGGTAAAGCTGTATGATACGCTCCGTGCCTTCGGCCAGCGGCAATCTTCGCAATCTGCCCTCGCGCAGATCCTCCGCCACCCAGTCCTCCGGCAGAAACGCAAAGGCCAGTCCCGATCGCAGGATCTTCAGGCTGCTGGCGAAATGACTCACGGTCCAGCGTTGTTCCGAGCCGAGCCAGCCAGCGTCCTGTTCGCGACGCTGCCCGGAGTCGCGCAGAACGATCTGGCGCCAGGACTTCAGCTCCCAGTCGGTGATGCATTCCTGCTCGGACCGTTGCAAGAGTGGATGGTCGGGATGCGCCACCGCAATCATCCGTGCCTGCCTGACAGGCGTTCCCGCGAAACCCACGGGCACCTTGCCACCGATCACGATGTCAGCCTTCTTCTCCAACAGCGCCTCTTCGGTGCCGGAGAGCGAGGTCTCCAGAATGCGGATGCGGGTGAAGGGGTACTGCGCGGAGAACTGGTCCAGCGCCGGGATGATCGCGTGCAGATCCAGCAGATTGTCCAGCGCCAGTGTGACCTCGCTCTCGATTCCCGCGCTCAGCATCTGCGCGAATTCCTCCGTCTCCTCCGCGTGCTGCAGCAACTGCGAGGCACGCCGGTACAGGGCTTTGCCCTCCTCCGTCAGCACTGCCCGCCGTCCTTCCAGTTGCAGCAGCGGCTGCGGCAACTGCTCGTTCAAACGTGCGATGGCGTAACTGATGCTGGACTGGCTTTTGTTCAGTTGTTCCGCCGCCATCGCGAACGAACCCACGTCTACCACGGCCTTGAAGGTGGCCCATTGCTCCAGCGATACCTTCGGCGTCTTCATCCCGTTGTCCTATTTTTCCCAGATACATCTAAATATTAGATTTTATTGAGCTGATAATCCCATAAATTGATCGGATATCAAGGTTTATGATGCGCCATCTGTCTAACAATCTCACAGGAGCAACACGATGAGCATCATCAAACCAGCCGTTAAAATATTGCAGTTGAAATCCAGTATCTTTGATAGCCCCACCGCGCAGGGAGTCTCCAGCCAGCTCAGTAGTGAGCTGATTGAGGGGCTGGCAAAGGACCTGCGGGCGGTAAACGCGAGCGTGCTAGTGACAACACGCGATTTCTCTACCGCGCCGGTTCCCTACCTCGACGCAGTGTGGCTGCAGGCGCTCTTCACTCCCGCCGTCGACCGCACGCAGGAGCAGAGTGACAAGGTGGTCTACTCTGATGGCCTCATCGCAGAACTGCAGGCTGCAGACGTCGTGGTGATCGGCGTGCCGATGTACAACTTCGCCATCCCGGCGATGCTGAAATCCTGGACCGATCACGTCGCCCGTGCTGGTGTCACTTTCAAATACACTGACAAGGGTGCAGTGGGATTGCTCGGCGGCAAGAAGGTGTATCTTGTCGTGTCGACAGGAGGCAAGCATGCGGAGGGAGTGACCGACTTCATTCGCCCGTATCTGCGCACCTTCCTGGGCTTCATCGGACTGACCGACATCGATATCATAGTGGCCGACGGCCTCAACATGGGCGAAGTGCCCCGTGCCGAGGGCCTGCAGCAGGCAAGGGAACAGATCCGCCAGGTGCTGGTCAGCGCCGCGCCCTAAGGCGAGTTCATCATTCAAACAGGAGAAGCAGCATGAGTGCGAGCAAGAACATCAGACGAGTGGAAGAGATGCTGGTAGCAACACCGACCTCGGATGGCGACGGAGTGCGCCTGATGCGCGTGTTCGGCGGCGGCGATCTGTCGCGCTTCGATCCCTTCCTGATGCTGGACGAATTCGGTTCCGAAGAAGCCAATGACTATATCGGTGGCTTTCCCTCGCATCCGCATCGGGGCTTCGAGACAGTGACTTACATGCTGGATGGCCACATGCAGCACAAGGATCATATGGGCAACGTGGGCGAGTTGAAGAATGGCGACGTGCAGTGGATGACGGCCGGTTCGGGTGTCATTCACTCCGAAATGCCGCAGCAGAAGCACGGGCGCATGCGCGGATTCCAGCTGTGGCTGAACCTTGCCGCGAAAGACAAGATGCAGCCTGCGTCCTACAGCGACGTTCCGGCCTCGGCGATTCCCGTCTACCCACGAGAAGGTGGCAGCATCAAGGCAATCGCGGGAGCATTGCCGGGGCTGCAGGGGCACATCAGCAGGCCTGTCACAGAACCGACCTATCTCGATATCGTGGTTGAGAATGGTAAGTATTCGGAAAGCTTCGCGGTGCCTGATGGCCACACGGCGCTGGTCTATGTTTACGAAGGCCGTGCAGAGGTCGGCGGGACAGTTGTCGGGAAATCGCGGCTGGTGCGTCTGAGCAAGCAAGGCACAGTGGAGATCACCGCCACTGGCCCGGCAAGATTGCTGCTCATCGCAGGCAAACCGATCGGTGAGCCGATTGTGCAGTATGGCCCCTTCGTGATGAACACCCGCGAGCAGATCGATCAGGCGCTGAATGATTATCGCAATGGCACGTTGACGCGGCGTGGATAGCCGCGTCGGCACTTAAAGCCCGGCCTTCTTGATCGAGTAGTTCAACCGTGGAAAGTGCACAGCGACTTTGCCGGCGCGCTCATCCTCGCGGGCGAGCACTACCTCGACGTCATTGCAATACACCAGCCGGCCTTGCACGGGGTCTATGCCATAGTCCGTGGGGGCGACGACGATGGTGTCGCCCGGTTCTAGATCCGGGAGCGCCGAACCCTCTCCATCCAGCTTTATCTTCGTATCTTTGGCGATGGCGAGAGCCTCGGTGCTGCTGATCTCAGTGCTGTTGCCATGCCCCAGCGCCTTAACGCCGGCCATCCAGCGCCTGACGTTCGGATAGTCCTTGAACAGCTCACCCGCCAAAGGCTTGGTCGCCACGAACCATAACGGATGGTAAACAGAGAAGTCAGCGATGGTGGGCGAGTTGCCAAACAGATACGTGCTGCCGATGGCGAGTTCCCTCTCCAGCTTGCCCAGCCAGAGGATGAAGTTGTTACGAGCATCGTGCGCTGACACGCGCGGCATCGGGGCGTCCTTGCGCATCGCGACGCGGTCGGCGACAAAGGCCTGCATCTCGGCCTCGCGCCCGGCAAACGTCTGTGCCAGCACCTCCGGAGTGAATGCCAGCGGCACAGCAGAATTGAACAGCAGAGAATCCGCCCACGCGGCGATGGCCGGGGCGCTCATCGCTGCATGTGCCGGATACAGATCCGGCATCGGCGCCAGGGCGTTGAGCTTGCGGGCGATCAAGGCGGTATCACAGATGATATTGGCCCCCATCTGCAAAATCGGCGTCTTGCGATAGCCACCTGTCAATGCCACCACGTCGGGCTTGGGCATGATGCGCGGGATAATGACTGACTTCCAGGCGAGTTGCTTGGCGCCGAGAATGGTGCGGATCTTTTCGGCAAAGGGGGACATTGGATAATGGTGCAGGATGATGTCAGTCATAGGAGTTACTCGCCGCCCAGTTCAGTGTAGACCGCGCGCAGGAAGCGCTCGGGGTCGCCCATTCTGTCGTCATAGGCGCCGGTCGGATCGGCGGCGGCGACTTGTTCATAGGTCATGCCGCTTGCAACCAACGGTCTGACTTTCTCTGTCACATCCAGGATCATGTCGCGGAAGGCCATGACGTCCTCGCGGGTGGAGAGGACCCCGTGGCCTGGGATGATGATCGTGTCGGGGCCGGACATCCCGATTACCATTGCCAGTGCCTCGATGGTGCCTTGCAGCGTGCCGCCATTGGCCAGATCGATGAACGGGTAACCAACGGTGCGAAAGAAGTCGCCGGTGTGGAGAACATTGGAGGTCGTGAAATAGATCAGGCTGTCACCGTCGGTGTGCGCCGGTGGCATGGGAATGGCCATCACTTCCTCGCCGTTGAGGTGAATGGTGATGTCGTCCGCGAAGGTCAGCACCGGCAGTGCAATCTCCGGCTGGGTGGCGCTCATGCGCACACGCACCTCGTCGCGGGCGAGGATGACAATGCCCTGTTTCCCCAGGTTCTCATTGCCGCCGGTGTGGTCGCCGTGCATGTGGGTATTGATCAGGAAGCGGATTTCCCCGTCGTTCAGCGCACGGATAGCGGCCAGAATCTTGTCAGTGAGCGGAGCGAACTGGTCATCAATCATCACTACGCCGTCATCCCCCACCGAGAGGCCGATGTTGCCGCCGGCGCCTTCGAGGTAGTGGACAGTGCCTCTGACCTCATGTGGGATGATCTGGACGGTGCTGTAGTCGGTCTGGGCGCTGACGACACTGCACAAACCTGCGCCAGCCAGCAAGAGGGCAGCTTTGAGCGTATTGGAACCGGACTTTCGTGCTGAGGCTGAGTGGCGCATGGGAATCTCCTGTTGGGCGGATTGGAATGGCGTATTATTACTTCACAGAGGATAAGAGCCGATTGCTCACCTGTCTATTTCTCAGAAGTGTCAATATCGAAAGCTTTAATGCTAACAGCAAGATAATGTGCCACATTTACTGCGCTCTGTAGTAATCCCTTCTGAGCAATAGGTGTTCTCCTTATTTTTGGCCGTTGCGTCCGGCCGGCAATCAGTTCACCCCTTTTCAGTGCGCGCACAAATGGCGAGGAGCCAGTGTCATGGCCAAAAAACGTTCTCTGGTAGTTTCAGTAGCGATCCTCCTGACTGTGCTGGTGTCTGGTGCTGTGTTCTACACGCAGTTCCTCCCCGGTCTTTCGATTGCCCGCAACGAGCCTCCTGCCATGGAGGTCAGCATTGCCCAATGGCTGCTGCGCAATAGTGTTCCGGAGGAGGCACGCAGTGCCTTGAGCCCTTTGGGTTCAGTGCCTGATCCTGCCGACGTGGCGGCAGGAGAGATCGTGTATCTGGAGAAATGCGAGAGCTGCCATGCCTACGATGGCAGTGGCAGGATGGAGATCAGTGCGGGGCTGTTCCCCAGACCTCCGGCATTACGGGATGCCGTGAAGATGCGCACTGACGGCGAGATTTTCTACCACATCCGCAATGGCATCCGAAACACCGGGATGCCCGCCTGGGATATGCCAGATGACGAGCTGTGGCAGCTGGTGGCCTATATCCGCGAATTGCCGGAAACTGCGATTCTGGCGGCCACTCCTGGCGAAAATACCCGGATAGGCCCGGTGCCGGGCGCGCACTACGTCGGCTCCGCGTCCTGTCAGGATTGTCACAAGGAAGTGTATGAACGCTGGAGCAAATCCCTGATGGCCAATGTCGTTCGCGATCCACGCGAGCACCCGGACGCCATCATTCCCGATCTGTCTGTGCCTAATCCCCTGCTGACCTTCACAGTTGATGACATCGCGCTGGTCTACGGGAGCAAATGGAAGCAGCGGTATTTCACCAAAATCGGTGATGACTACTACCCACAGCCCGCGCAATGGGATGTCATCAATGCGCAATGGCGTCCCTACAACGTTGCCGTCGGCACTGATTGGTGGACCGAGCATTACCCGACGGACAATTTCAGCCGTCCCACCGGTGCATTGTGTGACGGCTGTCATTCCGTGAACTACAACATCGCCGACAAAACCGTGACGGAATGGAACGTGGGCTGCGAGAAATGCCACGGCCCGGGCAGCGAGCATGTGCGCGAGTCGAGTCGCACCTCCATCCTCAACCCTGCACGCATGGACTATGTGCAGGCCAACGACGTCTGCATCCAGTGCCATGTTCAGGGTCAACCGCTGAATAACCCGATTGCGGGCACCTATTACGATTGGCCGGTGGGGTTTCATGTCGGCCTGGAATTGAGCGACTTCTGGAAGATGGAAGAGCACACCCCCGGCGAGCAGACCTTCACCCACTACGCCGAGGGCACCGGACACAAGAACCGCATGCAGGGCAATGATTATGTGCAGAGTCAGATGTATACCCACGGCGTGACCTGCTTTAGCTGTCACGAGGCACACGGCAGTGATTACGACGCCAGTCTGCGCAAACCGGTCAATGAGGTATGCACCAGCTGTCACAGCCCGGACTCGCCGAGCGGGCCGCGCGCACCGAGCATTGCCGAGCATACCCATCACCTGCCGGACAGCGCAGGCAGCCAGTGCGTGTCCTGCCATATGCCCAAAATCGAGCAGACGATTGCCAACGTCAACGTCAGCAGCCACACGTTTGTGTTCGCCACTCCTGCGCAAACCGACGCGCTCGGCATTCCGAACGCGTGCAATGTCTGCCACACCGACAAAGACACGGCGTGGACCAGTGCAGCACTCAAGACCTGGACGGAGCGCTCCCCCTGGAGAATGGAGCAGTGATGAGGTTTCTGCGGAGCACTATTGTGGGCGCGGAACGTGACACTGAACTGCGCCTTGGGCTATTGTTCGCGTTCTGACCTCGAATAATAATAGTCTCGGAGATTCACAATGCGGCACAGGTTTTTATCCCTTCTCTTTTTAATACCTTTCGCTCTTCCAAGCTTTGCACAGGATTCATCTCCCTGGCGCTTGTTTGATGTTACCGACACCACCCGCATTCAGTTCACTCACCAGTTGCGGTTTGAAAACCTCGACGGTCAGTTCCGGGCAGGGCGTCTGGGCAGCAGTGACCAGATTTTGCTCTCGCGTACTACTGTGACAGGGGAGTATCGCAGAGACGACGCCAGCGTTGTGTTCGAAGTACTCGATGCACGGCAGGCGCTCGCCGATTCCGGCAGCTCGCTCACCAGCAGAGTGGTGAACACCGCGAACCTGCAGCAGCTGTATGCCACCGTCAAGGTCAATGATTTCCTGCAGCAGGAGAATACACTCGACCTCAAGCTCGGCAGGCAGACCGTTGATCTTGGCAGCCGGAGGGTCATTGCCCGCAGCACATTCAGCACGGCCCCCACGAGCTTCGACGGGCTGCATTCCGCGCTGACACTTGAAAGCGGTTCGCGCCTGCAAGTGTTCTACCTGCAACCGGTGCCGAGCAGCCCCACAAACCTCGACGACCTGTTGGCAAACCGCACCGTGAGGGATCAACGCAGTGACGCCATCGAACTCTGGGGCATGTTCAGTGAACTGCCGGCTCTGGCCGAGGGGTTGCGCGGCGATTTCTATTACATTCGCTTGAACGAGAAAGACACTCGCAGCCAGTCGGGGACGAATCGTCGGCTGAACCACTACGGCGTTCGCCTGTTCCGTCCAGCGGCGGCGGAGCAATTGGATTTCGAGATCGAAACCGTTCTGCAACGTGGCAGCTCGCATGCCACCGCCGCCCGCACCGATATGCGAGCCTTGGATCATCAAGCGTATTTTCTCCATGCCGATGCAGGTTATAGCTTTGCAGCCGCGTGGAACCCCAGACTGCAGATCCTGTTCGATTATGCGTCAGGAGATGAGAACCCACTTGATGGCAGTATGGAGCGCGTTGGTGATGTCTATGGCGAACGGCGTTTTGATTTTGGTCCAACGAGTCTCTATGGCACCTTCGCACGGACCAATCTGGTATCCGCTGGATACCGCATCAACGCGACGCCAGCAGCTGGTATGCGTCTGATGGTGGCGCATCGAGAGTTCCGTCTCGCAGAGTCGCGGGATACGTGGTCGGGCACCGGTCTGCGCGACACCACCGGCCGTGCGGGCCGCAGTCTCGGCCAGCAGCTGGAGGCGCGCCTGCAATGGGATGTCGTGCCCGGCAATCTGACATTGGAGGGTGGATTCGCATGGTATGCCCCATCAGGTTTTGCTCGCAGGGTCGGTGGAGCAGCGCTGGAATCACAGACGCAGTATGTCTATATGCAGAGTGTTTTGACTTTCTAGGCAGCGTCCTTCGGCAATAGCATGTGGCCGATTCCTTTAGCTGGAGCGGCCATGCCCCGCACGATGTCGACCTCCCTGTTGTTGTTCTTGACTACCGGACAGCGCTAGCGTCGGCCGTGCAGTTTTAGCGTGTCGCGTTTGTAACATTTCTCAGCATGAAAAGGCCGCAGTGGGCCGATTCAGGCTGGTTTTTCGGTACAACTTCCGCCTGCCCGACGGTTTTTTTTAATGCCTGAACATGCCGTCCTTGACAGAGTCCTTCAGTGCGAGGAAAGTATTCCGCGCTCAACAATAATAACTGGAGGCTCCCCCGTGAAACTGAATAACCGCTGGCCCCTGCTGCCACTTGTGGCCGCTGTCATGCTGACGTGGACTGGTCCTGTCGCCGCTCAGGCGCTGGCCAAAGACGTTCCCACCATCCCTCACGAACCTGTGGAAGGATTCATCAAACTGCCCGAAGGCATGTATTTCGGCGAAGCACTGGGGGTGGCTACCAATTCTCAGGGGCACATCTTCATCTACACCCGCAGTGGCGACACGCGCTTGTTCGAATTTGACCAAAATGGCAATTACGTGCGCGAGATCGGCGTCGGATTGTACGGTCTGGAATTCGCCCACAAGGTGCGGGTGGATCGTGACGACTTCATCTGGGTGGTCGATGAAGGCTCCAATCAGGTCATGAAATTCAACCCGGAAGGACGAGTGGTGATGGTGCTGGGCTATCGCCCGGAGGCGGTCAATGGCGCCATTGAGCTGCCCGCGGGCGCGGGACCGGATGAGCGCTACCTGTTCGGGCGTCCGACCGACGTGACCTGGGACACCGAAGGCAACATCTTCGTCTCTGACGGGTACATCAATCATCGCGTCGTGAAGTTCACGCCGGATGGCCATTATGTTAGCCAGGTCGGCAACGGTCAGCGTGGCGAGGCCATCGACCAGTTCGATACGCCCCACACCATCGCCTCTGATAATCTCGGCAACATCTATGTGGGTGACCGAGGCAATGCTCGCGTCAAGGTCTACAGCAGTGACCTGGAATTGCTGGATATGTACGAAGAGACTGGTGATCCATGGGAGATCTGCATCTCTCAGGGCGAACACCAGTATCTGTTCGTCTCCAACTCCAACTCCGACAGCAATCCGGCGGCCTCTTGGGCTGTCACCGGTGAGGTCTACAAGATGGAGCTGGACGGCACCATCATCGGCAGGTTTGGCGAGGCCGGCAAGTTGCCCGGTCAGTTCCAGACTATCCATGGCATGGACTGTCGCGACCCCAGCGAATTGCTGGTGGCAGAGATTTCTGCCTGGCGCGTACAGAAGATCCTTCTCGGCGAAGATCCCAGACCATAACCATTCGATACCGCCCGGCCAGAGTCGGGTGAGGAGTGACACATGAAAAATTCGATTCAATTATGGGCGCTGGTTGCTGCAGTCACGCTTGCCGTGCAGGCTCAGGCACAGGTTCCGGAGATTCAGTTCAGTGCTGAGGACCCCCTCAGCGGCTTTCCTGACGATATTCACATGGGCGAGGCGGCCGGCGTAGCACGCAATTCCGACGGCGAGATATTCGTCTATACCCGTACCGGCAATCCGACTATCACCCTGGGTGCCTCCCGGTACGTCTCCCACGGCGGTGCACGGTTGTTCAAGTTCAGTGCCGAGGGTGAGTTCGAGCGCGAGATGGGGCAGGAGAGCTATGGCGCCCTCTATGCCCAACAAGTACGCGTGGACAGTGAAGATTACATCTGGTCAGTCGATCAGATGTCCGGGCAAGTGGTCAAGTTTGACCAGGATGGTCGTATCGTCATGGTGATGAGCCGCAAGCCTGAGGCCATGCGCCTGCCAGCGCCGCTGTTCGAGCAACCGGCCCGTGAAGGAGTAGGTGCCGAGGGAGAGTCCTTTCAGGGACCGACCGATGTGAGCTGGGATTCTCAGGGTAACTTCTACGTTGCTGACGGCATGCGTAATGCGCGCGTCGCCAAATATGACTCAGAGGGTCGTTGGATCAAGAACTGGGGCAGTTATGGTGCTGCGGCTGGGCAGTTCAACGTCGTGCATGGCATCGCTATCGATTCTGCCGACAACATCTATGTTGCCGACTACAACAATCAGCGCATTCAGGTGTTCGACACTGAGGGTAATGTACTGCGCGAAATGAAGGGCTTCGGCTCACCCATGGCGATGTGCATCACGCCTGGACCGGAGCAGGTGATGTATGTCTCCAATTCGAATCCAGCTGATGATCTCGACGTTGGCGGCGAGATCTACAAGATGGAATTGGATGGCACCATTATTGGCAAGTTCGGCAAAGCCGGTAAGAACATCGGCGAGTTCGGCACTGTGAATGCCATCGACTGTCAGGAGGAGAACAACCTGCTGGTGGGTGAGCTTGGGAACTGGCGTGTGCAGAGAGTGACGCTGCAGCCCTGATCGATCCTCTGGGAGCGGGCCTTGCCCGCGATAAATTTGGGGTCAGAGTAAAAATACAGTACGGTATTTTTACTCTGACCCCAAATTTATTACAGGGTGTTTTAATCAATCGCCCAGACTGAAGACGTATACAGCATTACCGCTGGCGGCATGACGGATTTCCGGTGTTACGATCGCAGGTACCTGGCGTGGGCTGGTGCCACCAACGGCGGTGGTGACGGCGATGTATTGTTTGCCGTCAATGGCGAAAGTCAGCGGGTGGCCCTGTACGGAGGTGCCCAGGCGGGTCTCCCACAGAATCTCCCCAGTCTCCACATCGAAAGCACGGAAACGACGATCCAGATCACCCACGAACAGGATGTCCCCCGCAGTAGAGAGCACGCCCGTCAAGAAAGAGGCGCGCTGTTCATAGCTCCACTTTTCTTCCAGTGTTCTAACATCGTAAGCGGCCAGTTTGCCGACGTTGCCATCCGAACCCGGCATTTCGAAGAAGCGACGACTTGCTGCCGTGCCGCCGGAACCGGGAACGAGCTCAACTGCGCGCGCCGCATTTTCAAGACAGGTCTGGCTCAGAGGCGCAATCAGCACACCACTTGGCTCGTGATAGCTCATGGAGTGCCAGTCCTTGCCGCCAGCGCTGCTCGGGCATGACGAGGTCCACTCGTCGATCTGTGCATTGATGATGTCGTCACGGTAGGTGACAGCGCCAGTTGCATAATCGATGTTGCTGAAGGCATTTTGGAACATGGTCTCGGTGAGGCCGATGAATTCGCCGTTAACACGGTCGTTCTTCCATAGGATGCCGTACTTGCCGAGCGAGAACACCGTCTTGCGGCCGTCTACGTCGATCAGGACGCGCTCGAACACTTCGTCCAGGTCCAATGCCTCGCCGGGTACATGCTGAAAGTGCCAGTCCAGCTCACCATTGTCGACATTCAGGGCGATGGTGGAGTTGGTGTAGAGGCCGGCGTCGTGGATGGACATGTGACGGCTGACCGGTACCCATGGCTTGGCCTGAGCTGTGCCCCAGTAGGTCCGCTTCAGTTCCGGGTCATAGCTGCCGGTGATCCAGGTCTCGCCGCCCTTGCGGTAGATGTTGTCCAGGCCGCCCCAGGTCTCGCCGCCTGGATACTCGGAATGCGCGACCGGGTTGAACTCCCAAAGGCGCTCGCCGGTGTTAACGTCGTGCGCAGTCATGAAGCATTCTTCTTCGATGTAGGTCGCGCAGCCCGCCATTCCCAGAATGACCTTGCCGTCGGCAACGATCGGGCCGCTGGAATTCGCGAACCCCTTGCTGCTGTCAGCGACGACCGTTTCCCATATCTTCTCGCCGGTGCGGGCATCCAGTGCCAGCAGGCGGGCGTCGGTCGTGGCGTGAATGACCTTATTGTCATAGAGAGCAATATTGCGCATGTCTTCACGCGTCGCGGGGCCGGCGCGGTGTTCCCAGATCAGCTCGCCGGTAGCGGCGTTCAGTGCTTGAATGATGTTGCTGGTGTTGATCAGGTACATGATGCCGTCATAAACCAGCGGCGCGGGCTCGGATGCGCCCTCGTGCATGTTCCACACCCATTCCAGCGTGAGGTCGCCGACATTGCGGCGGTTGATCTGATCCAGTTCGCTGAAGCTCCAGGCCTGGTAGTTGCCACGCATCATCAGCCAGTCGGAGGGGTCCGGGTTGCGCATCATCTCGTCGGTAATAGGAACGAAGTTTTCCACGGTACCGGCGACGGTCACGCCGAGCGGCTCCGGCGCTGCTGCTGGACGCTGAGCACCTGCAGCGGCTGCTTGAATCCCACTGCCAACCTGGGCCGTGGTGTTTGCGGTCAAGGCCTGGGTGCCGGCGACTGCGCCGTTCACCTGCATGATGTATGCGACGATGTTGCCGACCGTCTCATCAGACAGAGGCGTCGTGCTGCCGGGCGGCATGGAGGACTTCACCTGACGAAACAGGTCACCCGCTGCGCGCGTGCCCCAGCGTGCGAGGAAAGGCGAGCCGGCCAGAAGCGGCGCGGTTGGAGTTCCTTGTAGCTGTGCGCCGTGACAGGCGGCACAGGTGCTCTGGAACAGCGCCGCCCCCGCGTTTGCCTGTGCAGCGGTGAAGGCGCCTGCGGATGCTCCTGCCTGAGCACTCGCCTGACTTGCGTAGCCGGCGAGCAGCACGCTGAGCAGTGCTGTGCCGAGTTGTGCCTGCAATCGGTTCGGTCGAGAGAAGATCATGGGATGCCTCTATGCATATTGATGTTGTTATGGTGTCTTGGTTATTTGAAAGCCGCAAACGTCTTCAGACTGGCACGAGGCTTAGTGCATCAGCCAGCCACGGATCTCGCCAGTAGGGTTATTTTCACTGTGAATCTGCACATACAGACTTTCTGCGTGCAGCGCGGCGATCAGCTCCGGCGTCAACGTGAGGGTGCCACTGATGGTGCCGCTGGTCGCACGGGTCGCGTCGATGGTGAGCACCACCGGGCCGGGTTGAGCCTTCGGTCCCTGGTGGATATGGGCCATGGTGACGGGCGAGCTCAGTCCTGTGAATTCCCCGCTGATGGTTAGCGTATTGCCACTCAGCTCTGCCCTGACTTCACCTTCTCCAGTGATGGTGGTGACAGTCTGCGCCGTGCGCGGCACCGGCGCGAGTCTGCCGCGAAGATTGTTGCCCATATTTTGAGCGTAAGAGGTGGTGCTGAGAAGGGCGACGAACAGGCCCAGCAGCAGAATGGACAGAACGCCATTGTGATGGCGGGACAGGGTATGGATGTGGTTCATGGCAGACCTCGGTTATTGTTTTGCGGCATTATACTCACGTTCTGCAACGAGCGGCGAGCCCGGATTTGGCGTGGAGACTACCACCCCATACTGGCCATTTTCAATGCTGGGTATTGGGGCTGGAGTCAGGGCGCGATCAATTCACGGGGTGCCTTGTCGAGTTCCTTTATAAAGAACGCAAGGAAGCGCGCCATGCGCTCCAGCCCTGGCTCGGAGATCGCCTCCAGGACTTCGCCGCTGGTGTGGTAAAGGGGAGGGGCCTGCATGGTGGTGACAATCGCAACGTATTCACGATAGCCATCTTCAAACTGGCTGCGTGCCGGGGAAAAGTTACGCTGTGCCACGTGTTCGATAGTCAGTGTCACGAAAGTATTGGCAGCAAGTTCCGGATTGAGGGTGATGAAGTTGCTCGACCCGTTCAGCCCCGGGCTATGGTGTCCGGCGCCGTCAAACCATGCATCGACGTGGGCGTTGATGACGATGACTTCTGCACTGTCACGGCTGGCGATTATGCGGCTTCCAGGAAGGTACCGTCGCGACCGCCGACGTTGAAGCCGGGGCCGCCGCAGGGCCACTCCATGGGCGGACATGGCGCCCTGATGATGGCGCTGCGTAATCCCGGCCGCTATCGCTCGGTATCCGCGTTTGCCCCCATCGTGGCACCTTCACAATGCCCCTGGGGACGCAAGGCCTTTGGGCACTATCTGGGTGAGGTTGAGCAGGCGTGGCAGCAATACGATGCTGCTGTTTTGCTGCGTCAGGCGCGCCAGCAGGTCCCGATGCTGGTGGATCAGGGGGAGGCGGATACTTTTCTGAGCGAGCAACTGCAGCCCGCGCTTTTATTGCAGGCAGGACGGGACTGCAATTACCCGATTCTGTATCGCAGTCGCCCCGGCTATGACCACAGCTACTATTTCATCGCGACCTTCATCGAAGAGCATCTGCGCTTTCATGCTGCGCATCTGGCTGTTGCAGACTAATCCTGTAGATTATGCGGCGGACACCTGAGCTTTTTTCAGCCCAGATTGCGCTCGAGAATATGCGTGGGTGCGCCGTCTATGCTCAGCTGATTCTTATCTGCCGAGTACTGCTGTATTCCCTCCTCGCCTTTTTTTGCGGCCCACTCGGTCAGCAACTCCCGATCGGCTACATACGAGAAACTGGGAACAGCCATTCCGCAGGAGTTTTGCACGAGATCGATGGTGACCCCTCGAAGGAACAGAACAAGATTGTCATGCGCGGGGGCTGCTGCACATGCGCGGAGCTTTCGTTGCCACTGCCTGTCACGTTCAGCCAGATGACGCGTGTGCTGCTCACTACGCGCAGTGCATCCATGCCCTTGGGCGACACGTTGATCCGATCGTCTGCCGTCGTGGTGCCGACAGAGAAGATCTTCTGGTCAGCGATAAACTGGTGGTTTTTTTTCAGATATTTACTTGTATTGCTGAGCCATTTTTTCTCCTGGTTTTTAGGAAGGCTTTCATCATGAAGCGGGTTCTTAAACTCAGTGTTAGAGCAGTAGGGCTCGCCAGTCGAGGGTGGCCAGCCACAGCATCGCACCGCAGGCCGCAGTGACCAGTTGACTGACGCGGTCCTTGAGTGCGAACACGATGGGGTCTTCTTCAATGCGACCGCGTGCGGTCAGCAGCCAGATGCGGGTGACCATATACAACAGCAGTGGACAGATCAGCCAGAGAATCTCCGGTGTCTGGTACTGCTCACGGGTGTCCTCGTTGTTGATGTAGAGCGCAAATACCATCACGGACATGAAGGCACTGGCGCCTCCGAACATGGCCATCATGTTCAGGTCCTGTGCGTAGTAGCCGCGCCCCTCGGACTGGGCGATGCCGGCTTCACGCAAATAATCCAGTTCCGTGTAGCGTTTCACAACCGCCAGGCTGAAGAACAGGAACATTGAGAAAGCCAGCAGCCAGAACGAAGGCACCACCGAGATCGCGGCGGCACCGGAGATGATGCGCAGTGTATATAGCGCCGCGAGCATGATGACATCGACGAGCATGATGCGTTTGAGTACGAAACTGTAGAGTCCGGTGCAGAGGTAGTAGAGCGCCAGGACGATTACGAAGGCGCGCGGTAGCAGCAGCGCCAATGCGAAAGCGAGGAGCAGAAGTACCGGACTCATCAGCAGTCCGTGAAGCAGCGGGATATTACCGGCGGCGAACGGACGGCGGCACTTGCTGCGGTGCTGTCTGTCGCTGGGCAGATCGATCAGATCATTGAGAACGTAGACACTGGAAGCGCAGAGGCTAAAACTCAGAAACGCCAGCAGCGCGTGCCAGATCAGTTCCGGATTGTTGATCTGATGCGCCAGCGCCAGCGGCAGAAACACCAGCGTATTCTTCAGCCACTGGTGCAGGCGCAGGGCCTTTATATAAGGACGCAACCCGCCGAGCGCGCGATCACTTGCCCGATCAAATGTCTGCTCGATCTGCGTCAATCGTGCCGCCTCTATTTTCACAGCGGCGCTGGTGTTGACAAGAATTGCCGCACTGGCGCCCTTCCATACCTGCAAATCGATCCTGCCATCGCCGGCATAACAGAACGTCTGGTCAGTTGCGAGAATTTGCGCCAGCTTGCGGGCGCCGGAACAGTTCACAAGACCGTCGCTGCCGATAGCCTGATCAAAAATGCCGAGGTGGGCGGCGACTGCCTGCACGAGACTGTCGTCGGAGGCGGAGATGAGTATCAGGCGGCGGCCGGATTTTTTTTCGACACGCAGGAAATCGAGGAGCTGCTGGTTGTAGGGCAGCAGGTCGGCTCGCAGTTGCACACGGCGAGCAATCTCGCGTTTGAAAAAGGCCTTGCCGCGCAGCATCCACAGCGGCACCAGCAAAATCAGCAACAGGTTGCGACGGATGAGCTCCAGAAACGATTCCAGCAGCATGTCGCTGTGGATCAGCGTGCCGTCCAGATCGACGTAGAGCGGATGCTTGTCCTGTCCTGTTGTCATTGTAGGGTCCTTGGCCGGGCGTTCATCATGCCATTTTAGCTGGGCGGTTTACAGCTTCAGGCGCTTGAATAGTGCCTCGGGAATGCTGCGCACCACCAGCATGATCAGGCGCCAGTAGCCGGGCGCATAGATCGTATGTTTGCGTTTGCGGATGCCATCGACGATGCAATGCGCGACCTTCTCTGGCGAGCTCCACAGGGGGCCGCCCTTCCTGATGGCGTGTGTCATTGGCGTGTCTACGAAGCCCGGGCGGATGTCCACGACATCGACCTGACTGCGAAACAGCCGCCCCCGCAGGCCCTGCAGATAGGCCGATACCATGCTCTTGGCGCTACCATACACGTAGTTGGACTGGCGGCCTCTATCCCCGGCGACCGAGGTAATGACAGCGATGCAGCCGCTGCGCTGGACGGCCATGTGGCGAGCGAGGACGGTCAGCAAGGAAATCACGCTCAGGGCGTTGGTGTTGAACTCCTGCAACGCGCTGCCGAAATGCTCTTCACACCGGGCCTGATCGGAGAGACTGCCGTGGCAGATCAAGACCAGATCAATGCTGCCGAAGGTGTCCAGCACCTGGTCGATGATGGCGTCGTGCACATTGAAGTTGTTGGCGTCGAAGACACTGTAGTCGACTTCGGTGGCACCGCGAATTTGCAGATCCTGTTTCTGCAGCGCCAGTTGCTCCGCATTGCGTGAGAGCAGGAACAGACGGCAATGTTCCTCGGCATACAGTCGGGATACGGCGCGGGCGATGGCGGAGTTGGCGCCGATCACGAGTACATTTTTCAAAGAATAACCCTCTTGGTCTTACTTACAGGCCGAGCCTGCGTGATTGCAATGAATTGAACATGCGTTCTGCCCCGCTGGCCGCGCGCAGCTTTGCCAGTTCCTCCCAGCGCGGGTAGCCGCGCTTGAAGGTGGCCTCAGTCATGCGGGCGTCCTTGGCGAGATAGAGCCGGCCACCGTGGTCCAGCACAATAGCGTCGAGTTGATCGAGCAGCGGCAGCAGATTTTTTTCGAACTTGAAGTCCATCGCCAGCGTGTAGCCCTGCATGGGGAAAGACAGCAGGTTGGCGTTGGCCGGACCGAACTTTTTCAGCACGCTGAGGAAGGAGCCTTTGCCAGCCGCGCTACTGCGCTTGAGCACCAGCGATATCGCGGCCAGCGCTGATTCGTCGGGCACTACGAACTGGTACTGCAGGAAACCCTTGCTGCCATACAGTCGATTCCAGTGAGCGATGCTGTCGAGTGGGAAGAAGTACTGACCTGCCTCGATGGTCTGCGTAAGCTGTTCGTTCACCGGCCGATGAAAGTACAGATTGTTGAACAGGCCCATGCTGTAGCGGTTCAGCAGGAACGCAGGGCTGTTGAAGGGCACGCCCAGGCCGCCGCGCTGCGGCGCCTTGTAGAGGCCATCTGTGGCGTGCTCGCCCAGGAACAGCAGCGAACGCCCGACTCCGCTGCCAGTGGCTAGACAATCCAGCCAGGCCACCGAATAGGTGACGGCCGCGTTCGCCTCGAAGCGCTCCATGACTTCCTGCAGGTTCTGTGCGCGCAACGTGCGCTGCTTGATTTTCGAACTTGGGATATGTCGCAGGGCAATAGTGGCATCGATAATGATCCCGGTCAGACCCATGCCGCCGCAGGTAGCGTGGAACAGTGTGCTGTTCTCGCCAGGTGAACAGTTCAGGATATTGCCATCGGGCACCAGCAGGCGCAGAGAGTGCACGTGCTGGCCAAAGGTGCCATCGAGATGATGGTTCTTGCCGTGGATATCGCTGGCGATGGCTCCTCCGACGCTGACGAAACGGGTGCCCGGTACCACCGGCAGGAACCAGCCACGGGGTGTGAAGCAATGCAGAATGCTGTCGAGGCTGGTGCCCGCCGCGCAGGTCAGCAGGCCGGTGTCGGCGTCGAAGGCGAGTAGCTGGTCCAGTTCGCGAGTCTGCACGATGGTTGCGGCCAACGCGCTGTCTCCGTAGCTGCGGCCGAGTCCGCGCGCGATGCCGTCGAAAACTGTGCCCGTCGGACTATCAGCTGTGCATGGTCCGAGCAGCAGTTGCCGCAGCTCCGATGGGGAGCGTGGCGAGTACACTGTGGCATCTGTGACCGGGTAACGACCCCAGGAGTGAATCTGCATTCAGGCGGCGCTCCCCACAAATACGTAACGACGATCCAGGCGGTACTTGATGACATAGCCGAGACTCAACCCCAGCACGGCACCGGCATAGCGCGCCAGACGGTTCTCGAACAGCAGGTCGAAGGCGATCTCGGTGCCCCAGAACAGCAGTGTGGTCAGTACGCCCGTGCTGCCGTAAGCAATGAACTGGCTCAGATCCCGGTGCAGCGGGCGGCTGCTTGCTGCAAAGATGTAGTGGCGGTCCAGCAGAAACTTCACTACCAGCCCCACCGCTGTTCCGCTCAGGATTGCGAGCGCCATGGCATAGGCGTCACCATAGAGCAGCAGCGCGGCCTCCTGAGCGAGGATATTGGCGGCCATGGCGATGATGGCAAACAGGCTGTAGAGCAACACCAGCTTCATCAGTGGACGGATTCCTGAAATGACATTTGTCCCGTGGATCCACAAGACAGGCGCGATGATTGCACAGCCGGCGGCTGCCGTGAACTAACTGATATACTCTTCTGCACTGCGACGCCCCACATTGGTCCCCGCGTCAAACCACGGAATTCAACCCCATGCATCACTCTGTCCCCGATTTCACCCGCCAACTCGCCCGCTCCGCGGGTGCCCTGATCCGCGCCGAGCGCTCGGCGTTGGAGGGGCTGACCACCGCATTCAAAGGTGGCACCGAGCTGGTGACCAATGCCGATCTGAAGGCCGACCAGTTCATCTGCGATGCGATCCGGGCGCAGTTTCCGGGGCATCGAATCCTCGCGGAGGAGTCTGCGCCCGAGTTGCTGGTGGCCGGATATGATGAACCGCTGTGGATCATCGACCCGATCGATGGCACGGTGAACTTCGCCCACGACCACGATCAGAGCGCTGTCTCCATCGCCTATGCGGAAAACGGTCGGATCGAATGTGGTGTGGTGTTCAACCCCTTCGTTGACGAGATGTTCCATGCCGTGCAGGGCCAGGGTGCCTGGTTGAATGAGCGGCGCATTCAGGTAGCACAGAAGGATTCACTGCGGCGGGCGCTGGTCGCGACAGGTTTCCCTTACATCAAGAGTCGCGAGATTCTGACTCCGATCGTGAAGCGCCTGGCGCTGGTGCTGGAGGAATGCGGCGACATTCGCCGCTTGGGCTCAGCTGCGCTGGACATCTGCTGGGTAGCCATGGGCCGTCTGGATGGTTATTACGAAAGCCTGAGCGTCTGGGATTTCGCGGCAGCACAGCTGATCGCCCAAGAGGCCGGCGCCCGCTATGGGCACTTCAAGCCCGTTCCGCCTGGCGTCAGCGAAGTCTTCCACAACGAACATATCCTGGTCGCCAATCCGACGCTGTATCCCCAGCTGCTGGACTTGCTGCAGCGCGCTGAATCCTGACACTGACTGTAAATTTACCCCGCAGTGAGAGCGCAGGTTCAGCGGTCTTGTGCCTGGCACAGCGCCAGCCAGCTCTGGATGCCGGCGCTGCGGAATTTCTGGCGGTGCAGGATGAAGTAGAACTTGCGGGTCCAGTCGCGCTGCGGCGCTTCCAGACGGATCAGGCTGCCGCGCGCAAAGGCATCCCGCAGGGCGATGGCCGACAAACAGCCAATCCCCAGCCTGGCCTCCACCGCCCGCTTGATCGCCTCGGTGTGCTGCAGATTCAGCCGCAGATCGAGATCGGGCAGCAGGCCGTGCATGGCGCGATCGAAAGCCTGACGTGTGCCGGAGCCAGCCTCGCGCACCACCCAGCGGGCCGCCAGCAGGTCGGCGTCACTCACAGTGCGCTGTTTGGCCAGTTGATGATCAGGCGCACAGAACAGTGCCAGCTCATCGTCGCGCCAGGGGATCACCTCCAGCACCGGGTCTTGCAACTCGCCCTCGATCAGGCCGATGTCCAGCTCGAAGTTGCGGACGCGGCTGGCGATGGCGGCGGTGTTCTCCACCGTCAGGCTGACGCGGGCGTCCGGGTGCAGGCTCATGAAATTCGCCATGATCCGCACCGCCAGATAGTTGCCGATGGTCAGCGTGGCGCCGACCTTGAGCTCCGCCACGTCGGTGCGCTGCGTCAGGCTGTGCTCGAATTCGCGCGCTTGCGCCAGCAGTGCCTCCGCTCTTGGGCGCAGCGCCTTGCCCAGCTCACTCAGCTGAACACGTTTCCCGGCACGGTCGAAGAGCTGGATGTCGAAGCGTTGTTCCAGATCCTGTAGCGCCGAGCTGGCGGCTGATTGCGACATCGCGAGGCTGCTCGCCGCCTGGGTGACATTCTCGTAATGCGCGGTAGCGAGGAAGACTTCAATCTGTCGCAAGGTGTAATGCATGCTCTGTTCCTCTTTCGGCCCTGATCTTGAATTTGCGTGTGCAGCGCTGTATCGTCGCGTTCCGATTGGATCAGCACGACACGTTGCTCATTCGGCAGTCTCTCATATATCTGACAAACCGATTAGATATATGTTGATTATCTGTTTTACAGATAGTCTGGCGAGCGCCTAGAATTTGCGCAAGTCCGGGCCCGTGCCCCTGATCCCACCTTCACTCACCGTTTTAAACAGGTATCCAGCATGGCAGCAGTGTCCAAGCAAAGCGTCACCAGTGTTCACCACTGGAACGAGACCTTGTTCAGCTTTACCACCACCCGCGACAAATCCCTGCGGTTCGAGAACGGTCACTTCGTGATGGTCGGGATGGAGGTGGAGGGACGCCCGCTGATGCGCGCTTACAGTATTGCCAGTGCCAACTACGAAGAAGAGCTGGAGTTCTTCAGTATCAAGGTGCAGGACGGCCCGCTGACCTCCCGTCTGCAGAATATCCGCATTGGCGATGAGCTACTGATCAGCAGCAAGCCGACTGGCACCCTGGTCGCCGATCACCTGCTGCCAGGTCGTCACCTCTATCTGCTTTCAACCGGCACTGGTCTGGCGCCCTTCATGAGCATCATTCGTGACCCGGACATCTACGAGCGATTTGAGAAAGTGATTCTGGTCCACGGCGTGCGCCACATTGGCGATCTGGCTTACCACGACATGATCACTAAAGAATTGCCTGAGAATGAGTTTTTCGGCGAGCAGGTGAAGAATCAACTGATCTACTATCCCACGGTGACCCGTGAGGAGTTTGTTAACAATGGCCGCATCACTGACCTGATGCTCAGCGGCAAGCTATTCAGCGACATCGGTCTGCCCACGCCCAACCTGGAAGATGACCGCTTCATGCTCTGCGGCAGCACGGCCATGTTGAAAGATACCTGCAAGACGCTGGAAGGCTGGGCGTTCAAGGAATCACGCCACGGCATCAAAGAACACTACGTGATCGAGCGTGCGTTTGTGGATTGATGGCTGGCATTTATAGCCAGGAGGCAAGGAAAAAGGGGCGATTGCTGATGGCAACCGCCCCTTTTTCATTCGAGCTGAATTGACCTGCTTGCGCTTACAGGCCAGTCACTGCCGGGTGGAAGTAACCGACCAGACAGCCTTTGGAGTCAGGGATATCATCCATGTCCACGCGACCGCCAGCCAGGATGGTATCGAGCGCTCCGTTAAGATAATGATTCTCGGCGTTGGCACGCTGTGTCTCGTAGCCAAGGGAGTCATTGATCGGGCCACGAAACAACACTTCCTTGGTGCGCGGATCGATGATGAACACCTCAGCTGTTCTCTCGACGCCCAGCGACTTGGCAACGGTCTGGTCTTCGTCTTTGAGGATTGGGAAGGTGATCTTGAATTCTGCTGCTTCCATCTCGATGCGCTTGAGGTCATCCTGAATGAAGGAGTTGAGCATCAGGAAGGTAATGTTCTTCTCGCGATACTTGTCGGCAATTTCCTTGTAGGCCGGCACGGAGAGGCGCGCAATCGGGCAGCCCGAGCCGTGGATGTACATGACGATGTAGTCACGATCCGTGTACTCGTCCAGCGTGTGATTGTTGTGGAGCTGATCCAGCAGGCTGAAGTCCTTGATGGACTTGAGAAATTCGTCTGCATGCCCGGCGACTGATGAAAGCATCAGCGTGGCGGCGAGCAACACTCCGGAAAGCTTGTTCATTACAACACTCCTCTATAAGGCCTTCGTCTACTTGTGTGCGGTTATCTATTGCAACCGTCTATCTTGAATTCGGTGGAGGCAGAGACCGACTGTGCACGGTCTTCATTTCCGACTTCGACCACTTTCGCCACTTCGACTGTGATTAGGCTGACGATTAGTCTGACTTCCACGGCCTTAACGTCAGCTTAAGGCTGCGGGCGATAGCATGTCCTTGATACAAATCAACATCAAGCCGCAGATTGTGACTATTTGTGAGACCTTAGCGGTTTCAGGGGTATTGGGTCAACATGAGTCACTGCACCGTCCTGTGGGTGCAACCGCAAGGCTGAACAGGTATAGTTAGCCGCTGCCTAAATTTCTTCAAGGATTGTCATGCCAGCCGGTTTTTCCCGCTCCTCTGTTACTCGTTTCTACACTGCAATGGTGTTCGGCAGGCCTTGGCTGGTACTGGCTCTGCTGGGCATCCTCACCATCGCTCTGGGCTGGTACGCGCAGAACTTCAAACTGGATGCCTCGGCAGATTCACTGCTCATGGAAGGGGACCAGGAGCTGGAGTATTCCCGCCAGATCAACAATCGCTACGACACCCGCGACACTGTCACCATTGCCTATACCCCGCAGGGCGAGCTTTTCAGCCTCGAGACCTTTACACAAATCGGTGCCCTGCGTGACGAGTTGCTGGCGCTCGAACGGGTCGAGTCAGTGGACAGCCTGCTGAATGTACCTATCTTCGGTGATATGCCGCTGCTGAGTCTCTCGGAAGATTACGACACGGTGCTGACGCCCGGTCTTGATCTGGCTGTTGCCCGTCAGGAACTCATGGCAAGTCCCGTGTTCAGCAATGCCATAGTCAGCCCCGATGGGCTTACCGCTGCGATGCTGGTCAGTTTTGCGCGCGATGAACACTACCATGCGCTGGTCCAGAGCAGAGAGGACTTGCGCAGTAAACGTGACACTGAAGGACTGAGCGCGGAAGAGGCCGCCACCCTCGTCCAGGTGACCGCCGAATTTGACGCCTACAGCAATGTCACCGCCGAACAGCGGCACGAGGATATCGCTGATATCCGCACGATCCTCACGCATTATCAGGATGGCGCCACGCTGTATCTGGGCGGTGCACCGATGATCGCCGATGACATGGTGACCTTCGTGCGTAATGATCTCGCCACGTTCAGTCTGGGTGTGTTCGCTTTCATCGTGATCGCACTGGGACTGATTTTCCGCCGGGTGCGCTGGGTACTATTGCCGCTGGGCTGTTGTGCTGTTGCGGGCATCATCGTGGTTGGTGTGCTGGGTTTGATGGACTGGCGGGTGACGGTCGTGTCCTCCAACTTCATGTCGCTGCTGCTGATCACCACTATTTCGCTGACCGTGCACCTGACCGTGCGCTTCCGGCAACTGCGTGCCACCAGGCACTTCACCGAGCACGATAAGCTGCTGCGCCATACTGTGCTGTCCATGTGGAAGCCGTGTCTGTATACAGCGCTGACTACGATCGTGGCCTTTGCATCGCTGATCACCAGCGGCATTTCTCCCATTATCTCCTTCGGCTGGATCATGGTGATCGGGGTGGCGACCGCGCTGCTGGTCGTGTTCGTGGTCTTTCCTGCGGTCATGAGTCTGCTGCAGAACGACGAGGAAAAGCTGAGCAACAAGACCACCATGGCGCTGACGTCAGCATTGGCGCGCTGGACCGACAAGTTGGGCAACAAGGTATTGATTATCTCTGCGCTTTTGTTGCTCTTCAGCGTGGTCGGTCTGATGCGGTTGAAGGTGGAGAACAGCTTCATCGATTACTTCAGTGAAGATACCGAGATCTACAAGGGCATGACGCTGTTCGATGAAAAGCTGGGTGGCACGCTTTCGCTGGATGTGGTGGTGAACCTGCCGGCAGCAGAGGACGACGGTTTTGACGACGGTTTTGACGATGGTTTCGATGATGGTTTTGAGGAAGAAGACAACGACGCCTACTGGTTCACCGGCGATCGCATGGAAGAGATCAAACGCATTCACAATTATCTAGATGCCATCCCGCACACGGGCAAGGTGCTGTCGTTTGGTTCAGTCATTCAGCTGGCGGAGCAACTCAATGGCGATGCTCCGGTGGACAGTTTTGTGTGGGCTCTGCTGTATTCACGCATTCCGGAAACGCTCAAGGAATCGGTGCTCACGCCATTTGTCTCGGTGGAAGAGAATCAGGTGCGTTTCAATGTGCGGGTGATCGAGTCTGCCGCCGACCTCAATCGCAATGATTTGATCACCGGTATCGAGCAGGGGCTGCAGGACGAGTTTGGTTACAGTGCCGAGCAGGTCGATACCACGGGTATTCTCGTGCTCTACAACAACGTGCTCCAGAGTCTGTATCAGTCGCAGATCCTGACGCTGGGGCTGGTGCTGTTTGTCATCATGCTCATGTTCATCGTACTGTTTCGCTCCACTTACCTGGCTTTCCTGTGCATCATTCCGAACATTCTTGCCGCGCTGTTTGTGCTCGGATTGATGGGCTGGCTGGGCATTCCTCTGGACATCATGACAATCACGATTGCCGCTATTGCTGTGGGCATGGGGGTCGATAATACGATCCACTACATTCACCGTTTCAAGCGCGAGTTCCACCGCCTGGGCAATTACAAAGACACCATGTACCTGTGTCACAACAGCATCGCCCGCGCCATGTATTTCACGACCATGATCGTGGTCGCAGGATTCTCGATTCTGGTGCTGTCGAACTTCATTCCCACTATCGTTTTCGGATTGCTGACCAGCATCGCGATGATGGTGGCTCTGCTGGGCGCGTTGACGCTGTTGCCGCAGTTGATGATCAGCTTCCAGCCGCTGGGGAAAGAAACACACCCGTCGCCGTGAGTGCCGGGGCTTTTTTAAGATCATCTGTAAAACAGCTTTAGTGGCTATAATTGCCGCTGCTTAAACACTGGAGAAGACCCATGCAAAACGAATCCCCCGAACAGCCTGTTGTCGATGCGCCGCCCAGCCGGTTTCTGGATGAGAAACTGTTCAAGTCCCGCTCCATCACCATTTTCGGGGAAATTGACGAGAAGATCGCGCGGTCGGTGACTGAGAAGTTGCTGGCGCTGGCTGCGGCCAGTGATGAGCCAATCAATATCTACATCAGCTCGCCGGGTGGACACGTCGAATCCGGCGATGTTGTCTATGACATGATCAAATTCATCAAGCCCGAGGTGCGCGTGATTGGCACTGGCTGGGTTGCCAGTGCGGCGACCACGATCTATCTGGCAGCAAAGAAAGAGAATCGCTTCAGCCTGCCCAACACCCGCTTCCTGGTGCATCAGCCTTCCGGTGGATCACGCGGTCGGGCGTCAGACATCAAGATCCAGGCCGAGCAGATCATCAAGATGCGCGAGCGCATCAACAAGCTGATTGCCGATGAGACCGGACAGCCTCTGGAGCGTGTGTCGAGGGACACCGACAGGGATTACTGGATGACGGTTGAAGAGGCACTCGACTATGGCATCGTCGGCAAGAAGATTACGTCTATCGCTGAGCTGAAGTAGGTCCGGCACCCTCGATTCTCACGAAGCGAGCCTGCTGGTTCTGCACCAGCGCACACACCACATGAAAGTCGGGCTGGCAGTCTACCGGCCTGACCATGGCGGTGCCGCTCTCGCCCAGTTCGACCAGCAGGGTGCCCTTCACCCCCTGATAGTCGACCTCTACCGTTGCACTCTCGCCTGCCGGGCCCGAACTGATGCGGCCAAGACTGTTGCTCCACACAAACCCCAGTGTCTCCAGTGGCTCGATCAGCAGGTGATCGTCAATACGCGTGATGCGCAGGGAAAAAAGCGTACCTTCGGCATTCCAGATTCCCGACCAAGTGGTCTCGTTGACAGTCTGTGCCAGCAGGGCAGAACTGCCGGCGAGAAGCAGCGACAGAAAAGCAGCAGCGATGAGTCGCGGAGTGGTAATCGACGTAAAACAGGAATTGAGACAGGAAGCGACGCTAAACCGGCTGCGCATGATCATTGCTCTCCCGGTGCAGGCGCCCTCAGACGGGGGCGATCAGAGCCTGACCAAACAATGGCCCATGAAACACCAAAAACAGGGTATAGGCAATGACGCCCAGAACTATCGCTGCGGCATCCCACTGCAATGCCGGTTTGGGCGATGCAGAGGCCGCTGGCCGCAAGCTGGACGCCTGCTCACGATGTCGAACGCGCTCGAGGCTGACGATCTTCACCATCGCCCAGAGTGGCAGTGACCCAAACATCAGCACCGAGGCCAGATCGGCGTTGCTGAGCAGGTGCGCGGTGCCCCACAGGATCACGCCAATCAGCATCGGATGAATGACCAGCTCGCGTGTGAACGAATGTGGAAGGCTGCCGGCGATGAACAACATAGAGGCAGACAGCATAAGCAGGAGAGTCACTGAACGATTGTTGAAGGGCGGCACCCACAGTTGCATGAACGGGGCTCCGCCTTTGCCCTGCACCATCAGCCACAGACTGACGACGATACCGACACTAAACAGCAGTCGATAGCGGCCATGTCCC
Source organism: uncultured Gammaproteobacteria bacterium (assembly GCA_903862645.1). Classification (GTDB taxonomy): domain Bacteria; phylum Pseudomonadota; class Gammaproteobacteria; order Pseudomonadales; family Pseudohongiellaceae; genus UBA5078. The sequence goes on from CAIOZF010000085.1 coordinate 84,190, forward strand.
AGTCGCGTCTGCAGACGCTCCCGCAGCCCGAACTCGCGCAACAGGTGCAGCCCCATGAACAGCAGGAGTCCTGGAATCAGCTGGAGATACAACGCCACAGTGGAAGCGCTCAAATGGATTTTCCTCTGGCCTGGCCAGCTTGCTGGAGCCCTGATTATTGAGGCGCAAAGATACCCCGACAGGAACAGGAGACACAAGGCAGGCGTCAGGAGCTGAGTGCGATTCATCATGACAATTCCCGAGCACTACTATGCCGTTATCTTTACCGGAATAAGCTCAGGCGACGATGAGGGCTACACCGCCATGGCCGCGCGAATGCGGGCACTGGCAGAGAAGCAGCCCGGCTATGCTGGATTCGAGAATTATGTGAGTACGGACAATAAAATGACAGGGCAAAAAAAAACCGGAGAAACCAAGGGGATGGCTGTCTCCGGCTGAAAGGGGTTGCTACTCGTAAACCTTCCTGCAATTTTCACAAAGAGGTCATTTTAGGCGAGCCTGGAGGCATCCACAAAATGGATTAAAGCTATTGCCATGATATGGAAAGTTAATTAGCCTTGGCGACGGTCTAACGATGAACTGCCAGCTGTGCAGCCGGGGGATACATGAACCATTTACCAACGACCAAGCAGCTGCGCTACTTTGTCGCACTAGAACAGATCGGGCACTTCGGCAAAGCCGCCGAAGCCTGTTTCGTGTCCCAGCCTGCTTTCAGCGTGGCGATTCGCGAGCTGGAAAGTACGCTCAATATTCAGCTGGTAGACCGCACCAATAAAAATGTCACCGTGACCAGCCTGGGGCGTGATATCGCCGTGCAGGCGCGCCAGGTGTTGCGGGATCTGGAAGAGTTGGTGGACATCGCGCAGGGCAACCAGCAGCCACTGACTGGTCAGCTCAAGCTGGGGGTCATCCCGACAATTGCGCCATTCCTGCTGCCTCGTCTGCTGCCCGCGCTGCGCAAGTCCTATCCGAATCTCAAGCTGTATCTGAAGGAAGATTTGACGGATCGCGTCTACAGTCGTCTGATGGATGGTGAGTTGGACATAATTCTGATTGCTTTGCCGTATGAGCTGCGCAACGTCACCGAGATGTCGCTGTTCAAAGACCACTTCTACCTCGCCCATCAGGCTAAGAGCACGCTGGTTGATCCGGCTCACTATCAGGTCAGCGAGTTGCCAGAGGATAGCATTCTGCTGTTGGAGGACGGCCATTGCATGCGCGATCACGCACTCACGGCCTGCAGCATCAAGAACGCCGACAAGGTCAGCAACATCACCGCAACCAGCCTGCTGACTCTGGTGCAGATGGTGGACGCGGATCTGGGCGTCACTTATCTGCCGGAGATGGCGATCGGTTCGTCTCTGCTGAAGAATACCCGCATCAAGACCACCGCACTGGACAAGGACAGCTTCCGGGAAATCGGGCTGGTGTGGCGCAAGGCCAGCACCCGCGGTGACGAGTTCGAACTCCTCGGCCGCTTCATCAAAGAAAACTATCAATCCGGCAAGTAATTTTGTGGGAGCGGGCCAGCCCGCGATTCCCTGCGCTATCGCGGGCAGGCCCGCTCCCCCAGGGTTATGCTAGCCGTTCCACCGGTGCGGCAGTGAAGCGGTAGTTCTTCAGCGGCAGCTCGCGCACGCGCTGTCCTGTCAGAATGTACACTGCATTGGCGACCGCAGCGGCGACAGGCGGTGTAGCCGGCTCGCCCATTCCGCCCAGTGCTGCACCAGACTCAATAGTCACCACGTCAATCTCGGGCGAATCGCTCAGGCGCAACATCTCGTAATCGTTGAAATTGGTCTGCTCGACGCGGCCATTGGCGATTGTGATCTCGCCATACAGCGCCGCGGTCAATCCGTAGATGATGCCACTCTCGGCCTGCGAGGCCACGTTGTCGGGATTCACGGAACGGCCGCAATCCACCGCACAGGTCACGCGATGCACGCGCACGCTGCCGTCGCTGTTGATCGACACCTCGGCCACCTGTGCCACGATGCTGCCGAAACTTTCCTGCAACGCGATACCCATCGCATGGCCTTCCGGCAGATTGCGCTCCCAGCCCGCTTTATCCGCAGCCGCTTTCAGGACGGCCGCATGACGCGGTTTGTCCTGCAGCATGTCGAGGCGGAACTGGTAGGGATTCTTGCCGGCCTTGTGCGCCAGCTCGTCTACGAAGGACTCCAGGAAGAAGGTGTGCTGCGAGTGCGCCACGCTGCGCCAGGCACCCAATGGCACGTGGGTCGGGCTGTCGGCATAGGCAATCGACTTATGCGGGATCGAGTAGGGAGGGTGTGCTGCCTCGGCTGGTTCGTTCTTGCCGATGTAATGGTTCTCCCACGCGATCAGGTTGTTGCTGGCATCGAAACCGGCGCGGAAGGCACTGGTGACAGCGGTGCGATAATAGTCCTGCTGCATGTCCTCTTCACGGCTCCAGATGGTTTGCACCGGCACGTCGAACTGCTGCGCGATGCGCGTCGCCTGGTCGATGGTGTTGGTGGTGTTCGGCAGGCGTCGGCCGAAGCCGCCGCCCAGATAGAACATATGCATGGTGACATCGTTCTCATCCAGCCCGGAGATTGACGCGACGCGGCCACGAATGCCGAGGTTGTCCTGAGTTCCCGTCCAGACATCGGCCTTGCCATCGTGGAAATGCACGGTGCAGTTCATCGGCTCCATCGCGGCATGTGCCAGAAACGGCACGCGATAGGTGGCGTCGATGGTCGTCGCGGCGCCTGCCAGTGCTATTGGGGTATCGCCTTGTTCCACATCCTCGTTCAGCTCGCCCTGCAGAGCGGTGTCGAACTGGGCATAGATGGACTGTGTGGTGACCTGATCATTCGCCGTTGCCTCGAACCGAATATCGAGCGCCGCCAAGGCTTGTTTGGCGCGCCAGTAATTGTCGGCCACCACGGCGACCGCATCATCGAGTTCCACCACACGCACCACACCTCGGCGCTGCAACGCGACATCGCTGTTAACGGACACCAGCTTGTTGCCGAATACTGGCGAGGTCTTCACCGCCGCGTAGAGCATGCCGGCCGGGCGCGCATCCATACCAAAGGCGGCAGTGCCGTCGACTTTGGCAGGGATGTCGATACGTTGAATGGGTTTGCCCATCAGCGTGAACTCATGGGGCTCTTTCAGGCGCGGGTTCGGCGACGGCTCGAAGCGCGCCGCATCGGATGCCAGTTCGCCATAGGTTGCGGAGCGGCCGCTGGCGTCGTGGTACACATGGCTCAGGCGGGCAGTCAGCTCGCTCTCCGGCACTTCCCAGCGCACGGCGGCCGTCTTGATCAGCATTTCCCGCGCGGCGGCTCCGGCCACCCGCATGCCGTTCTCACCAGTGAAGCGCACAGAGCTGCTGCCACCGGTGATCTGGATATTCATGATCTCGGATACTTTGTTGATCGCGCCGTCCAGGAAGCCCGGCACGCTCACGCCCATCGATTGCGCGAAGCCCTTGATCAGCACGCCGTTGGCGAACAGATCGGTGGCAGGCGCCTGTTCCACACGCACCAGGTCCCAGTCCGCATCCAGTTCGTCGGCGGCCATCATCGGCAGCGAGGTGAGCACTCCCTGTCCCATTTCGGAGTGCGGCACCAGCACGGTTACCGTGTTGTCCGGGTCGATGCGCAACCAGGTAGTCAAGAAGCTCTGACCATTTTCCGCGAGAGTGTCATTGGCAACAAAATGTTTGCTGGGGCGAGTGGTGGCATAGACGATGAGCAGGCCGCCACCGACCACGGTGGTACCAAGCAGAAAACGACGTCGATTGATTTTCATGTGTGCTCTCCCTGGACCTATGCGGTGGTCGTCAGCGAACGAATGGCCTTGCGGACCCGTGGATAGGTGCCACAGCGACAGATGTTGGTGATGGCACCGTCGATTTCATCGTCACTGGGATTGGGGTTGGCAGTCAGCAGCGCCGACACCGCCATGATCATGCCGGACTGGCAGTAACCGCACTGCGGCACCTGATGGTTGATCCAGGCTTGCTGCACCGGGGTGAGCGCCGCGGCGGCATTCACCGCCAGACCTTCGATTGTGGTGATGTCGGTGCCTTCCACCGCGCTGACCGGCGTCACGCAACTGCGCACCGCATTGCCATTGACCTGCACGGTGCAGGCGCCACACGCAGCCACCCCACAACCGAACTTTGTGCCGGTCAAACCCAGCTCGTCGCGAAGTGCCCACAAAAGTGGCATCTCCGGCTCAATATCCAAATCCTGCGCTACTCCGTTGACTCGAAAGCGTGCCATGACTTATCCCCTTTTTGTCGAATGCGTGTGGTCTTCGAATGGCGACCCGGATAACTGCGCGGGTCGGATGAACTGCCGAAGCAATCTGCTTGCACGGTAGTGTTGCTGTGAACTGTCGCAATAAAATTGCGCATAAAAATTGTCGTTGTGTGCTGTGGATATAACGGACTTGCTGCGAGGATATAGCAGTTTTTGCAGTGCTTCAAACGTCCCACGTCATCACTATGGCCTGCCTTGACCGAATCCTTGAATTTTCAAGAATCAGTCAGGAGCAAGCGAAAATAAGTACGAAGCGCCCCAGAATGTCGTTGACTCCCCTCTGATTCAGGAGAAAATAGCCCGGCGTCGCCAGCTCGCTGGATATGCCTGCAAATACTCGTTTATACATTATCATCCGCTACCTGGCGGACATGAAAATAAGGGGAAATCATGAATAGAATACTCAAGGGCTCGCTGTTGATGTTTGCTGCCCTGTTGCTCGCCGCTTGCGCCTCTACTCCACCAAACCCAGCGGTTGGCATCTGGGACGTCAACATCGAGACTCCGGTCGGCGCGATGGTTGTGATTCTGGACATCCAACCTGATCTGACAGGTACCCTGTCATCCGGTGACCTTGGCTCAGCAGTACTGAACGGCGTGACAGTTGAAGGCAATGCCGTGAACTTCGAAACCACCGTTGATGCTCAGGGCCAGACACTGACTCTGCGCTTCGCCGGTACCGTTGAAGGCGACAATCTGGCTGGTAACTTCGACACCGACTTCGGTGCGATTCCTGTCGCTGGCGTACGTCGTTAATTCGGACTGATCGCCGAGTATGGCCGCCCTCTTCCGGATGGTGGCCTCGCTTCTTCTTGCAGGCCATGCCTGCATTCGCAAACCCCCTTTTTCTCCTGCTTGTCCTGCATCAAATTGCCATAGCGCCTTTTCGGTATAGTGGAAAGACGAGGGCCTTTCCTCTTCTGGAGTGGTTCATTCATTGAAAAGGTGTGTTGTCGCTGTGACTGCAGAAAAATTCGAAGTGTATTGTCGGAAAGCCTTGCTCTTGTCTCTGCCATTGCTGATCGGCTGTGCACCGCAAGCACCGTCCCCTGAAAATGCAGACGCTCTACCTGCCGCATTTCCCTATGAAACATTTCTGGAGATGACAAACTCCACTTATCTGGCTCGTGCGGAGGCTACGGTCAGAGTTGCCGGTGCCGTCTGCGGTGAGATGAGCTCATTGACTGGCACTGGTCCTGCAGCAGCTACTGCCGATGAGGCGTTGAAAAATGCGGCAACGCAACTGGATGCCGACCTGTTCAGGATGGGCGCCAACGCTTATGCGATCGAAGCGTATCAACGGTCCGCGGCCTTCCCCGCCTGTCTGAACGGGGCGCCACTGCTTTTGCCCGGGCCGAACGCGGCGGTCCGCGGCGAGATCGACCGCTGGCTGGGTGAGGCGCGACTGTACCCACGGGTCGTCGGGGAGTTCGATGACAGTGCCCTGATGAAGGTCTTCGCTCAGGCAGGTGAAGGCTATTTCCCCGCGCCCGCGATCATCTCGGACGAAATCTGCGCGCGCTATGGCGTCAGCGAAGTGGGACGAGTGGACGAGGTGCGCGAAGCATTCTGGCTGATCAGCACAGAACGGCGTATCCAGCACCCGGAGGTTCGCGCCGTCCTGGAGGAGGCACGGAGAGCGGTCTTCGTTCCGCATGGCGGCGTCGAAACGGCGTCGGAAAGATTGGAGTCTTGATCATGTTGCAACTCACCTCTAGCCCAAGGGATTTGTCCACCGCCGTGAACCTGCTGGGGGCGGGCGAACTCGTGGCCCTGCCTTTCGAGACTGTTTATGGGCTAGCTGGCGATGCGACCAATCCCGACGCCTTACGCGCGATCTTTCGCGCCAAAGGCCGCCCGGCCGATCACCCGCTGATCGTGCATCTCGCCTCCGCCGAGCAATTGCCCGACTGGGCAGCCGCGGTGCCGGAGGCGGCTTGGCGGCTGGCTTCGGCCTTTTGGCCCGGGCCTCTCACCCTGGTGCTGCCTGCCGCGCGAACGGTGTCGCCGTTGGTGACTGGCGGCCAAACGACCGTTGCGCTGCGCGTGCCGGCACATCCGGTGCCGCAAGCCGTCTTGCTCCAGCTCGGTCGGGCCCTGGCCGCGCCATCCGCGAATCCCTTTGGTCAAATCAGTCCCACCACGGCGGCGCATGTTCGGTCGCACTTGGCTGGAAAGATCGCAGCAGTGGTCGATGGCGGCCCCTGCGCGGTTGGTATCGAGTCGACCATCGTTGATCTCAGTAGTGAACACCCGAGCATTCTGCGCCCCGGTGCCATCACCGCCGAAATGCTCGCGGCCTACCTGTCTCTTTCCGACACCGTCGCAGCCGCAGCGCCTCGCGTCCCGGGAGCTCTGGCCTCGCACTACGCGCCGCGCACACCGTGCTACCGGATCGCGGCCGAGCTGACCGAAGCGCCGTTTCTCGGCCAGCGTATTGGGCTGCTTGCGCTGCGCCGACCCGATTGGCCGGTGGCGAAGTTCTGGCCGATGCCAACGCAGCCCGAAGGCTATGCCCGCGCGCTTTACGCGGCCTTGCACGAGGCTGATGCGAGCAGTTGCGAGATATTGTTGATTGCGCTACCGCCGGACGAACCGGCATGGGCGGCCATACACGACCGCTTGCGCAGGGCGACCCGATTTCTTTAGCAGCGCGGGCTATTGAACAGAATCTCTGTCAGTTTGAATTAAAGCAGTAATTGCTATCGGCCCTTGCAAGACGTCTTTGACACTGGCGTTGTCTGGTATTGACTGATTGGCTCAGGCGGTCGTGCAGGAACTTAATGTGTCGACTCGCCCACCACCTCGGAGTTCGGCGCTCCGCCAACGGCAATCTGCAGCAGACGCTGGTGGAATGTGATGGGAAAATAGAAGAAATGATATTGAGATTGGATGCAGACAAGGCCATCGAAAATCGCCGCATTCTTGCTGTGTGAGCTCGCTCCCATAGCGGAGATTTTAAGGCACAGGTTTTAAGGCGCGGCTTCTACAGGACAGTTTTGCAGAGCAGGTTTCACCGAGCCAGCAGGATGTGCTCAAGCGCCTCGGCCTGCCCATCATTGGCAGCTGGTGTGATGCCCAGCAGGCGGCACATGAGGTTGTAAAGCTGCACCACCTCGAAGGGTTCAACAACTAGATTGGAGGCAAAGGCCGGCCCGCTGGCGATGAACGCCGCGTGCATGTCGCGCTCCTGGGGTGAGTAGCCGTGGTTGGCAGCCGGACCGTTGAAGGGCACCGCGCGCTTGGACACCAGCCAGCCATTGTCCGGCATCAGGATGAGGTCGGGCGAGCGCTGCGGATGGTCTTGATGAAACCATTCCGGGAACTGTGCCTCCCGGTACACGCTGAGATGCGGATGTGCCAATGCCAGCGCCTGATACAGAGAGTCGACTGCGCTGGCTTCGCCATGGAAACCCGCAAACACCGCATTGCCCTGGCGCTCGCCGCTAAGCTGCGGGCTGTACAAGTTGCTGAAATCGGCACCGAGGTCGGCGTAGTCGTCCAGATAGATGATGCGCTCTGCCGAGAGATTGGTCATGCCATGGTCGCCGACCACCACAAGATTGATCTGATCGCGCAGGCCGCGCTGTGTCAGCCCTTCCAGCAGCACGCCCAGCGTGGCATCCAATGCCGTGAGAGCGGCCGCTTCTTCGGGGCTGTCGACACCGTATTCATGGCTGGCGGAGTCCACCGCTTCGAAATACACACTGAGAAAACGCGGGCGCTCAGCGGCGGGCAGATCGAGCCACGCCAGCACCTGTGCGACGCGCTCCTCGTTCGGCACGCTGTCATCGAAGGGATGCCAGTAGCTGGGGCGCCGACCGCCACTCTTCACGCCGGAACCTACCCAGAACATCGTGGCAGCACGCACTCCCTGAGCCTCGGCGGTGCTCCAGATGGGCTCGCCTTCAAACCAGCGGGCATCGTCCTGATTGCTCATGCGGAAAGTGGTCTCCAGCACTTCGTCATAGGTGGTGTTGTCCAGCACGCCGTTATGCTCCGGGTACAGCCCGGTGGCGATGGCGTAAAAATTCGGGAAGGTTTTGGAAGGCATTACGGGAATCAGCCCCTGCGCCCGCACACCCTCCTGCGCCAGGCGGCGCAGGTTGGGAGCAGAATGGCGATCGATGATGTCCCAGCGCAGGCCATCAATGCCGATCAGCAGCAGAGGAGCGGACGGATTCTGCTGCCCGAAGGCAGCAGGGGAAATCCACCAGCACAGGCATACCAACATGCCGAGCAGGAACCGCTTAGAAATCAATCTGAACCCCCATGCGGATCTGCCAGAGTGATTCATTCTCGCGCAGATCGCTGACGCTCAGCTGATTGAAGCGCTCGAACACATACTGCCCCTGCTTGTTGACCGACGAGGTCACCACATCAGGCGAGAAGAACTCGGCATCGTGCTGGTGCCCCCAATCATCGTGCATCAGGTTGAGCAGGTTGTAGACCTTCAGATAGACCTTGGCCTTGCTGTCCGAGAAGAAGGTTGGTAGCTCCTGATCCACTCGCAAGTCAAGACGCGATGTCCACTTGGCGTACTCGTCGTTACGGGTCGCGAAACCTTGATCGAGGCCGTGCGATTCGACAAACGCAGAGAATGCCGCCACGTTGAAGTTCGGACCCACCACGACATTCTGATCACCCGGCCCCGGAACGTAGAGCAGATGGCGGCGGTTGCTGGTGTTAGTGCCTTCCAGGCCAAGACTGCTCATCACGTAGCTCTGCGGCTGCCCCTGACTGCGGAACCACTGCGCCGTGACGCGGGTTTCGTGGCCAGCAAAAAATTCCTTGCCGTAACTCACGCGGGCGGTGAAGCGATGTGGCACTTCGTAGTTGGAGGTGCCCACTTCCGGATTGTTGAGATCGTAGAGCGCGAGGTTGTTGAAGTTAGAAGAGGCCACGGCAGAGGTCATCGGGCTGATATCTTCAGCGGCGGTAAACGCATAGCCGAAGTTCCAGTCCAGGCCCCAGTCGTAACTATCGCTCGCTACCAGTGACAGCGAATGACTCTCGGGTTTTTCGCCGGAGTTGGTGAGCATCAGGTTGCCCTGTCCGCGCACGTTGCCGTAAATGGGCTGTCCGGCACGTGTGGCGCCGATGATGCTCTGGGCAACATCGACATAGAAGGCTGGGTCCTGCTGCTGCGAGTAGAGATAGTCCCCTTCCATCACGATGCCGCTGGGCAATTCCCAGGTGGCGCCGAGGGCCACTTTCCATTCAGAAGGCTGCTCGTAGTCCGGGTCAATGAGGACAATGAAACTGTTAGAGGCATTGGCAGCGGTGGTCGCCGTCACCTGATCTCTGAGCCCCTGCGGGACATCGTAGCCGGGCCGCATGGCGCCACTGAGCGGGATGCCGCCGAGGATCGATTTGTTGCTGTTGTTGCGGTCGCGCAACTGCACGTTGGACAACCCGTCATTGCTCCAGGCATTCGAGAGCCAGACGTTCGGGTTGCCACCAGAGTACAGACCCACACCACCACGAACGGTGAGATTCTCGCGCGCTTCCCAGGTGATACCGACACGAGGCATCAGCAGGTCGAGGCCGTCGATGTTGGTGTCATTGCGCAGTCCGTTGTTCAAGGTCGTGAACGCAGCGTTGTAGCGCGGACTGTCACTGCTGGTGAACCAGTCGTAACGCAGGCCCGCTACCACGGTCAGTGCTTGATCTGGCAGCAGCCATTCGTCCTGCAGATAAGCGGTGTTGAGCTGATTCTCAAAGCTCGCCGCCGCATCGGCAGCATTGTTGGTGCCTCCGCCGCTGCCGTAATAGATGTCATCCGCAATGCCCAGTTCGAAATTATCGATACCGGTCAGCTCGCAGCCTGGGTCAGTCAGCCGGCCGCTGGCGCTGAGACTGGCGCAGCGCGCGGGGTTGTTGGCAGAGAGATCAGCGAAGAAGTATTCGCCGCCGCGTGCATGCTGCACGAACTGATTGAATATCTGCAGATCCTCGCGTTCGAAGCCAGCGGTGACCACATGATCCTGATAGAGATACTGAGCGGTCAGCTTCATGAAATCCGATGCGGTATTCAGGTTGTTGGCCTGGCGGGAGTCATCTGCTCCCAGAAACACCGTGTTGCCTCCCATCGCGATGCGCATTTCGGCCATGTCTTTCGGGCCGACAGTGACCTGCGAATCGTCCATGGTGTTGCGACTGATGAAGACGCCGGTAGAGAATGCGTCGCTCCACTGCGAGGAGAGCTTCAGCGTAGTGGTCTCTGAAATGGCGCCTTTCTGATAGAAGTGATTCGCGAAGGCGTACTGATTGCTGCTGGAATCCGAGGCGCGATCCTCCACGCCGTCGTAGGAGTTGTAGATCACCGCGGCGTCATGGCGGTCGCTGATATTCCAGTCAAGACGCAGCATGTATTTCTCTTCTGTCTGCAGACCATTACTGGCCTGACCACCGGCATCGTACTTGTACACACGATTGGCGATATCGTTGATGCGCGTGTAATCGGCAGCACTGAACCAGGGGCGCTCGATACCATTGCCGGAACCGGCATAGCCCTGGGCGATGAATTCCGGCTCCTCGGTCTCCTCATACGCGCCATAGACAAACAGTCGATCCTCCAGCAACGGGCCGCCAAGGCTGAAGCCACGCTTTTGTTCCGTGAAATCGGCAGACTTGAATTTCTGTGTCTTGTTATCCACGCGCAGGGAATCGCCGCGCAGGTCCTGATCGGTGTATTCGAAGAAGGCGCTGCCGGTCCACTCGTTGCTTCCTGACTTTGTGACAGCGTTGACGTTACAGGCCGTAAAGCCGCCGTAGGTCACGTCGAATGGGGCCAGTTCGACGGCAACCTGGGCGATGCCTTCGAATGGAAAGGGCATGCCGGTCGCGGTGGAGTAGCCGTTTTCATTGAGTCCGAAGCGATCGTTCTGACTGACGCCGTCCAGGCTGATGCTGTTGAAGCGCGGGTGCTTGCCGACACAATTCACCGCTGAGTTGGTGTCGATGTTCATGCGTGGGTCGGAGGCAAATACGTCCTTGATGTCACGGTCGAAGGCGACAGCGGTTTCCAGGTCGAAAGTGGAGAACGTGGCAGCGGGCCCGGATGCTACATCGACCATGCTGCCTACATCGGCGAGCACGATTATTTCTTCGATCTGATTGGCACGGTCCAGCGCCACACTCAGGCTGTAGATGTCACCGAGAGAAATGGAATCCACCACCACGGACTTACTGCCGTTGATGGTGACGCGGTAGGGACCGCCCACCGGCAGGTTGGTGGCGTAGAACGTTCCGGTAGCATTGGACTGCAGGGTGCGGACAGAGCCAGTACGCGTGTCTTCAATGACGACTGCGGCATTCGCCCAAGGGTTGCCCTGCGCGTCGCTGATGCGGCCGCGAATAGAGGAAGTCGTGTCCTGCGCCAGCGCGGTGCCGGAGAGGCCCAGCCCCACCAGAATGGAAGTAACGAGCAGTTTTCTGGAAATCGTAGAGAGATTCATGTCCCACCTCTTACTGGAATTGAGTAAGGGGCTCACATTAAGGAGAGCGTTTGACAGGAGTGTGAATGCTGGATTGCAGTTTCGTGAAGGTTTTCTTTCAGGTTGTGGCGCCGTCGCGGTCAGATCACCGCGTGGCGCACCTTCGCCGACACCCACTCTGACAGGATCACCGTGCCGAAGATCAGCACGAACACGGTGGCGACCTGGCCCCAGGCGAGGTTGTTGATCGCCGCGTTCATCTGCAGGCCGATGCCGCCTGCGCCGACTAATCCGAGCGTGGTGGATTCGCGGATGTTGATGTCCCAGCGGTAGACGGTGTTGCCGGCGAACGCGGGCATGATCTGTGGCACCACCGACCAGGCAATCACCTGCAGGTTACCCGCGCCGGTGGAGGTGATGGCCTCGACGGGCGTCGGCTGAATCTCTTCGATGGCCTCATACAGCAGCTTGCCAACGAAACCGATCGAGCGCAGCGCGATGGCGATCATGCCCGCGAGCAGCCCGGGGCCGATCATGGTGACGAGCAGAATCGCCCAGATCAGCGCGTTGATGGAACGCGAACTCACAATCACGCCGAGCGCGAATGCACGCAGCGCCGGATGCGGTGTGGTGTTGCGCGCAGCGAGAAACGCTAGTGGAAACGCGATGATGGTGCCGAGGATGGTGCCGACCGTGGCGATATTGAGGGTGTCCCACAGCGGCAGCATCAGTGAGCCGGTGATGGACCAGTCCGGCGGCACCATGCGGCCGATGAGGCTGGCGGCCTGCACGTGGGCGTCGGTGAGGAATTCCCAGATGGTATTGTCGGAGATGACCTTGAAGCACAGCAGAAACAGCATCACGCCCAGGAACCAGCCGAGCCAGATGGCGGACTGCTGGCGCGGGGTGCGCTGCATCCAGATGGGTTGATTGTTTACAGTTTTTGTTGGCATCACGCGGTCCATTTTCTTACATAGCCGGAGAGGTACTCACTCATCAGCACAATCGCAATGATGATGAGCAGCACCGCCGCCGAGGTGTCGTAGTCATATCGGCTGATCGATGTGTTCAGCGTGGCGCCAATGCCACCGGCGCCAACGATACCGATCACCGCCGACTCGCGAAAATTGATGTCGAGACGATACAGCGACAAGCCGATCAGCCTGGGCATCACCTGCGGCTGCACCGCATAGTTGATCCACTGCAACCAGCTCGCACCCGTGGCGCGAATCGCTTCCATCGGTTCGTTCTGCGCGTCTTCGATATCTTCGGCAAGCAGCTTGGCCATGAAGCCTATCGTCGCAAACGCGAGCGTAAAAACACCCGCCAGCGGACCAAAACCAAACATCGCCACGAACAAAATCGCGATGATGATTTCCTGAAACGTGCGCGACAGTGCGATGAGTGTGCGGCAGAAAAAATACACGGGACGCGGGGCGATGTTGCGTGCGGCACCGAGGCCCACTGGAATCGCTAGGACGATGCCGATGACAGTGGCGACAAAGGTCATCGTGAGACTTTCACGCAGACCAACCGCAATCTCGCCGCCGCGCGTGACGAAGTCCGGCGTGAAGAAAGAGCCGACAAAATTGAGGCCGCGATCAAAGCCCTGCGCAACGCGCGCCCAGTTGATGTCGACGCTGAAGTAGACCAGCACGATGTAAGTCAGTGCGGCGAGGTTAAGTGCCCAGCGCAACTTCCTGCTGCTGATCAACGGCAGCGGGCGCCAGCTGCCCTTCTTTGCGGCTGCGATGCGCACGGGGTCGATCTGTGAGGCAAGCGTGCTCACGGATGTCCTCCGAGCAACGCCGCTTCGACATCTTTGCGTGCATCAGAGGCAATGTGTTCGTCTTCTTTTTGCACTGCTGTCCAATCTTCTTCACCATAAATTGTCGTGAGAATTTCCGACGTGAGGCCCGTGGGCGGACCGTCGTACACCACCACTCCGGCACGCAAACCGACGACACGATGCACGAATTGCTGCGCGAGAGCGACGTCGTGAATGTTGATGACTGTCGCGAGATTCTGCTCCGCGCACAGCTCGCAGATCAGCCGCATGATCTGCCGCGATGTCTTCGGGTCGAGACTGGCGGTGGGTTCGTCGACCAGCAATAGCTTTGGATTCTGCATGAGCGCACGCGCGATACCGACGCGTTGTTTTTGCCCGCCGGAGAGCGCGTCCCCGCGCTTGTCGATCATCGTTTCGAGGCCGACACGTTCGAGAATTTTGAAAGCCTGCTGCACATCACTCTGCGGAAACTTGCGAACGAAGCTGCGCCAGAAGCCGACGTAGGCGAGGCGCCCGGAGAGCACGTTCTCCATCACCGAGAGACGTTCGACGAGCGCGTAGTTCTGGAAGATCATACCGATCTGCCGCCGCGCCTGACGCAAGCGATTGCCGCGCACGCGGGTGATGTCGTCGCCGTCGAGGTGGATGCTGCCGGAGGTGGGTTCAACCAGGCGATTGACGCAGCGGATCAGCGTGCTTTTGCCCGCGCCCGACGGGCCGATCAGTGCCAGCACCTGACCAGCAGGCACGGCAAGGTCGACGCTGTCGAGCGCGAGGTCGCCGGTGGCGTAGCGTTTGGTCAGGCCTTTCAGTGTGAGCATGTGAACCTCTTATTCAATCGCAGTTATAGACCGTGTTGGTCGCCTCATCAATCTGCCGCACCACCGACCAGTGTTCCTGATAGGTGATTGGCAGAAACTGCTCCATCGCCGCATCGGCAAATTCGCGCTGCAGCGCTGTGCCTTCCCAGTCAAACGTAAAGAATGCCTCCCGCACCTTTGCGGCGATATCCGGGTGTAGATCGTGGGCGATGCCATAGCCGGTGGTGGGGAAGGAAGCGGATTTGTAGATCGTTGTGTATTGCTCGGCGCGCACCACGTCGCGGGCGATCATGCGATACAGCACTTCGTTGGCAATCGCCGCCGCGTCGTAGTCCTTGTTCACCACGCCGAGGATGGAGTTGTCATGGCTGCCGGAGTAAGCAGTTTTGTAGTCACGATCTGCCGCCAACCCGAACTCGGATTCCAGCAGCGACGAAGGTGCCTTGAATCCCGAATTGGAGGTCGGCGCTGTGAACGCCAGTGTGCGGCCAGCCAGATCGGGAATTGTGGCGATGCCGCTGCCGGGCCAGGTGATGATCTCCATCTGGTAGCCATAGCTGCCGTCCTTCGCCGCCATCATCGTGAAGGGCACGAAGCCGACACAGTTCACGGCGATGGGCGTGGAGCCGGTGTTGAAACCCGCTACATGCAGCCG
The DNA here is from genome assembly GCA_903862645.1 of uncultured Gammaproteobacteria bacterium. Taxonomy (GTDB): domain Bacteria; phylum Pseudomonadota; class Gammaproteobacteria; order Pseudomonadales; family Pseudohongiellaceae; genus UBA5078. The sequence goes on from CAIOZF010000085.1 coordinate 99,192, forward strand.
CCCGGCGCGCATCGCTTCGAGCTGGGCCGCGTTGGACTGCACCGGGAAGAAGCGCACTTCCTTGCCGGTGAGAGTTTCCAGATGGTGGATGAATTCGTCCCATACCTGCGAGTACATGGCCGGGTCTTCGACGGGCGTATAGGCAAAGATGAGGATGCGCGGGTCGCGCCAGCGCGCGGGGTCGCTCGGCAGATCAGCGACCAGATCGCCATCGGCGTCCTGGTAGCGGGGGGAGAGTTCTGCGGCATGCAGAGGGACTTGGCACAGAAGTAACGTAAGCACCCAACTGTGGGAGCGGGCCATGGCCGCGATCAGACGTCGTGCAAAGGCCGATCGCGGGCGAGGCCCGCTCTCATCCTGGCGTGTACGCGTCTTCAGCAGAATTGTCGACATACGTGTTGCAGTGCTCATCATGGCAGGCTCCCTGGAGAGCCATTCTGCCTGACAAGTCTGCCTGTTTGCCATCCCGTCCTGCTCGGCTGCTTACTCGGGCTTCGGCGAATGGGGCGTCTTGCGCTTACCCTTGTCTTTGTCGACGCGCTTGCTCTTCGCCTTTGGCTTGGCCGGCTTGCCGTTCAGGCCCAGGATAGGACGCGCTGCGCGAATGCCAGGAGCTTCCATGGCAGGGAAACGCTCCAGCACTTCACGGGTGATGTCAGTGCTTTCGACGCCACGGAACGCAGGCTTCTCAGCACCGTCCTTGGCGAAGGTGTCACGCTTTAAGCCCGGCTTTTTGAAATCGGGTTTTTTAAAATCCGGCTTCTTGAATTCGGCCTTCTTGAAGTCCGGCTTCTGGAAACCTTCCTTCTTGTAGGAAGGCTTGCTGGCCCCTTCAGGCTGCTGCTCTGACCTCTGATAAGCGGGCTTTGCGGATGCGGGTTTCGCGAACCCAGGCTTGTCAAAAGCAGGCTTCTGATACCCTTCCTTCTTGAACGCGGGCTTGCTGGCACCATCTTTGCGGAAGGAATCCTGCGCGGCGCCGGCAGACTTGAAGCCGTCTTTATTGAAACCTTCTTTCTTGAAAGCAGGTTTCTTGTACTCGCCGCCAGGAGTTGCATCGCGCTGATAGCCTTCTTTTTTGAAGGCGGGTTTTACAAAAGCAGGCTTCTCGAACGCCGGCTTGCTGAAGCCAGCTGGTTTCTCATAGGCGGGCTTGGCACTGGGGCGCTCGTATTCGGGCTTGTTCACTGGCTCGATCAGCAGCGGCTTGCTGCAGACGTGAGTGCGTTTGAGAACCTGCATCACTTCGGGGGGCATGCCGCTGGGCAGGTCCACGGTGCAGTAGTCGTCATAGATGCGAATGTGGCCGATGTAGCGGCCTTCGATGTCGGCCTCATTGGCGATTGCGCCCACCACTTCACGCGGAGTCACGCCATCGCTATGGCCGACGTGGATACGGAAGCGCTCCATCTTGATGTCCGGGTAGTCTCGCAGCGGCTTGGCACGGCCGTCATCCGCAGGCGAATGCGGGGAGACATAGCCTGGCGTCTGGCGCGGTTCGCGGACGTCACGCGTGGGTCGCGACTCGCGAGCGCGTGGTGCCTCGTCCTGTTCGTCTTCAGCAAGAATCTGCTCGAACAGCGTGTCGGAGGGGATGCGCTTCTCCCGAGAGGGTTTGGTCGGGCGGTCTTCGAATTCGTCGTGTTCTTCAGCATCCAGGGGCTTGCTGGCCGCGCTTCCACCTTCACTGCGTTTCGGCAGATTGGCTGCGGGCAAATATTCAGTGCGTCGTTCCGCCTGGACAGGACGCTCTGCTCTGGCAGGTCTTGATGTCGTTTCCTCACGTGGGCGACGCGGTGCTCTGTCCCCCTTCGGCTCTCCATAGGCAAAACCTTCGCGGTCGCTGCGCGGCGATTCATGCCCCATCACAGGTTCCAGAGGACGATCTTTTTGCAGCAGATAAGCCATCGCCGCAGCGACGTGTTCGGGCGTGCACTCGTGCTCTTTCACCAGATCAGCCACCAGCTTGTGGAAGAAATCCAGTTTGCCGTGAACGATGGTTTCAGCGATTCCTTCCTTGAACTGAGTGCTTCGCTTCTCGATCAGCTCGCCACGCGTTGGCAGTTCCATCTGGGTGATCTTCTTGCGGGTGGTCTTCTCAATCGACTGCAGCAGACGTCGCTCACGCGGTGCCACAAACAAAATCGCCTTGCCGCTGCGGCCGGCACGACCGGTGCGGCCGATGCGATGCACGTAGGCTTCGTCATCGTAGGGGATGTCGTAGTTCATCACATGGCTCAGACGGTCAACGTCCAGACCACGAGCCGCCACGTCGGTGGCCACAAGAATGTCGAGCTGGCCGTTCTTGAGCTGCTCAATGGTGCGGGAACGAATTGCCTGGTTCATGTCGCCGTTCAGGGGTGACGCAGCAAAGCCTCGGGCGCTGAGTTTTTCGGCGAGATCGACGGTGCTGGTCTTGGTGCGCACGAAGATCAGCATGGCATCGAAGTCTTCCACTTCGAGAATGCGGGTCAGTGCGTCGAGCTTGCTGGTGCCCTGAACCAGCCAGTAGAACTGTTCGATGTCCTCGTTCGTGGAGATGGCGCTCTGGATGCGGATTTCCTGCGGGTCGTGCAGATATTTTTCGGCCACAGCACGGATCTGCGGCGGCATGGTGGCAGAGAACAGCGCCACCTGACGGGACTTGGGCGTGTTCTCCAGAATGGACTCCACGTCGTCTATGAAGCCCATGCGCAGCATCTCGTCGCCTTCATCGAGCACCAGAGTCTTGAGCTTGGACAGATCGATGGTCTTGCGATTGAGGTGGTCCAACAACCTGCCAGGCGTAGCCACCACCACATGAGCGCCCCGGCGCAGACCACTGAGCTGACGCCCCATGTCCTGCCCACCGTAAATCGGCAGCACGTGGAACCCGCGCATACCGGCGGCATAGGTCTGGAACGCTTCAGCCACTTGAATTGCCAGTTCGCGGGTCGGACACAGCACCAGCGCCTGCGTATGCGCCTGGCTCAGATCGATCTTCGCGAGAATGGGGAGTGCAAAGGCCGCGGTCTTGCCGGTGCCGGTCTGCGCCATACCCACCACGTCCTTGCCTTGCAGCAGAACAGGAATGGTGGCTTGCTGGATTGGCGAGGGCTTTTCGTAGCCCACCTTGCTCAGCGTTTCCTGCAGGTGTTGTGGTAGATCGAGCTCAGCAAAACTGAGTTCCGGGCGTGTACTGGATGACATATCGGGCCTTGTGTACTGGTGTATCAGATAGAAGAGACGAACTATGACGGCTGAAACTGATTGCGGAGAGCAGCTGCAAAATCAAACGGGCGGCAAGTATACGCCAGAAGGCCCTCTGGCGTATAGCTCGCTGTTTGTGTGGGAGGGAGTCAGTGGCTTCGGAGGAATTCAACCGCGCGGTCGGTAAAGTCGGTGAAGACGCCGTCGACTTGGGCGTTGACATAAAAAAGCTCCAGCATGTGTTCGAAGCTGGTGGCATAGGCAGGCACCTGATCCGAATCGGCGCGGAAGGTATAGGGGTGCACCTGCAACCCATTGGCATGGGCGTAATTGACCAGCTGACTGATGCGCAGATTGTCCGGTGTCGATTCGCTATCGATGATCATCGATTTCTCGGGCCCCAGGCCGTCAGCATACTGGGCGATCTGGCGCACGCCGTCTTCGGTCTGCATCCACAGATTCTCATCGCCGCCGTCCAGCAACTGCACCAGTTTCAGATCGACACCCAGCGCGGGCATGACCTCGTCGTGCAGGCGCTTGAGCTCGTCGAACTCGAAAGTCTGCACGAAGGCCTTGTCCGTCTTGCCGGTGTAGCCGTATTGCTTGAGCACGGCGAGCACGGCAGCGCCCAGGTCCTTGCCCTCGGAAAGATGGAAAGCAGGTGACTTGATCTCGGGATAGATGCCGATGTCCTTGCCGGTGGAGTGGTTCAGACCCTGAATCAGCTCGATCTCCTGCGCCAAGGTGTGCACCTTGAAGATCGATTTGCCGAGCGGAAAGCGGTCGGCGTAGTTCAGTGTCTTCTGCCCGTTTTCGACCGAGAAACCTTCCGTGACATTGAGGGTTAGAATTTCCTCCAGTGTGAAATCCACGGCGTAGTGCTGGCCATCAGCGCGGGCACGGCCGGGGAATTTTTCGGCGACATCGGTGGTGCGGTCGAGCGTGGTGTCGTGAATGACGATCAACTGATCATCCTTAGTCATCACCACGTCCTGCTCCACATAGTCCGCGCCCATTGCATACGCCATGGCCTTGGCGGGCAGCGTGTGTTCAGGCAGATAACCGCTGGCGCCGCGGTGGGCGACTACGACTCTGCCTGCAAGGCTGACGGAGGGTTGCGGTGCTGGCTGCGCTGCAGACTGGACGGCCGCAGGAGCGGCGGGCGGGCTAGAGGTGTCGGGGGTGTCACAGGCCACGAGGCTCATGGCGATCACTCCAAGAAAGGTGAGGGTACGTACGAAACGGGTCTGCATTGGAAATCCTTCATCGGAAAATATGGGCGGGAGTCCTATCCTGAATCAGCTGTGTGTCATCAGTGTGTCATTACTGTGGGAGCGGGCCTCAGCTGCCCAGCCGGTAGCGCAGTTTGACCACCCAGTTGTCGACGACCTGGTCATTCCAGGCGTGCTCGAACATGCCGCTGTAGTCATCCTCGAAGGTACGCGCGAGGTTGCCGCCGCGCGTGTAGACGAAGAACAGATCCGACAGCGGTGCGATCTCCCAGCGGTAGCGCGCCTGGAAGCTCATGCGGCTGACGGCGAAATTGTCAGTGCCGGCGGTCAGGTCGCCGGTCTCGTTCAATGGCTCCACCTTGCTGGCGTTGACCTGATAGAAGCGATCCTCGAAGGCCTTGATGCCGGTCCACTGCATGCTGAAACGCAATTGCTGTTTGGCGCTGATGAAATAGTCCATCTCCAGACGCGGCGCCCACTCGTTGGCCTCGAACGCGGTCATGCGGCCTTTACCAAGGTGAATCAGCCATGCCTCGCGATCGACGTAACGGGTACTCAAGTCCACCGAGAAACGGTCATTGGGCTGCCAGCTCACGCCAGCCGAATAGCTTAGGCTCTGCTTGCCGAGGTCTTCCTCGGCGCTGTTGAAGCCGACGTTGTAGGAGATCGGCCGCGAGGCATCGCTGCGCCAGTTGGCGTCGAAGCCAATGCGCATGGGGATCTTGAAGGTGCCATTACCCCGGCTGAGCGTGTCGTCCGTGCGTGCCGGAAAGAAGCGCAGCGTGGAGCTCAACGAAGTGTTGTCGAGGAAGTTCAGATACTGGGAGAAGTGCATGCCCAGCCGCACCGGGTCACCGTCGGTGTTCCACTGATTGACGATATTCACACTGCGGTTGCGTGAACGCAGCCCCGGCAGGTCGGACTCGGTGATGTTGAGCACGTAGTCGAGCTGCACATGATCATTGCGCTGCACGAAGCCGATGTCATTCAGCTCGATCTTGTCGTCCAGATAGGTGCCGGTGATGCTGTGCTGCAGGCGGCGGTTGGGGCGGAAGTTGAGATCGAGATACATGCCCGACCCGCTGACGTCCTGCACCCTGCTGTGCATGAGCTGGCCGTCGACCACCCAGCGAGTGTCGGCGGAGAAGTAGTGCATGTCGAAAGCGTTCACCGTCGCCTCGCGGTTCGGATGCGAGAGGTTGCTGCCAAACCAGCCGTAAGCCCTGCGCCCGCCGGACGAGGTGTCCTCATACAACAGGCGGCCAATGGCGAAGTCACGCCCCTCAGACTGCAGGTGAACCCGCGAGCCGTCGGCCAGCGTGCCGCGCACCATGGAGTCATCCTCTGCCGCCAGCATCGTGCCGTAACGCCAGTTGCCAGACTGCCCGGTGAGCTTGCCGGCAGCAAGCAGATCGCTGGGGCGACTCAGGTCGGTAGGAATAACATTCACGCCTGCCGGCACAGTGTAGGAGGCCTGACGACCAATACGCCGTGTGTTGAGCAGCGTTGTAGGGGCGCCGCCGTGGGCACCAATGTCGCGAGGCGAGGTGCTGAAAATATCCTGCCCTTCCAGGAAGAACGGCCGCTTCTCTTCGAAGTAGGTCTCGAAGGCGCCGAGGTTGACCACCACGTCGTCGGATTCCACGGTGCCGAAGTCGGGATTGAGGGCGGCCGAGAGCTGCAGGTTGGAAGTCGGACGCCAGTAGAGGTCGGTGCCCACCCGGTAGTCGGTCTCGTTCTTCATGTCGTCAAAAGACGCTGAGGCATAGGGATAAAGCGTAAATTGGGTGGAGGGGTTGATGCCGGTCAGTTCATAGGGCTGAAATGCGGAGATGAATTCCGCACTGTTGCGTGGCAGCACCGGCCATGACCAGGTCTCGCCCATCGCCGCCAGCACGCGCTCCGTATAGATGCCGATGCGGCGAGTCTCGCCGCCTTGCGGCAGCGCCATCATCGACCACGGAATGAACATCTCGCCGGACCAGCCATTGTCGAGCGACTTGGTCGCGCCATGCCACGGCCCGTCCCACTGCCGGTTGATCTGGCGCTCCGGCACGATGGTGCCATCATTCAGGGAGTCGCCCAGGTTGATGCGCAGGAAGTAACCGTAGAGGCCAGTGCCGGACGGGTCGAACGCAAACCCGTAACTGTCGCGCTGGGACTGGGCGTCGCGCGAACTCATGCGCGAGACCAGGGTCGCCGGGTCTTGATAGTTCATCACGCCGACGTACATGCCGCGCGCGGTGTAGAACACGCGGGTGTGGGTCTCCAGCGAAGCCGCGGCCAGCGTGTCCGGCTGGATCACGCCCATGCCATCGATGACAGGAATGTCCTGCCAAATCAATTCATCCAGTACGCCGTCCACTGTGATCTCGGCGGCTGCATCGGCGACACGGGTCAGCGGCGTGGCACGCTGCTCGGCAATCGGGTTGAGGGGCTGGGCTGACAATGCCCCTGAAAAACCCACCGCCAAAAAGAGACCGGTGACGAGTCTGACCAAGGGAATTGCGTGAAAATGTGCGGTGGCACTGGCGGCGAGAGGCGGTAATTTGATCGTCACAGGAATACTCGGGTAACTGGTGGGCTCGGCTTGAATTCCCGCACTATGCGGGCAAAATAGCAGCGGCGATTCTAGCAGCATTCTTCCAACATCCATTTCCAACAAGTCAGTTTTGCCACAATTCGTCAGAATTGCTCTCTGGATTGCCATGTTTCCTACTTCTAGCGGGCGGCGATATGGGCTCTAATTGGGTCACTATCAATGAGAACCAGAATGCAGACACTGAATTTTGAAAACTGCACTGGTGGAACAAAAAGAGCAGAACATCATGAAACACATCAATCGACGCATGAACCCCGCCCTGATGCAGGAAGTGACTTACAGCTGGGAACAGCATGAACAAACCGGACCGAAGCTGCTGTTCAACTTCGCCTGCTTCACCGTAGTCTTCGGCTTGCTTTACTTCTTCCTGGGCTGATTCGTCCCCAATCTGCTGATCAACGCGATTTCAGCACTGCCTCGACCGAGAGCAGTGCATCGTTGCGTCTGATCTGCAACTGCACCGCATCCCCTGGAGCAGCTGCCCTCAGCAGATTGGAATACTCCTGCAGATTCGCAATCGGTGTGTCGTTGTACTGCAACAGCACATCGCCAGCCTGCAAGCCTGCTTTTTCCCCCGCACTTCCCGGCGTCACGCCGGAAATCTGCACACCCCCACCGGTGTAATTGAACTCGGGAATCGTGCCCAACGAGGCCGCCCGCGCACCGGCAGCCGCTTCCGTCGAACGCACCGGCGCATTGGTCAGATTGACCCGCAGCGGTTGATCGCGATCCGCCAGGTACACCATTGCCTCCTCTACCCACAGCGCGATATCGGACATGCCATTCAAATCCACCTTGTCGGCGGTGTCGCTGGCACGGTGGTAGTCCGTGTGCAGACCGCTGAACAAGTGAATGGCAGGAATGCCCGCCTCCAGAAAGCTCACATGATCACTGCCCGCCACAGCCTGCGCGGGAAACTGCGCTGGCACGCCAATGGTGAAACCGATGCCCTGCGCCATGAACGGCCACTCGTAGGCGCTGTCGCTGGCGAACACCTGTAGCGTGCGGCCTTCCAGCCTGCCAACGCTGTCCAGGTTGAGCATCGCGAACAGATTCGCGGTTGTGAAAGGCACCGGGGGATTCGCCACAAAGTGACGCGACCCGATCAGCCCCGACTCCTCACCCGCGAACGCCACGAAGATCACCGAGCGCTTCGGGCTGAAGGATTTCTGCAGCTTTTTCGCCACTTCGATCAGAATGCCGACGCCAGAAGCGTTGTCGTCCGCGCCTGCGAACAAGGACTCGTTGCCATTAGCATCCGTCTCGATGCCGAGATGATCGTAGTGAGCACCCAGAATGATAGGCGCGTTCTTCAGGGTGTCGTCGGTGCCCGGCAGCATGCCGATGACATTGCTGAATGACGCGCTCGTGCCATCGGGAAGACTCTGCGTCCAGGTCTGCAGATACGAGCCACCCGGTGCCTGCAGGCCTAGCTGCTCGAACTGCCTGGCGATGTAGTCAGCGGCGAGGTCGATGCCGACGGTGCCAAGACCACGCCCCTGCATTAGCGGGTCGCTCAGTGCTTCAACATGAACGGCCAGACCTGAGGGCAGATATTTCGGCGGGAGCTCGGCCAACGCGGGTTGCGTCGGCAGCAGCGCAAGGGCTGCACCAGCGGCAAGACCGGGCTTGCGCCACTGCAACGGCGAATCCGGACTCTCCCACTGTCCCTTCACATCATTGGTGGGCTCGCTGCCGACAAAGCTAAGATAGGAATACTTGCCGTAGTGCGGCAGCTTCTCGGTGAGGCCCGGCATCGCCTCGGGTGAGTGCGCGTGTATCCAGCCAATGGTCAGCTCGGGATCATTCGGGTGCGTGGCCGTCAGCACCGTGCTGCGTTCCGCAAAGGGCAGTTCACTTCCGAGCAGCGAGAGACCAGCGTCGTCGAATCCGACGCCGTAATAATTCACGGCGTCGGCGATAATGCTGGCGGCAGGATTGTCGCGCCCCATGATCCACACTGATTTGTCGGCGGGCAGCAGCCTGAAATTCTCGGCCATGACGATCTCGGAATTAACCTCGGTGCCAGCGACAAAGAACTCGGCCATCTCCAGCCACAGCGTACGGTTTTCCTGCGGCACCACGAACACGATGTTCTGCGCTCCGAACATCTGCCGCAGTGTCGGCGGCAGCTCGGCCACATCGAGGCGGCGGAACACGTCGAAGTAAGGGTCGACCTGCACGGCCTGCAGTGCTGCGTAGTTCGGCACACTGAGCTCGGCCGTGGCGCTGCTCATGGTCATGGGCACCTCGACAATCTGTGCCTCTTCTTCGCCTTCGTAATAAAGGGCAACCGGCACGCTCAACGCATAGGCGTCAGCCTGCTGAATCTGTTGCAGAGTAATCTGCGCGCTGCCATCTGCTGCGCCGCTGACGCGGAGTGCAAGCTCCGGTGCACCGCGACGCTCGACCCATTGCTGAAAGAACGCGCTCAGATCTTTACCACTGATTCTGGAAAACAACGCTTCGATGTCGGCGAATGAGGTGCGCTGGAAACGACGCTCGCTGTAGAGATCGCGCAGCCCCTGCAAGAACAGTTCATCGCCCAGTTCGACGCGCAACATGTGCCACAGCATCAGCGTCTTGCCATAACCGATGGCCTGCGATGCGGCCGAATTGCGCGAGGTGAATTCACTCAGCGGGAAATCCGCCGCGTCGGTGACGAAGCTGCGATAGCGCCCGAGCATGTCCTTGCGATACTCCGCCCCTGCCGCATTCATTTCCTGAAACAGATGGTCGGCAAGATAAGCCGTCAGTCCCTCGCTCCAGTTGCCAGTGTCGTAGTCGGGGAACACCGAGTTGCCCCACCAGTTGTGGAGAATTTCATGCGGGTAGGAGGATTCGAGAATGAAGGGGAAGCGGATGATCTGTTCGCCCAACAGCGTGAACGAGGGCATGCCGTAGCCGGTTTCCCAGAAGTTCTCGACCAGCGCGAATTTGCTGAACGGGTAGGCTCCCAGCATGGGCTCATAAAGGGCCAGATATCTTTCCGTGGCATCCAGATAGCGCGTCGCCAGGTTCGGGTCGGGGTTGCGCAGGTAGGCGAGCATCTCGACTTCACCTCCGCCTTGCGCTGCGTCCAGTGAGGAACGATAGGGCATGCGATAGGTCGTAAAGTCAGCGGCGATCAGGTACACCTCTTCCATGGGCTGAGGGCTGACCCAGAAGTTTTCTCTGTCTTGGGACTCACCCTGGCTCACGGCAGTCCAGCTCTTGGCTGCTCCGGCAAAGTTGACCTCCATGGAAAAGCTCATCAGCCCCGCCTGAAAGTCCGGCACCCACACGCTGCTGTGATCGAGATAAACACCACGCTCGCTGATGATGCCGGTGGTAGAGGAAAAGCTCTGGGCGTATTCGGCTGTCAGTTGTTCGGCATCGGCGTAGACATGGCCAGTGTAATTCAGGGTGACATGGGCGGAGTCGTCGGTGAGCAGGAGACGGTAGTGATTGGCGGGCGCGATGGTGCGGCCCGCGTCGGCCTTGCTGCTGTCGGCAGAGGCGTTGTCGAGTTCATGCTCCAGCGCTTCAATGCGGAAGTTGCTGCCCTGTAAACTGTCGAGGATCAGATTGGCGTTGAGCTGGAATTCAAACTCGCGCTGCCCGGGCGTGAGCATCGGCAAGGTCAAAGTGTCCTGCACGCTGATCGAGTTCTGCGCCGGGTCCAGTGTGACTTCCAGCGTGTGATGCAGCTCCTGCTGCGCGTGGGCGGAACTGGCCCACAGCACGGCGGCGGCGAGTGCGAGACTGAGTTTGTTCATGGTTCTGTCCTTCAAATCTCAACCCTGTGGGAGCGGACCTGTCCGCGATTTATGCTGCGGAAATTGCGGAAAAGAAGCGCGGGCAGGCCCGCTCCCGCATGCCCTATTGACCGAGCAAATCCAACGCCCGCGCATGGTTCCAATCGGCCATGAATATCTGCGACGTACCATCCGCTGTGCGCGTGCTGCTCCACGCCATCTTGTCTCCGGTCGGCGAGAACACCGGCAGAATGTCGGTGCCCTCGGTGTTCGTCACCCGCACCGGCGCATGCTCACCCAGCGTGTCGACCATGAACAGCTCGAAGTTGGCGTGCCCCAGCACATTGCTGGAGTAGATGATGTAATCGCCACTCGGATGGAAGTAAGGGCCCCAGGACACCATCGCCGAATCGGTGAGCTGACGCTGATTGGTGCCATCGGCGTTCATCGTCCAGATCTCGGCGCTGTTGCCATCCGGATTGAAGCGGCGCCAGACGATCTGCTGATTGTCCGCGCTGAAGAACGGCCCACCGTCATAGCCGGGTGATTGCGTCAGCTGGCGAACATTGCCGCCATCGGCATCCATGAGATACAGGTCCATGAAGTAGGACGCATCGTCCTCGAACAAACGCTGCTCCGCCTGGCTCAGCGGACGGTTATAAGCCTCGCGGTTGGAGGCGAAGATGATGGTCTGACCGTCGGAAGAATAAGAGCCCTCGGCATCATAGCCGCGTGCGTTGGAAAGATTCACCAGCCCGCCGCCATCGGTGTTGGCTTGATAGATCTCGTAGTGTTCGTCATAGTCCCACGCATAGCCACGCTGCACCGCGCTCTCGCGCATCGCTATCTCGCGCTGCTGCTTGCCGACGGCGTCCGGGTCATCGTGAGTAGAGGAGAACAGGACGAGATCCTGCGTGGGATGAATCCATGAACAGGTGGTCAGCCCGATGCCAGGTGACACGCGTGACGTGGTGCCGGCCACAAGATCGCGCACAAATATCTGATAGAAGGGGTTATCGCCTTCCACTTCAGCCTGATAGATCAGCCGGTTACCGTCGGCACTGAAGTAACCTTCGCCGGAGCGCTTTCCATCGGTGATGAGCTGGTGGGTGTTGAGCAGCAGTTCGCTCTCATAGAGCGGGCCTTCCTCTGCAGGCGAAGCGGCTGGCGGCGTGTACGCGGCAGTGGCACCGGCCGCGCCATCCGGAGCAGGCACATCGGCAGCGACCGCAGCGGTGGCAGGCTCCTGACTGGCGCTGGAGGCGACCGGTGTCTCCTGACTGCAAGCCACAAGAGAAAGGACGCTGAAACAAAGAATACCCAGACGATGTGCGTGCATAGTGATCACCAGTACGGATTGTAAGAAAAGACTAGCGGCCACTATATCGTCGTGTGGCGTCCCTGCAAAGCATGAATCGTTAGCGCTGGCTTAGTGCCCAATCAGCTGGGCTTCGAGCTGCTCGTCAGGGGTCAGTTTTTTATAGCCGCGCGGGTACGGCCATCCATAGCCCCATCTGAATTTTGAAGGCAAATAGGGCGTGCCACCCACGCGCACTCCCGCGAGCATCAGGGAAGCAATCGGCGAATCATCGACCAGAACTACACATTGCTGCAGATCCAGATCGGCTGCGAGACGCTCCTGATAAGTACCGCCTTTCCAATACGCAAAATCATGCGCCTCGCAACAACTTAGCCACATCTGCTTCTGCTCGTATGTGCCATCGGGGAAAGCACTGCATCCGTCAGAAGTGAAGGGTGCCAATACTCCGCTTTGTGCCAGTAGGGGCAGCATGCCAATCAGCGCGAGGCTCAAGGTGAGATACCCAGTCTGCTTTTTCACTTCCACTCTCATGCAACTACCCCGAATATTGCCCCCACTCCCGCTGTCAATGCCTGCGCCAGCGCCCCCCACAACGCGACGCGCGAGGCTGCTTTGATGATAGGTGCTCCACCAACCTTGGCAGCCAAAGCGCCCAGCATTGCCAGAAATGCGAGGGAGGTCAGTGATACTGCAATAGTTTGCTGAGGAGGAGGAAATAGCAGTATCACAAGAATTGGCAGCAGTGCACCTAAGGCAAAAGTGATTGCAGAAGAGAGTGCCGCCTGAACTGGCCGGGCCTTGAGGATCTCCGATATCCCTAATTCATCCCGCGCATGGGCGCCAAGAGCATCTTTGGCCATCAACTGCGTTGCAACCCGCCGCGCGAGCTCCAGATCCAACCCGCGCTGAACATAGATATGGGTCAGTTCTTCGTGTTCATGGACCGGGTCTTCTGCCAGCTCCTTGCGCTCGCGATCCAGATCGGAATTCTCAGTATCCGATTGCGAACTCACCGACACGTATTCACCCGCCGCCATGGACATCGCACCCGCAACGAGTCCGGCAATGCCGGCAACCATCACGGCTTCGGAATCCGCCCCGGAGGCCAGCACGCCCAGTATCAGGCTGGCAGTCGAGACAATGCCGTCATTGGCGCCCAACACCGCAGCACGCAGCCAGCCGACCCTGTTGGTCCTGTGTCTTTCGATATGTCTTGCCATTAGCGAATACCCGATTCAAGCATGTCGAGGTAGATGAATTCAGGCGCCTTCACGCCCGCTTTCCGGCGAATCTCCTCTTGCTCAGAGGACTGAAAGAACTTCCTGGCGGATTCGTGTGATTTCAACTTTGAGAAATGCACACGTGCCAGGGACATTCACCGCTCGATAGTTCCACGTTGGCACAGTCGGGATCTTGACCGAGGTCGCTGAAATGGTTTTAGGCGCGCTCTCTGCGGAGGATGGGTTCAGCCTAAAAAGATGCGAGGGCGTTGAAAGGGCTCGCCGTACCGCCTTTGATTGGATTGATCTGGATCGCTGTTAAAAACTCCCAGCGGTGCAGGCGCGCTGCGGTAGCGGCCACATCCTTCAGATAGCCGTTATCAACGATTGGGAGACCGATGTTTACCTGTGTCAATTGGTGGATCGGGCGGTTGATGCCTTCCACGCCGGAAGGCTGCACATCGTTCACCGCATCGCCGATCAGAATCGCCACATCTCTCTCCTTCAGAAACGGCAGCACCGAGGCATGCAAACCGGCTCCGCCTTGGCCGTATGCCCAGGGGCCGAGCGCATCGCGCCGTTCCCAGCGTCCGGTGCGCACGAACAATGCATCGCCACTGCTGATTTTTACGCCGGCGAATTCCTCCCAGGCTAACAGGTCCTCTACGTAAATTGGCGTGCTCGGGTCGAGCCATTCCACGCCGCGCATGAGAGGAATGTCCACGAGCACACCGCGCGTGACATAAGAGGTACCCATGCGATCGATGCCGAGATCCTCACAACCCGTAGCGGTGAGGTTTTGCGGATAGCCGTTGAAGATCACAAATTTGCCATCGACCTCGGAACGGTAATGGCACAGCGCATCGATATGAGACAGCATGCCATCGTGCAGTGAGAACTGGATTTCATCCAAGGCAAAGCTGGGCTCACCGGTGTCGGGATCGATTCGACTCATCCAGTGTTCGGTCGGGCCGAAGGACTGACTGTCCAGGGATTTCTCTTCAGTGACGAAATGCTGCAGCGTCACTGTTTCACCAACCTGCACCAGCGCTGCTGCCTGTCGGGTTTTTTCAGGCGTGATCAGGTTGAGCGTACCGCGCTGGTCATTCGGCCCCCAGCGACCCCAGTTGGACAGATCGCTCTCCCATTGTTTCAGGGTGTCGAGAGTGACTTTGACTGCCGGGTCCTGGGTTGATGGGTGCGCTGTGAAATTTTCCTGGCCGAATGCGGGGCTTGACAAAAGCGCTACCAGCAAGAATCCGGTTGCATGTTTCTTTGAATTGCGTTGACTGATCATATACACAGACCTCGTTTAAAGTACTGGAACAATATGACTGCTGAATAGCCGGCTTGGCAGCGAAGGGACGACTAGGATGCGGTGGAGCTTAACAGGATTTGCGCAGGCGCGTAATTAAAATGGGGCGGCGCTCTGCCATGAATCGGTCTGAGTTGTTTGCATAGTCTCCTCAATACAACGCAGTTGATATACGGGACATGGTTATGCTTCGCGATTCCCCCGCACATCGTAACAAAGTTCCACCATGCCGTTCTTGTAAGCTTTGACTTCTGTCAGATGCAAGGCAACATCTCTGTCGAGCTTCTCGAAGAATGAAATGCCTTCACCGATGAGGATAGGGACTATCGAGTAACGCACTTCGTCGGCGAGCCCCAGGCGAAGGCATTCCGCAGAGACCACTCCGCCCCCTGCAAACCAGATGCTGCGGAATCGAGGCCGCAGCTTTCCATTTACGAATTGTGCGAGATCGCCTGAGTAGAACTCGATCGTATCCCGTGTCCTTGGCAGCTCGCGACTGGTCAGGACGAAAATGGGTGTGTCCCCATAAGCCCACCCAAATCCCTGTGCCTCAAAACGAAGTGCGGTCTCATAGGTTCGCGACCCCATGACGTAACAATCGATTGTCTTGAGAAACGCTTCGACGAATTCGGGGTCCATGCTT
This sequence comes from uncultured Gammaproteobacteria bacterium, assembly GCA_903862645.1. GTDB lineage: Bacteria > Pseudomonadota > Gammaproteobacteria > Pseudomonadales > Pseudohongiellaceae > UBA5078. The sequence continues at coordinate 114,451 of CAIOZF010000085.1, forward strand.
TCGCCCTTTGCGAATTCGTCGGACGTTTCGAGCCAGTCGACGCGCCCATCCTTGCGTGCGATGAAGCCGTCGAGGCTCGCTGCCATGTGGATCGTGACGTGAGAATTAGAGTTTGTCATCGCCGAAAGTTTCGTTCCATCGTTTTTGAAGTCATTCGGAATTTCTCCGAAGTCGATTATCTTTTAGTATTTTTCCTGAACAGCCTACCGCTAGTGGTTTGGTATCACGATGCTTTTATCGATAGGTGAGATCAAGACAGATAACCTGAGAGACTGTAATTAATTCTGTGTAACCGCCCGATTAGACATACAGTTGAAGCTATTTATTTGAGATTACGCTGGAGTCAAAGCTAGAAATTCAGAACCTCTCTGCACTCGCCCTCTGCCAATCCTCGGCATAGGGTTCTGGAATGCTCTCGTGTAGGAGTTGGCCCTCACGCAGCAGCGTGTAGATCTGATCGAAGTGTTTCAGCTCCATGTCGACGCGTTGGAACAGATCGCTGGCCTTGAGGTCGGTCGGGTCGTCGTAGCCCATGGCGCCGCACAACTCCAGGAATGCGTGCACGGTGCCATGCTGATAGTGGGCGACACGTTTGGATTTGTCCTCGATGTCGACGGCTCTGCCGCGCACCGGGTCCTGGGTGGCGATGCCGGTCGGACATTTGTTGGTATTGCAGACCTTGGACTGCACGCAGCCCAGCGCCAGCATCATCGAGCGGGCGGCGTTCACAGTGTCGGCACCGACCGCGATCTTGCTCAGCATGTCGAAACCGCTCGCGGTTTTGCCGGCGCTGATGATGCGGATGTGCTGGCGCAGTCCGGCGCCTCGCAGGACCTGGTCAACGAAGTAGGTTGCCTCCAGACAGGGCAGCCCCAGCCGGTTGGAGAACTCCACGGGAGCGGCGCCGGTGCCGCCCTCCGCGCCATCGACGGTGATAAAGTCGGGCAGTATTCCTGTGCTCAACATCCCCTTGACGATGCTCATGAACTCACTCTTCTTGCCTATGCACAGTTTGAAACCGGTGGGCTTGCCACCGCTGAGATCGCGCAGGCGTTGCACAAAATTGAGCAAGCCAACAGGGCTGTCGAACTCAGGGTGGTTCGCGGGCGAGTTCACGGTTTTGCCGACCTCGACCAGCCGAATGAGCGCGATCTCCTTCGTCACTTTGGCGCCTGGCAGCACGCCGCCGTGAGAGGGCTTGGCGCCCTGGGAGAGCTTGATCTCAATCATCTTCACCTGTTCGTCGCTGGCATTGCCGGCGAAGGCCGTATCGTTGAATGTGCCATCCAGATTGCGGCAACCGAAGTAGCCTGTGCCGATCTGCCAGATCAGGTCGCCACCATGTTGTCGGTGATAAGTACTGATGCTGCCCTCCCCGGTATTGTGCGCGAACTTGCCGATAGCGGCGCCTTTGTTGAGAGCACTGATGGCGTTGCCACTGAGGGCGCCGAAGCTCATGGCTGAGATGTTTAACAGCGAAGCGCTGTAGGGTTTGGTGCATTGCGGTCCGCCGAACAAGACGCGGGATTTCTCTGGTGGCACCTCGGTGGCTCTGATGGAGTGAAATACCATGAGGTAGCCCTGCTCCATCAGATTCTGTTCGGTTCCGAAGGGCAGTGTGTCATTGACGTTTTTCGCCCGGCGGTAGATGAGGTCGCGTGCCTCGCGGTTGAACGGCGCCTCCTCCAGATTGCTGGCGATGAAGTACTGACGGATCTCCGGGCGAATGCTCTCGAACAGATAGCGCAGGTTCGCCAATACCGGGTAGTTGCGGCGCAGGTTGCTCTCGCTGGAGTACAGGTCGCGCATGCCAATAGCGACGTACACCACCGCCAGCAGGAACAGTGTCAGCAGCGCCGGGTGTTCGCTCAGCTCGGCAGGCGTGACATTCCAGTCGGTGGCGGACATCAGCAGCCAGCAACTCAGAGGCAACCAGACGAGGCTGACAATCCAGAAGAAACGCACGGCGGGAGTCATAGGTGGAACGTTCCTGTGAGAGAGGCGGTTTGTTGTTGTTATAGACGCAGTAGCAGCGTTGCCGAGGCTTTGGTATCTGTCTTGCCTCTCCCTATCAGCACCTTGGATTGGTTCCTCACCTTTATGGCAAAGCTCATGGAAAGATTTTCCGTGAGGTCGAACTGGATCGAGATTTCCGAGCGGGTGATGTTGGTTTCGACGCGCATGATGGCTCTATGGAAGTCATCTGCAGGCGTTCCGGATGTGAGGATACCGGCATCGATCGTGTAACTCCACTCCATATTCGGGCGATTGTGCCGCAGCATGTGTCAATGTTGTCGGTCGCACTCAAAACACCATACCAGCGCTGCGCGGCCAGCACGTCGTCTTTTGACGAACGGAACCCGCCCAGTGAGAGCCAGGAGAAGGGCTGATACGCGAGGCTGTCTAACAGTGATTCGCATGGAGTGTCATGCTTTGGTGTCGATTTCGCGGCATTCGACAAGCCTGAAAAAGGAATAACCAATGCTGATCTAAAAGGGTGCAGCCCCTGTCCCGAAGCCTTTCTGGGGGAGACAGGCTCAGGACGGGGGCCACCTGACAATCGGTGCTGGAAAGCAGTCGATGGGTCAGTTCGGGCGAACGCCGCTTGAATCGCGAGCAGCGCTCGCTCCCACAGGCGGCTATTGAGGGACACGAGCTGCGCGGATCTCGATCTCGACCAGCCAGCCATCCACCACAAGGCCTGCGATCTCTACGACAGAGCGCACTGGCTTCATCGGGTTTGCGTCCGTTCCGAAGAATTTCTGGAAGCCGCGGTTGAAGCCTGCAAAGTCGAACGTGCCATCCGCACCGGCCACGCCGAAGACACGGACCTGCACGATGTCTGACATCGACCAGCCCTGGGCTTCCAAGGAGGCTTTGAATTTCTCGAAGGTGTTGGTGGTCTGCTGCTCCATGTCGCCATAGGTGCCGTCAGCCTGGGGTGAGGCGCCGGCGCCGCTCAGGTACAGAGTCTCAGCACCGGCGGGAATGCTGATGGAGTTGTAGAACATGCGGCCCTCGCCTTCGCGCACGATTTCCTGCGCGCTGGTCGTCATGGCGAATGACCCTGCCAGCAGGGCAGAGGTCAGTGAAAGCATCTGGATGAATTTCGACATAATCGGTGTCCTCTCGGTCTTGTAAACGGTTGACAAAACCACTGCGTTACCTGGTTCAGCGTCTCAGGGTGTTGATATAGCTCACCACATCGGTTATCGCCTGCTCGTCACGCAGTCCGGCAGCCATGGCGCGCATGGGCGCACCGAAGGTATCAAGCGGATCGGTGCCGCGGTAGCCGGCTTTAAAGTTCTTCAGTTGGGTGACCATGTACCAGTCATTCTGTCCGCGCAGAGCGGGTGCATTCATGGCCTCGTTGCCCTGGCCATCGGCACCGTGACAGGTGGCGCAGGCCTGATAGAGCTGGCGGCCGTTATCGGCATTGCCATTGGTCAGGGTCGGGACTGCCGGTTTGTATTCCCAGGTGGCAGCCCAATCGATAATGTCGGCGATATTGGCGTCGGTCAGGATGGCGGCCATCGGCTGCATTTCCAGACCTTGTGTGTCATCGGGGTGCGTGCCGCGTCCGCCGGCCCGAAACAGTTCGAGCTGTCTTTGCAGATACCATGGCTCCATACCTGCTAGTCGTGGCGCCTGAATGCCTTCACTGCCCATGCCATCAGTGCCGTGGCAGGTAAAACAAAAGCGGTGATTAACCGGCTCGTGAGGTGCGGCTGCCCATGTGGTCGACGAGACTGCTGCCGTGGTGGCAATAGCTAGCAACATGGCTAAAACATGACGCGTCATAAGATGTATTCTCCGGGTAAAAAAGGGGTGCCGTACACGGCACCCCTCTCATTGGCTGACGTTCCTTCTACTTAGATGTCCATCTTGAAACGTGCGTACCAGAAGGCACCGTTCGGGCTGAACCCAGCGTTCGTCACGTACTTGTTGCTGGTAGAGCCGATGATGTCGACAGGGCGAACCTTCTCCGGCATGGTATTGAGGATGTTATCCGCGCCGATGATTAAAGTGTAACGATCGCGGAACGTGTAAGCAGCCTCGCCGCCGAAGATCACTTCGGAACCTACCCAGTAATCGCGTGCCGGTACTGCGTTGGCGGGTACTGAGAAGTACTCGTCGTAGTAGTTGGCCTGCAGGGTGAAGCGCCAGTCAGTGATTGTGTGGTTGACGCGGAAGTTGCCACGGTTGGCAGGAATTCCGCTTTCCAGATCAGCAACGTTGGCGCGGGTCAGCAGGCCTGGCGTGAAGCTGTCCAGTTGCTGCTTGGTCCATGCCCAGGAGGCGGCCAGTTCAGTGCGGCCGAAGTCGTTCCAGTCCATCGCATACGACCCAACCAGTTCAACACCCTCGTTGGTGGTGGACATGTCGTTGGTGTAGTAGTTGAACGACACGATGCTGCGCGCGCCGGAGATGCCTGAGGCTTCCAGTTGCTGTGCAATGGCTTCGGTGATGTCAAAGGTCGCAGAGTTCAGGATGCGGTCACGCAGATCGATGCGGAAGTAATCCAGCGTCAGGTCCAGACCGCCGATTTCGGTGGCCACACCGATACTGAAGTTGCGGGATTTCTCCGGGGTCAGTTCCGCACCACCAAACCGCTGTGATATCGGGTTGGTAGGAGGAATCTGTCCCTGGGTCACCGGAATGCCATCCACAGTACCAGTGCTGATGTTGGAGATGTTGGCCTGGCCGGGTGATGGAGCACGGAAGCCGGTGCTGATCGTGCTGCGGAGATTGGTGGTGTCTGTCAGCGCATAGCGTGCGGTCAGCTTGCCATTGGTGGTACCGCCGAAGGTGTTGTAGAAGTCTTCGTAGCGGATTGCAGCACCGAGCAACAGTCTTTCCGTTGCGTCCGCTTCCAGGTCGGCATAGATACTCCAGTTCTTGCGGTCCCAGCTGCCCTGCTGATCAGGACCGAATCCTTGGAAGCCGTCGGAGCCCACGCCCAGGCCCAGGTTGGCATACGGGCCAATCCGGTAAGAGTCCTGGTCCTTGGAGGCCACTTTGAAGATCTCACGACGCCATTCCAGACCGTACGCAACGTTCAGCGGTGAATACAGACCCACTTCGAAAGCCTTCGACAGGTCCAGGTTGAGGTTGTTCTCGATGGTGGTGTAGATACCTGGAGAGAAGCTGGTGGGAGAATCTGGTCCCATGGATGGGTTGGTGGTGTTGGAGATGAAGTAAGTGATCTCCGAGAAGCCATTGCCCAAGCTCAGGTCGAAGGTGGTGCCGTCATCCAGCTCACCCTTGATGCCGGTGGTATTGGACATGTCGCGTACCTGGCCGCCGAAGTCTGGCGTGTAACCACCTGGGAACTTCTCAAGGAAGGTAAAGCACTGAGGATCGGCCAGGCCTGCCTGGGCAGCTGCCACGGAGCTGGTCACTTTGGTCACTGGATTAACGCCGCGCGGGATAGTCGGGCAGGTGGTGCCTGTGCCTGGCGTCAAATCGATCATGAGCTGGTTGGCGCCACGGGTGAATACGCCGCTGCGGTTTTCCGGGTTGCGGTAGAAGAAGCCAAGGTCGACGTCCTTCTCGCTATAGCCGCCGAAGGAGTACAGCGTCTGGTCGCCGCCCAGATCAACGCCGATGTTCGCGAACAGGTTGATGATCTGGGTGTCCGGCAGGCCCTGGTGCTGGGCATTGACGCGTACTACCTTGTTGCCGTTGTTGATCAGTGTTTGAGCATCGCCGCGCTGGATGCTGCGGTCGCTGCGCTTCTGGTTGGTCATGTCCATACTGAGGCTGGCGAAACCGGTGTCACCGAGCGGCAGGCCGAGGTTGGCTGCCATGTAATTCAGCTGACCGTCATCAGTCTCGGTGTACATGCCGGTTTTGGTTTCGATTGACAGACCTTCACTGTTTTCCTTGAGCATGAAGTTGATTACGCCGGCGATGGCGTCGGAACCGTACTGAGCCGCAGAGCCGTCACGCAGCACTTCCACCTGACGCAGGGCAATGGTTGGAATCTGGGCGATGTCCGGGAAGTGCGTCCCTTCGCGACCGAATTGTACTGCTGCAGAGCGGTGACGACGCTTGCCGTTCACTAGAACCAGCGTGTCGTCAGCGGGAAGGCCGCGCAATGTGGCAGGGCGCACCAGGCTGTTGGAGTCGTTGATGTCCTGAGTGTCTACGTTGAAGGTTGGCACCAGGTTGCGCAGCAGGTCGTTGATGTCCGCCGTGCCTTGATCCTGGAAGTCTGTTGCTGAGAACACATCGACCGGAGCTGCGGAGTCGAGCGCTGTTCTGGGTGCACGGCGTGAACCGGTTACCACAACTTCTTCGATGTCCGCACCCTGACCCGGGGCTTGCGCCATGGCAACAGGTGCGGTGGTGGCGGCGATTGAACCCAGCAGGGCTGCAACCGACGACATGGTCAGCAGGTTTGAAATTTTCATAGTTCTATTCCCTTGTCTTCATTTTCTAGTTTAGCGAAGGATGGTTTCTAAATTACTTCAGTCCTGTACGGCAGCCCTTCTATGCAAGGTGGTCCTTGCAGGGACTTTGTAAACTCCAGTGGGTCGTGAAGTGGGTCAACAACATAGCGCTTCCAATTATCGCGAGAGGGGGCCGGGAAATCCTCCCCAAAACCTTCTGAATACCTCCTATAACTCTGGAAGGAGCTGATATAGGGGCGTGCAGACGGATTGGGCACTACTTGCCTTGCTGAATCATGAAATGCAGAAATCGAGAAGGCCGGAGCGATCTACGGCGATCAATGCTGCAGTATGGCCAGCTTGCGGGAGCTCAGATCGGACCACTGTTCGGTAGTCCAGAGATTGTTGCGGGAAAGGAAGGTATTGCTCTCGTAGGCTTGACGAGAATTTTCGCTCAGCCCTACCCCGGTGACTGACTCGGTCGCCATGATCCCTTCCATTAGCTGACGCTGCCAGCTAATGCCGAGTCCCACTTCTTCCAGCATGGCCTGGTAGCGGGGGTCTTCCAGCACGGAATCGGGGAAATATTTCTCGGCGGCGTGAGTGACATTGAACAAGCGGCGTTTCTGGATTGCCGTCAGATTGCGCCAAAGCTTGATGCCTGTCTCGACATCACCCAGCATGAAGCTGAGGGCGCCCTTGTTGAAACCGAAATCACCTTCCCGGCTCATGATGTCCTGGTAGGCCTCATTGCCTAACGAGACTTTGCCACTGAGGAAGCCGATGACGGCCTCGCTGAAGTGGGCGAGAATGCCGTCGTTATCCACTTCACGCTGACGGTTCAGATAGCTCTCCGCTTGGCCGAAATCACCAGTCAGAGCAGAACTCGTCGCGACCGTTCCCAGAAAACCGATGTGATACGGGCGCTCCTGGAGCTGGCCTTTGGCGCCGAGCAACATGGCGCGTGGCGGCTGAATGTTGTTGCGGTAGCTCCAGACCTCATCGGGAGAAATCTCGAAAGGGCCGACTTCGCCGGCGGCGTCGAGTAGTCTGCTGGCCTCGTCATACAGCCGTGCGCCGATCAGGAACAGCGCGTAGTGGGCTACTGCAAACTCCGGCGGATGGCCGGTGAGAATCTGCTCGCGCATCTGCATTTCCTGCTGAATCTGGTTGTTGCCACCCATGCGCAGACGTATTTCATTGAGAGAGCTGAGTACCTGGCTGTCTGGCGCTATACGGGAGACTTCGCGGTGGATGTCGGCGATCAGCAGGCTCAGTTCTTCAATCCTGGCATCGCTGCTGTATACAGCCAGGTTGTTCGCGGCCGTGGCAGCGCCGTGGTAGGCGTTGAGGAATTCGGGGTCCAGCTCGATGGCGGCCAAGTGATAGTCGATGGCGCGCTGGAAGTCTTCGGGGGCTGAACTGATTGTAGTAGAACTCGCCGCGCAGGAATTTCTCGTAGGCCAGTGCGTTGGTGGTGCCCCAGTCGAGCATCTCCGAACGTTCCTCTTCGTCGAGGTGAACGCTCAGGGCGCTGACTACATTGGAGACGATCTGATCCTGCACGCCAAACAGGTCCTGAATCGGAAAATCGAATTGGTCGGAATATTGATGGAGGCCGTCTCTGGTGCGGATCAGCTGGACTGTCACGCGCAGGCGACCCTCGGCGGACTGCACGCTGCCCTGCAGCACATGATCGGCGTTCAGGGTCTGGGCGCGTTCGATGGCCCGTTCCGCTGAACGATTGTCTTCCGGTTCATCGAGCCCGCGTCCGGGCGACAAGACTTCCAGGTGGCTCAGTTTGGAGAGGCCGTGCACCAGTGATTCGCGCAGTCCATCCGTGACGAACTTGTTGTCGGCGCTCGGTTCAAGGTCCACAAAAGGCAGCACGGCGAGACGCACAACTTCATCTTTATTGCTGGCCACCTGCTGAGCGGGCCACATTAGCACAGCCAGGAAGATGGCGGCGGCCGCCCCGCCGGCCATGATGCGTTTGTCCAGCAGTGCGCTGAAGCGCAGCTTCAGTGGAGAGATTTGTGTCACCTCCAGCGCTGGGACTTTTTCGGAAATCGCCTGCGCGCCCGCAATCGGGGCGGTCATGACCACCTCGGCGATCAGCGAGTAGCCACGCTTGGGAATCGTCCTTATATAAGTAGGATTGTGTGCATCGTCCCCGAGAGCGCTGCGCAGTTCTGCGATGGCCTTGTGGACGGCATGATCAGATGGAAACGAACCCTGCCAGAAACGGTTGAGCAACTCCTCGTGACCGACCACCGCGCCAGCCTGCTCTGCAAGGTAATGAAGAACGTCCATGCTGCGGGGCGTCACTTTCACCTCGGTGCCGCCCTGAATCAGCGTGCAAGTGGTGAGCGATGCCTCCCAGTCTCCGATCTTTACTCTGCTTAATTTGTCTGACGCCACTGACTGTTTCATCCGGTTAGAAAATGATCGAGCACACTTGCTGCAGATCGGCTTCAAGTAGATATGAGAACGTTTGAGAGGTCAAGGGAGCGGCAAAGTGGTGCAAAGTGCAGCTGTGAGGCTGGGGGCCCTGCTTTAGGAGGTTTTCAGAAGGATTTTGGGAGGACTTTCCGAGTGTCGATCGCAATAATTCAATAGCCCTGACACCCTGGCTTGAGGTGGGTATCAGTACCATTCGTCAAAGAGGATCAAGCAAGTGTCAAATCCAGTTTCCCGTCGTGAGTTTCTCAATCTGCTCGCCGCTACCGGTGGAACGGCCGCCATCATCGGTATCACCAGCGCCCTCGGCATGATTCCTTCCAGCGCTGCGGCATCGGTGCCCGACATGCTGCGGTTGAGCAACCAGAACCGCAAGGCCGTAATTCTCGGTGCAGGTATCGCAGGGCTCACCGTCGCCTACGAACTCACCAAGGCGGGTTATGACTGCACCGTGCTGGAGTCCTCGCACCGTTTCGGTGGCCGCGTGTTTACCGTGAGGGCGGGCACGTTGATTGACGAGATTGGTAATCCGCAGTACCGCGAGTTTGACGACGAGCCGCACATGTATTTCAACGCCGGCGCCGCCCGTATCCCCAGTACCCACACCAATGTTCTGCATTACTGCAAGGAACTGGGGGTAGAGCTGGAGCTGTTCATCAACGAGAACAAGATGGCGTGGATTCAGGACGACAACATCATGGGCGGCAAGCCCATCCGTAATGCTGAGTTCACCACCAATGTGCGCGGCTTCATGGCGGAGTTGATGAGCAAGGCGATGTCCGAAGTTCAGCTCGATCAGCCGTTTACCGACGAAGAGGCGGGGCTGGTGATGCAGATGATCGGGGCCTTCGGCGACCTCAATCCGGAAGGGAAATATACCGGCAGCACCCGTGCGGGCTATGCGTCCGGTAACTACGTGACTCACACCGTGCAGAAGGAAATGATCGACGTCCGCAATCTGCTGCGCGCCAATGCCGCGCGTCAGGTGCTAAGTGACAACGAGGGCGAGACTGGTCCGATGCTCATGCAGGCAGTCGGTGGCATGGACAGAGTTCCTGCCGGTTTTGCCCGTCAACTCGACTCCAAGATCAAGTACCGGGCGCAGGTGCTGGCTCTGAACCTGCGTGAGGATGGCGTCACCGTGGAGTATCAGCAGGATGGTCAGAGGCAGGTGATTGAGGCCGATTACTGCTTCAACTCCATCCCCAGTCACTTCATGAGTGGCATTCCCAATAATCTGCCGACTGAGTACACACAGGCGATGAAGTACATCCGTCGCGGGACGGCGTACAAGGGTGCGTTCCAGGCAAAAGAACGTTTCTGGGAGAAGGAAGGTATCTACGGCGGTATCAGCTGGACCAATCAGCCCATCCGCCAAGTGTGGTATCCGCCGCACGGTATTCACAAAGCCAAGGGCGTGGTGCTCGCCGCGTATGACTACGGCAATGGCATGTCTTTCACCCGCATGACGCACGCCGAGCGCATCGAAGCGATGATCGCTCAGGGTGAGAAAGTGCACCCGGATTACCGCAACATGGTAGAGAAAGGCGTAACGATCGCCTGGCACCGCATGAACCACATGCTCGGCTGTTCCGCGCGTTGGAACGTCGAGACGCCCGAAGAAGAGCAGATCTTCAGCACCCTGCAGCGCTCGGTCAACGGCCGTCACTGGCTGATCGGCGACCAGGTCAGCAAGCACACGGCCTGGATTGAGAGCGCCATGCAGTCCGCCCACGTCGCCCTCGCCGAACTAGACCAGCGCGTGCGCGCCGAACCCGCCTAACCCACTGCGTGGGTCAGACCCGCGCAGTGCTTTGAATTTTCAGGGGATATCCAGGTCCGACCCGAATTTTGGTGAGGTCGTAATTCTCTTTACTCCTTTTCCCTCGGCTGCTGTGGCCGCTGCGGGATTTTTTCGGATACGCGATCTCCGTGGTTGTCAGCGCGGCAAAGATACTTTTCGTTCCGTGGCTGCCGCTTATGACGTAAAATGCTCCTGCGCTCACTCTAGGCAGACCGGTCCTGACATGCAGGACGAGACTGGGACGCGCCAATAAAAAGTACACTTGTGGCATAAGTACCACACCCCTATTTCCACTAATTTCAAGCACCGCTATGAAAACTCTGTATTTGTTGCGCCACGCGAAGTCGAGCTGGGCGACGCCGGACGTTAAAGATTTTGATCGCCCGCTGAACGAGCGTGGTTTCAGTGATGCCCCCGAGATGGCTGCACGCCTTAAGGAGCGCGGCGAGAAGATCGAACTCGTGGTCAGCAGCCCCGCGCTGCGTGCCTACACCACCGCGACTATTTTTTGTGAAGTGCTCGGAATCGACCCCAGCAGCATCGTGCAGAACCGGCAGATCTATCTCGCCGGGAGCCCGAAGCTGCAGCAGCTGATCAGTCTGTTCGACGAGAGCGCAAGCAGTGCCATGTTGGTGGCACACAACCCGGCGTTGACCGACCTTGCCAATGACTTGGCCCATGCTGGCATCGACAATGTCCCAACCTGCGGAATCGTCGTTCTGCAGCTGCCCGTCGAACACTGGTTTGATTTGCAGCCAGGGCAGGCGCGCTTGCTGCGGTTCAACTTCCCCAAGAATCCCGACTAGCGCCTTTGAGGAAGACCATGCCCCCGTCCAGACCCCTGCTGTTGAGCCTTACCCTGTTGTCGCTGTTCAGCTGCATGGAGTCTTCCTCTCCCTCTGCCCGAACCGCTGTCGGCTGGCAGTCCCCGCTGTATCAGGATCATGCATTGATCGGCCGCATCTGGCGGGCCAGCGATCAGCGCTTTATCACGGTAGCCCAGCTGCAGCAGGAACTAGACCGCAAGGGCTTTTTGCTGCTCGGCGAGAAGCATGATAATCCTGATCACCACACGCTGCGTCGCTCTCTGCTGCAACAGATGATGGCGAGCGGCACAGTAGGCACTGTCAGCTTTGAGATGCTCGATAGCAGCCAACAGGCATTGGTAGATAACATTGATAGCGCGGATATGGGCTCTGCCGAAGCGCTGCAGGCACATTTGCTATGGGATGCCGAGGGCTGGGACTGGAATTTCTATGGCCCGGTGTTGACTGAGTTGCTAGCTGCCGGAGTACCGGTGCGTGCTGCTAACATCAGCAGCGAAGAGATGATGGCGATCTACGGTGGTGAACTTGATGCCAGTATCGCCAATGTCATGAATGCGCAGCAGATGGAGCAGTTGAACCTCGATATTGATGAAAGCCATTGCGGCATGTTGCCAGCCAGTCAGTTCCCGGCGATGGTCAGGGTCCAGCAGAGCCGGGATGCGAGCATGGCCAGCAGCCTGTCGCAGGCGGCACCGGTGGGGCAGCGTGTGCTGATTGCGGGCAACTACCATGTGCGCCGCGATCTGGGCGTGTCCAACTATTTGTCCGCAGGGATTGCCGGTGCGACCGCAGTGCCGCCGGCCGATATCGTTGCCCTCGGATTCATGGAAGTTTCTCCAGAGTCAAACGAGCCCGCCGACTATACCGAAGCCTTCTCCTCGACGGCGCCCTACGACTATCTCTGGTTTACGCCCGCAGTGAGTGCTGAGGACTATTGCGCCGCCATGAGGGCCGGCGGCCAGTGAGCGACCACGTGTCCAGCCGTCCGTCCATCAGTGCGTCAGCGAATAGATCAGGTAGTTGATACCCAGTTGATAGGCCAGATTGGCAAAGCGGGTCGGGTACCTCGGATCATAGGTGTGTTCCCAGCCGTCGCCCATGTCCGAGTTCCAGTTGATCAGCACCATCACCCGGCCTGTGTCATCGAGAATCGCGTGATTGCTGGCGCGGTCGACGTCCTGTTCCGGATAGTTGTCCGGATTGCCGATGACCGGAATCATTTGTGGACCGTCGATGTCGTAATAGCTGTGAAAGATTTCGTGGTCTGGCGGTAGCTCGATGATCTCGCGATCAGGGAAGACGTCGGTGAACGCGCTGTAGAAACTGTCCCACTGTTGTGTGCCCCAGAAATCATCTATCAGCAGGAAGCCGCCGCGCAGCAGATACTCGCGCATGTTGTCCTTTTCGATGGAGTTGAACAGTGGTCCACCGCTGCGCCCCATCTCCAGGGCGTAGAGAAACGGATAGTCGAATACGCGGCTGTCATCAAGGCGCAGCACGATCGGTTCGCTCATGACCCGCACATTGGTCAGGCGCGAGACGCCGCGCAGGAAGTTGGAGTCCGCACTCGGGAAGTCCGTCTGCCAGGTGCCACGGCGAAAACCGTCGTTGTAGTAATTGTCATATTGCAAGCGCACGAACGCGAACTCGCCAGCGATGTCCTGTGGCAGGGTGTCTACGTCAAAGTCCGGCGCGAGCGGTTGAGCGCCGGCTGGCAGACTGCCCAGCAGCATGATGCACAGTGGCGCGAGTGCCTTCAATGCAAGATTCAAGAACAAAACTCTATTCAACGCGTTCTTCATGCTGGTGGTTGACCCTGCCATGGTGCCGGTTTGTGTAAACGAAATTAAGACCTAAGCTACCTGAAAACTGTGGTCGCACCAATAGCCGTTTCACTGACAACAAAGAGAATAGTCATGAAACCGATCAGACCTTCATTCCGCAGGTTATCCTGCCATGTTCGTTCCTCTTATCTCCAGAAGGGACAGTTCTCCTATCGGGCGTTGCTCTATGGTCTGGCGCTGGGTGAGAATGTTGTGAAGATCTCTTCCGGCACAAGCCGCACCTAACTGACACTGGTCAACTACCCTATCACCGGGCCGGTGATCTCCGGTGGCAGCAGTCGGCGCTTCGCCATCGGCAATGGCGAGTTCCTCGATTACACCGATTACAAAGTTACCTTCACCGACGACTAGAAAGCACGACTGCAGGCGGTCTTTCCGGAAGGCGTGTGCGATTGGAGCAAGCCTGATGTGCACCAGAGTACCAACCAGACCTGGCTGTCATATGGCCCATCGCCCGTCAATCGCTACGCGCCCTGAGATGTATCGAATACCCGCTGCTGTCAACAATGTCTGCAGGCATTGTTGACAGCAGCGGGTCATGATGACAGCATGCTGCCTGTATCTTGCGGAGGCTGACATGGCGCATTCACCCAAACGAAAACCCTTTCTCGATCTTGTGTTGTCCCTGTTCCGTCTGAATGGGCTGTTGGTGGCCGAGGGCGACCGCATGGCCCAGTCACTGGGTCTGACCAGCGCGCGCTGGAAAGTGATCGGCGTCATTGCGCTGGCGAACTCCGGCGTCACCGTGCCAGGCATTGCGCGGGCGCTCGGACAATCCCGGCAGGCCGTGCAACGAATCACCGATGTCATGGAGCAGGACGGCCTGCTTCGCTATCAGCGCAATCCCGATCATAAGCGCTCGGCACTGGTGTGTCTGACCGATATCGGTCAGGAGGCTTACAGCGCGCTGCGCTCTGTTCAGGATCCGTGGGCAATCGACAGTACCGAGGACGTGCCCTTGGCAGAGCTGGAGTCTGCTCTGCAACTGGTGCGTCGCCTGATCATTCGTTTCGATCGCTGATACCAATTAACAACCACTGGGATTGCCACACTTGAACCGATCTGTCTCCTTGACCCGACTGCCGCGAGCACTCTACAGCTCTGAGCAGGTGCGTGCGATTGATCGTCATGCCATCGAACAGGCTGGCATTCCTGGTTTGGAGCTAATGCAGCGCGCCGCCAGTGTGGTGTTGCATGCGATCGTGAAGCGCTGGCCACAGGTTCGCCGCCTGGTGATTGTCTGTGGCACCGGCAATAACGGTGGCGATGGCTACCTGGTGGCTGCCCTTGCTGCAGCGCAGGGCCTGAATGTTCGTGTCCTGGAGCTCGGTGCGGGCGATCGCCTCGGCGGAGACGCGTTAAGTGCCAGGCAGTCAGCGTTGGCAGCGGGCATCCGCTGCGAACCCTTGCGAGCTACAGAAGGCATTTCTCTGGAGTCCGCGCGTGCAGACACCGTGCTGGTGGATGCATTGCTGGGAATCGGGCTGCGCGGCAGTCTGCGCACCGAGTACCGTGTGGCCATTGAGTGGATCAATGGCTGTGGTTTGCCGGTCGTGGCTGTCGATGTTCCCTCCGGGTTGAACAGCGATACCGGAGTGGCGGTCGAGGTAGTAGTGCGCGCCGCGCTGACGGTTTGTTTCATCGGAGTAAAGCGGGGTCTGTTGACGGCGGACGGGCCCGACTGCGCGGGCGAGATCGTTTTTCATGATCTTGCGCTGCCAGCAAGTGTCCTCACTAGCGATGCGGCGCGAGCAATCTCGGCCACCCGTATTGACGTTCAGGCGGTGGCGACATTGCTGCCGCCGCGACGTCCTGCGAGCCATAAAGGCGACTGTGGCCATGTACTTGTTGTCGGCGGGGATGTCGGCTATGGTGGCGCCGCTTTGATGGCGGCGGAGGCAGCGGCACGCGCTGGAGCGGGCACAGTAAGCCTGCTGACGCGTGCTGTTCATGTCACAGCAATGCTGAGCCGCCGTCCCGAAATCATGGTGCGTGCCGTTGAATCGCCCAATGGTGACGATGCTGAACTGGTGTCGCAAATGATCGCCCGCGCGAGCGTCGTGGTAATTGGTCCCGGCCTGGGGCGCACGGCTTGGTCGGCAGCCCTGCTGCGGTTGGTGTTGCAGGAAACAGGCTTGCGTGTACCGCTGGTGGTGGATGCCGATGCGCTCAACCTGTTGGCGGAGAAGCGGGCGCAACTCAGCGAGCTGTCCAGCACTGGTGTCTCGGGGTTGCACAGGGCGAACTGGATACTCACCCCGCATCCCGGTGAAGCTGCCCGTCTGCTGGGGTGCAGCACGGCACAGGTGCAAGAGGATCGTTTCTCGGCAGTGCGGCGGCTGCAGCAACTCTGGGGAGGTGTCTGTCTACTCAAGGGGGCAGGGAGTCTTCTCTGCTTCGCTGCGCCAACAAGCGGTGCGCCCATGTCCTGCATGGAGTCGTGTCTGGAGTTGTGCACCGAAGGCAATCCGGGAATGGCCTCGGGTGGCATGGGCGATGTGCTCAGCGGAATAATCGGCGGCTTCGTCGCCCAGGGGCTGAGTCTCGTAGACAGCCTGCGCTGCGGAGTCTGTATTCACGGCGAGAGTGCGGATCTGGCAGCCGCAGCCGATGGTGAGCGTGGGACGCTGGCGATGGATCTGTTGCCGCATCTGCGGCATCTGGTAAACAACGGGCAGGACTGATGCCGCGCTAAACAGCTGCTTGCAAGGGCGACAGGAAACAAGAGGGTTTGGAACACGGTCATGGGTGAGAACACACGATATCTGGCGGATGAAGCGGCGACCGAGAACTTTGGTCGCCTGCTGGCGCTGGCGACTCAACCAGGCGCGACGGATCGCCATGCTACACTCGGCGGCAGAATCTACCTGTCCGGCGACCTTGGCGCTGGCAAGACCACCATGACCCGGGGACTGATGCGGGCCTATGGTGTGGAGGGTGCGATCAAGAGTCCGACCTATACGCTGGTGGAGCCTTATGAACAGCCGGGCTGCCATCTCTACCATTTCGATCTGTACCGACTGGCGGACCCGGAAGAAGTTGAGTTTCTTGGAGTTGCAGAATATTTTGACGACGCCAACCTCTGCCTCATCGAGTGGCCTGAGAAGGGGAAAGGCTATCTGCCGGCACCCGACCTGGAGATCACTCTATCTCATGAGGGGAGTGGGCGTCGCCTGAATTGGCACGCGCGTTCGCCCCACGGAGAGAGCATCGTGAAGAATTTGTCTAATCTGATGGCGCGAACGCAGACCGGGATCGACTAAGCATGAAATTGACTGCCACACCCAACAGAACAGCCTTGCGCCGTTTCGCCATGGTGCTGATCGTGCTGTTGTTCTCTGCCGGGTTATACGCGCCCGCGCTGCACGCAGCCGAGGTACAGGAGGTGCGTCTGTGGCGTGCCCCTGACTATACGCGCGTCGTATTCGATCTGGATCGTCAGGTCCAGTACAGCGTATTCGTCCTCGAAAATCCTAATCGTGTAGTCATCGATCTGTCCGGTGTCGAGATGAAGACGAATCTGTCCGGGCTGGATTTCAAGGACAGTCCCGTGACTGGCATGCGCAGTGGCAAGCGTGCCGACGTCGATCTGCGAATCGTGCTGGATCTCACCAAAGGAGTGAATCCCAGCAGCTTCATGCTGGCCGCCAATGGCGAGCTAAAAGACCGATTGGTGGTGGATCTGTATGACGCTGGAGTAGTCCCCGCCGTGCCTGATCTGCAAATGGAGGAGCGACCGGGCGAGGCGCTGCAGCGCGATATCATCGTCGCCATCGATGCTGGCCACGGCGGTGAAGATCCAGGTGCTCTCGGCTACGACAAACGCATACGTGAAAAAGACGTGGCACTGGCCATCGCCAGGGCTCTCTATGATCGGCTGGAGTCGGTGCCAGGCTATCAGCCAGTGCTGGTGCGTGACGGGGATTACTCTTTGCAGCTGCAGCGCCGACCGCAGATCGCTCGACAGAATCGTGCCGACATCTTCCTATCGATTCACGCGGATTCTTTCAGCACCACCCGTGCTGAAGGAGTCACGGTGTATGCGCTCTCCGAACGCATCGCCGAAGACGAAAACGTGCGCCGAGTTGCCGAGAAGGAAAACAGTGCAGACCTGCTGGGGGGCGTCGCGGGCGACACCAGCCTGCGTGATATTGAGGACGACCTTGCGCGCACGCTACTCGACTTATCGATGGCTTGGAGCATAGAGCAGAGCGTCGCGGCCGGCTCCTACATCCTGAACTCGCTGAGTTCGGTGGCGACACTGCGTCGCGACAAGACTCAGCAGGGCAATCTCTGGGTGCTGCGTTCACCCGATATTCCGTCGTTGTTGATCGAGACTGGCTATCTCTCCAACCCTGATGAGGCTCGTCAGCTCAATTCCGGCAGTTATCAGCGCCGCCTGGCCGATGGTATCGTGCAGGGAGTCATGCGCTATTTCTATGACCGCCCGCCGGAAGATACCTTGGTAGCGTGGCAGAAGGCCAACAACATTACCCCGACCCTGGTGGGGACGGCTGCGGGCGGCAGTCATGTGGTGGCGCGCGGGGACAGTATTTCGATGATCGCCCAGCGCTATGGGGTGTCGATCAGGGAATTGAAGGAGGCTAACGATCTGCGCGATGACGTGATTAAGCTGGGACAGGAGTTGACCATTCCAGGGGCCGGTTTGAGCACCCTGCTGGAACCCCTGCCCATGGAGCACAAGACCGTTACGGGTGAGACCCTCTCGGGAATCGCTGTGCGTTATCGCGTCAGTCTCGCCAGCCTGCGCAATGCCAATGATCTGCGCAATGATGTAATCCACGTCGGCCAGATTCTGAAGATACCTCCCCCCTGATGACAACCACCATGACACGCATTGCCCTACTCAGTCAGCGCCTGGCCAACCAGATAGCCGCAGGAGAGGTCGTTGAGCGACCCGCCTCCGTCGTCAAAGAGTTGCTGGAAAACAGCCTGGATGCCGGTGCCGACCGCATCGAGATCGATATCGAACAGGGCGGCAGCAAGCTCATCCGTATTCGCGACAATGGCGTCGGTATCGTCAAGGATGATCTCGGGCTGGCGCTGAGCCGGCATGCCACCAGCAAGATCGCCAACCTCGATGATCTGGAAAATATTGTCAGTCTCGGGTTTCGCGGAGAGGCGCTTGCCAGTATCTGTTCGGTGTCGCGTCTGGAGCTGATTTCACGGGCACAGATTGCCACTGATGAGACGGCATGGCGGGTCGAGGCCGAGGGACAGGAGATGAGCACCGCGATTACTCCTGCCGCGCATCCGCAAGGCACCACGGTAGAGGTGCGCGATCTCTTTTTTAATACACCTGCGCGCAAGAAATTTCTGCGTACGGAGAAAACCGAGTTCGATCGTCTCGAAGAAGTAGTGAAGCGACTCGCGTTAAGCCGCTTCGATGTCGGATTCAGTCTGCGGCATAATCAGCGTGTCGTCCAGCATCTGCATGCGGCCGGTAGTGCGCAGGAAAAGCAGCGGCGTGTGGCACTCGTGGCTGGCCCAGCATTTGTGGAAAGCTCGATCCATATCGACATCGAAGCCTCAGGTCTGCGTCTGTGGGGCTGGGTCAGTCTGCCAACATTTTCGCGCAGTCAGGCGGATCTGCAATACTTCTACGTGAACGGGCGCATCATCCGCGACAAGCTGGTCAGTCATGCCGTCAAGCAGGCGTATCAGGATGTGCTCTTTCACGGGCGGCATCCGGCCTTTGTGCTCTATCTCGAATTGCAACCTTCGCTGGTGGACGTGAATGTGCATCCTACCAAGCATGAGGTGCGCTTTCGAGACAGTCGACTGGTGCATGACTTTCTGTTTCGCGCGTTGCACAAGGCTCTAGCGGGTGTGCGTCCGCAGGATCGTCTTGGGGGACAGAATGAGACGGTAGCTGCCGGTACTGCCATGGTCGAACGGAGTGCTGAACTTACCGGTGATTTTTCTGGGCAGGAGCGCATCAGTTTTGCGCCTGGTTCTGCTGCGGTTTACCCTCAGTCATTTGCGCAGCCTTCCACACAATCTGGTCAATTTTCCGCTTCCAATTCCGGCTACTCCGGTCAGGTCAATCAGCAGAAGGTGGCGGAGCAGATGGCGGCGTATGCGCGACTGCAGAGTGAGGACGACGTGCCCCCTCTGGGTTTTGCCATCGCTCAGCTGCATGGGGTCTATATTCTCGCACAGAACCTGCAGGGGCTGATTATCGTTGACATGCACGCGGCTCATGAGCGCATCACCTATGAGCATATGAAGAACGCCAGCCAGAGCGAAGGGATTAAGGCGCAGCCGCTCCTGGTGCCACTTTCCATCGCCGTCAGTCAGGCCGAAGCCGACTGCGCCGAGCAACAGGCTGACGCGCTGCTGGCGCTCGGCGTGGGGATTGAGCGCGTGGCGGCGGAGTCGATCGTGGTGCGACAGATTCCGGCGATTCTGGCTGGAGCCAATATCGAGCAACTGGTTAGGGATGTGCTGTCCGATGTCCTCGAACATGGGAGCAGTGAGCGGATCCGCAATTATCAGGATGAGCTGCTGGCGACGATGGCCTGTCATGGCTCGGTCAGAGCCAATCGGCAATTGAGCATTGCGGAGATGAATGCGCTATTGCGCGACATGGAAAGAACCGAACGCAGCGGTCAGTGCAACCATGGCCGACCGACCTGGGTACTGCAGAGCCTGGACCAATTGGACAAGCTGTTTCTGCGTGGCCAATAGTTCAGTGTCATAAGGCGATCGGTATGGTCACGATGAAGTCAACCTGGGAGCCCGGCCACGCTGATGGCTTCACCCCAGTAATATGAGAAGACGTCACTCAATACTCGCGCGCGTTGTTCGGAATTTTCCGCAGAGGCAATGTCAGTGCTGAAGAACTGCACAGAGCCGCTGGCGCTGTCCGGATTCAGCGACTGATTGCGCTCCAGCTGTCTGATCACCTGCCTAGCGATCGCTTCACTGGTATCAACCAATTGCACGTTCGCGTGTCTCAGTTCTACCAGAATCTGGCGTATTTCCTCCATGATCAGCGGATAGTGCGTGCAGCCAAGCACCAGAGTGTCGGCGCCGCGTTCCAGCAGTGGTGCGATGAAGTACCGCAATAATTGCGCACGTAATGCCGATTGATGCTGCCCCTCGTCGATGGCTTCCGCGAGACCAGGGCATGGCTGCAGGATGATGTCCGCGTTATTGCTGAACTGACTTACCAGCGTGCTGAATTTTTCACTGTCGATGGTTCTCTGGGTGGCAAGAATACCAACCACCCCTGATAGGGTTTGTTTGATTGCCGGTTTGATGCCAGGCTCAACTCCGATTATTGGCAACGTATAGCGTTCCCGCAGTAGGTGCACGGCGGCTGCTGTGGCGGTATTGCAGGCAATCACAATCGCCTTGGCTTGCTGTAGCACGAGAAAATCGCTGATGTGTGCTGCACGTTTCTGCAGCAATGCGATGGGTTTGTTGCCATAGGGGGACCAGGCGAGATCGGCGACATACAGGAAGTGCTCCTGTGGTAATTGCCTGCGCAGTTCCCGAAGAGTGGATAGACCTCCGATGCCGGAGTCGAAAACACCTATTGGTTTGTCGCTCATGTATACCTGCAGGCCTTGATGGTCGGCGCGCAGTATACCAGTCTCCAATGGGATTTCACCCGAGGTGCCAGCAGGTGGCAGCATTGATGATCAACGCCCCGGGCTGCTTCTGGTATCCTGTGTTTCCTGTTCAATTCGAGTCCGCCACTGATGTCTGCCCTGTTCGCCTCTGGCCATGATGCTTCGCTCCCGACCCCGGGGCAGCGAACGCCTGTCATTTGTCTTATGGGGCCGACCGCGTCGGGTAAGACGAGTCTGGCGATAGAACTGGTGCAGAGGCTGCCGTGCGAAATCATCAATGTAGACTCCGCGCAGATCTATCGTGACATGAATATTGGCACCGGCAAACCCAATGCACAGACGCTGTTAAGAGCCCCGCACCGGTTGATTGATATCCTCGATCCCGCCCAAGCGTATTCGGTGTCACAGTTTCGCAGCGATGTGCTGCGCGAGA
Source organism: uncultured Gammaproteobacteria bacterium (assembly GCA_903862645.1). Taxonomy (GTDB): domain Bacteria; phylum Pseudomonadota; class Gammaproteobacteria; order Pseudomonadales; family Pseudohongiellaceae; genus UBA5078. The sequence continues at coordinate 135,815 of CAIOZF010000085.1, forward strand.
TGATCAGCATCCGCGATAGCGGCAGAATTCCGCTACTTGTCGGAGGCACCATGATGTATTTCAAGGCGCTGCGTGACGGAATGGCCACTATGCCGGCGGCCGATCCTTCGATACGACAACAGATTCTCGAAATCGCCGAGACGCAAGGCTGGGCGGCGGTTCATAGTCGATTGGCTGCGGTAGATCCGCATGCGGCGGCGCGCATTCATCCTAACGATCCACAGCGGTTGCAGCGGGCTCTGGAGGTCTATTTGATTTCAGGTCGGACGATGACTGAACTCCATCGCGAAGAGCCTGCACAAAGTTTGGAAAATTCAATTCCATTTGATCTGCACTTTTTTGCGATCCAGCCGGGTCTCCGCAACGTAATCCACCACAAGATTGCGTTGCGTTTTCGTCAGATGGTGGCGGACGGTTTCGTTGCGGAAGTAGAAGCGCTGATGCGTCGAGGTGATCTGAATCTGTCCATGCCCTCCATGCGCTCGGTCGGTTATCGTCAGATATGGCAGTACATCGCGGGTGAATTGAGCTTTGATGCAATGCTGGAAAGGGGTATTATTGCCACCCGACAGCTGGCGAAAAGGCAGGTCACTTGGCTGCGCAGCTGGGAAAAACTGCAGAACTTTGACAGTGAGAACCCCGAAACATTGGATATGGTCTTGAAATCAATTGAGCGGATCACAATATAGTGTCTGTCTGGAAGAAAATTGCTGGGTATTTCCAGCTCCATTTTAATTGTTAAGGAGAGAGTAAATGTCAAAGGGGCATTCGCTACAAGACCCTTTCTTGAACGTGCTTCGCAAGGAGCGTATTCCCGTGTCTATCTATCTCGTGAGCGGCATCAAGCTGCAGGGACAGATTGAGTCATTCGACCAGTTCGTGATTCTGCTGAAAAACGCCGTGAATCAGATGGTCTACAAACACGCCATATCCACGGTTGTCCCGGCGCGCTCAGTGAAAATTCCGACACAGAGTTCGGGAGAGTTTCAGCTGGACGACGATGAAACTGCGGCAGGAAATGTTGCCTGACGTGAGGTTGATTTTTGTTCTTTGAACGGCCTGAACGCGGTGAAACCGCAATCCTCGTGCACATTGCTCTGGAAGCGGAGCATGAACAGGAAGATCCCCTCGAATTTGAAGAATTGGTGCTTTCTGCGGGCGCCGTTCCTGTCTGTTTTATAAAAGGCACTCGCAAACGCCCTTATGCCGGGCACTTTGTCGGATCAGGGAAGCTTGATGAGATAGCTGCTGCGGTCAAGGAGCATCAGGCGCAGCTTGTGCTCTTCAACCATGCGTTGACGCCCAGCCAGGAGCGTAACATCGAGAAACGGCTGGAGTGCCGAGTGCTGGATCGCACTGGTGTAATTCTGGATATTTTCGCGCAGCGGGCCCGCAGCTATGAAGGCAAGCTGCAGGTGGAGTTGGCACAGCTCGAACATTCCGTGACTCGTCTCAAGAGAGGCTGGACCCACCTGGATCGTCAGAAGGGTGGTATCGGTCTCAAGGGCGCAGGCGAGACGCAGCTGGAGCTCGACCAGCGCATGATTCGCCAGCGGATCAAGAACATCAACAAGAGCCTGCTCAAGGTGCGCGCCCAGCGCGAGCAGGGGCGACGCTCCCGTAAGCGCGCAGATATTCCGACAGTGTCCCTGGTGGGCTACACTAATGCCGGCAAGTCATCGCTATTCAATGCCATGGCTGGTGAAAGTGCTTATGCCGCCGATCAACTGTTTGCCACACTGGACTCGACGCTTCGTCGTATCGAACTGCCGAATTTCGGAGGAGCTGTTCTCGCGGACACCGTCGGGTTCATCAGTCACCTTCCTCATAAATTGGTGGAAGCCTTCCGAGCGACGCTGGAGGAAACCACTCAGGCAGCCCTCCTGCTGCAAGTCATCGATGCTGCCAATGAAAATCACGAGTATCTGACCGGGCAGGTCAACGAGGTGTTGACAGAAATCGGCGCCGATCAGGTCCCTTGTCTGCTGGTCTATAACAAGATCGATCTGTTGCCGGACAGACAACCGATGCTGGAGCGAAACGAGGCAGGCAAACCGGTGCGGATATGGCTCTCTGCCAGAACCGGCACGGGTATCGATATGTTGCTGTCGGCGATCAGTGAACTGTTGGGCGAGGATGTTGTTCAGCGCACCCTGCAGTTGTTGCCAGGCCATGGCCGGCTGAGAGCAAAACTCTATGCCAAAGGGGCCGTGCGCCATGAGACGACAGATGACAGTGGTGCGGTGAGCATGACAATCAGCTTGCCGCGCCATGATTTTGAACGTCTTCTACAGGACGAAGGGATCACTCCCGACGATCTGGGTCTAAGCGCGTGACTCCTGTCAGTGCTCGATTGCTCCGTTTGTCCCGTGCTGATGCGGGGGCTGAACGACAGGATAAGTGCTGGGTTAATCATCAATAATTCGTTAAAATCACCCCGTATTTTCTTTGGGGTATGGAGAAGCCGATGGCTTGGAATGAACCTGGAAATAAAGGTAATGATAAAGACCCCTGGGGCGGCGACGGGCGTCGGGGTGGAGATCAGGGCCCTCCCGACCTGGATGAGGTGATCAAGAGCATCACCCGCAAACTCAATAGCCTGTTCGGTGCCGGCAATAAATCCGGTGGTGGAACAGGCGGAAGTTCAGGTGGCGGCTCAAATGGCGGCTCAGGAGCAAGTGCTGCTGTTTCCTCAGGACTTTTCGGTGTCATCGTCGTCATCTTCGCGGTGATTTGGGCTGCGCTTGGTTTCTATACAGTAGACGAATCCGAGCGTGGTGTTGTTATGCGTTTCGGTGCCCTACGTGAAGAAGTCGTCATGCCGGGCCTGCGCTGGAACGCGCCAGGGATGGACGCTGTGCAGAAGATCAATGTCTCGCGCGTGAACACTCGCTCCTACTCGAAAGACATGCTGACCACTGACGAGAATATCGTCAACGTTTCCATGGATGTGCAGTACCTGATTCAGGATCCTGTGAAATTTGTCATGGTGGTCCGCGATCCCGAATTGAGCCTCGACCATGCAGCCGAGTCGGCGATTCGCCATGTCGTGGGCGGCACCACTATGGACCGTGTGCTGACTCAGGGCCGTGCCGATGTAGCGGCCGAGGTTCGTGAGAGGCTGCAGCGATATATGGATACCTATGATTCTGGGCTCATGATTTCTCAAGTGACTGTGCGCAACGCGCAGCCGCCCGATGCCGTGCAAGGTGCCTTCGATGACGTGATCAAGGCCCGAGAGGATGAGCAGCGCGTGCAGAACGAGGCGCTAGCCTACGCCAACCGCGTCATTCCTGTGGCCCGAGGTGAGGCGCAACGCATCATCGAGCAGGCCAATGCTTATCGTGATCAGGTGATTGCCCGTGCTGATGGTGAGGCGTCACGTTTCGAACAGCTGCTTGCGGAGTATGAAAAGGCGCCGGCAGTCACCCGTGAGCGCCTCTATATAGACGCCATGCAGGCTGTGATGAGCAACAGCAGTAAAGTGCTGATCGATGTCGAAGGTGGCAACAACATGTTCTATGTGCCGCTGGACAAGATCATTGAACAGAGCGAGGCGAACCGTGCGGCAGGGACTGCGCAGGTGACAGCTCAGCAGCTGCGCGAGCTGTCCGATCAGGTTACCAGAGAATTGGAGGCCACGACCGCTGATAGTGCGCGTGTGCAGACAACTCCCGAGCGAGGAGGTCGATAATGAAGAACATGATGGCAGGTTTGATCCTGTTTCTGGTGGTCGTCGGTGGTGCCAATTCCGTGTTTGTGGTGAAGGAGACGGAACGCGCCATTCTGCTGAGATTCGGTACAGTAGAGCGAGCGGATCTGGAGCCCGGGCTGCATTTCAAAATGCCATGGGTGAACACCGTCAGAAAGTTTGATGCCCGTGTCCTGACCGTGACGGCCGATGCTCAGCGTTATCTAACGCTGGAGCAAAAAGCGCTGGTAGTGGACTCGTTCGCCAAGTGGCGCATCGTCGATGTGCAGAAATACTACACGGCAACTTCCGGTGAGGAGTCGCGTACAAGCAACCTGCTTGCCCAGCGTATCAACGATGGTTTGCGCAACAAATTCGGTGAGCGAGACCTGCAGGAAGTGGTCTCCGGTCAGCGCGACCTTCTGATGGAGGAGTTGACCCGGGAGCTGAACCTATCGACGGCGGAAGAGTACGGAATCGAGGTCATTGACGTGCGGGTCAAGCAGATTGAACTGCCGTTGGATGTGCGTTCCTCTGTCTACCAGCGGATGACCTCCGAACGGCAGCGTGAGGCGCAGCAGCTGCGATCACGCGGGAATGAGCTGGCCATCGGCATCGAAGCCGACGCTGATAGACAGGAGGCCGTGCTGCTTGTGGAAGCTTACAGAGACGCCGAGCGCATTCGCGGTGAGGGTGATGCCCTGGCAGCCGCCACCTACGCTGGAGCCTACACAAAAAACGAGGAATTCTATGCCTTCACACGCAGTCTGAATTCCTACCAGGAGAGCTTCTCCAACAAGGGCGATGTTCTGTTGGTAGACCCTGACAGTGAGTACTTCAAGTACCTGCGTGGCAGCGACGTTCAGTAAGCAAAATGCGTTATGAGACCAGCAGTGAATTATTTTACTGCTGGTCTTTTGCCGTCTGCAGGGTGGACAATATTGGGTCGGCTTGTCCGTAGGGCAGGAAGCACTGTTGATGTCCCGGTGCAGGCGAAACAGATTGTTCAATAGACAGACTTTTCAAGAGACAGGGTGCAGGGTTCAAAGATGGCTGCGAGTGATCGATGGTTACTGCCCGAAGGGGTGGAGGAGATATTGCCGCCCGAGGCGTTCCGTCTGGAGTCCTTTCGACGCCAGCTTCTCGATCTCTATTCCAGTTGGGGCTACGAACTGGTCATCACCCCGCTCATCGAATACCTCGATTCACTGTTGGTTGGTTCCTCTCACGATCTGGATCTGCATACATTCAAGATTACCGATCAACTGACCGGACGCATGATGGGCGTGCGCGCCGACATCACACCGCAAGTTGCCCGCATTGACGCGCATTGCCTTGCCAGACAGGGCGATGCCAACCGCGAGGGGCCGGTGCGGTTGTGCTATGCCGATCATGTGCTGCACACCAAGCCGCGAGGCTTGCTTGCCTCGCGGGTGCCGATTCGGATCGGCGCCGAGCTCTTTGGACATGCGGGGGTTGGTTGCGACATCGAATTGATCTGCCTAATGCACGAAACGATGGATACCGCCCGGATTGGCCAAATTCATATTGTGTTGGGTCACGTTGGAATTTTCCGCAGCCTGGTCCGCGCCGCGCAGCTTTCCGTCGACAGTGAGAAGGAATTGTTTGATGCCCTGCAACGCAAGGCTTTCGAGGAAATCGACTACCTGCTGGACAGCCATGTGGACGATGACGATATCCGCAGGATGCTGCGTGAACTTTCCAGGTTGAGTGGCGACGAGTCAGTATTGACACAGGCATTGGACACCTTTGGCACTGCGCCCAGCAGCGTACGCAAGGAGCTCGCAGAGCTCGAAGCTATTGCACTGGGAGTCAAGAAACGTCTGCCTTCTATAAGCCTCGGTTTCGATCTGTGTGAGCTGCGCGGTTATGAATACCACACCGGCATTGTGTTTGCGGCTTACACGCCCGGTTATGGCCGAGCCGTTGCCCAAGGCGGCCGCTACGACGACATAGGGCAGGTGTTCGGGCGGGCGCGTCCAGCCTCGGGATTTGACTCTGATCTCAAGGTCATTGCCCGACTGAGCCAGACTCAGTTCGACACCATCAAAGCCATATCGGCACCCTGCAGTGAAGACCTAGCGTTGGCGAATCTGATCGTGCAATTGCGGCGGGATGGAGAGCGAGTAGTCGTGGATCTTGCCGCCGATGAAGAGCCGGCACACGCCGTACATGGCTGTCGCAGAAGAATAACGCGGCTCAATGGACAGTGGCTGGTGCAGGAATTGGGTTGACAGGAACCCCGGTAGTTCTTGAGAGACTGAACAGATTCGCGCCCGCAGCAGGGCGTGGCGAATTAAGTGAATGAATTATTACGAGAGATGAGCGCAATGGGCAGAAGTGTTGTTGTATTGGGAACCCAGTGGGGCGATGAGGGCAAGGGCAAGATAGTGGATCTGCTGACTGAGCAGGTTGCTGTTGTTGCGCGCTTTCAAGGCGGTCACAACGCCGGGCACACGCTGGTCATCAACGGCGAGAAGACCGTGCTGCACCTGCTGCCTTCCGGCATCCTGCGAGACAATGTCACCTGCGTGATCGGTAACGGCGTGGTCCTGAGCATGGAGGCGCTGATCAATGAGATCACGCGTCTCGAAGAGCGCCATATCTCGGTGCGTCCCAAGCTGAAGATCAGCGCGTCCTGCCCATTGATTTTGCCCTCGCACGCTGCGCTGGATCAGGCCCGCGAACGCCGCCTTGGCAGCGAGAAAATAGGCACTACCGGGCGCGGCATCGGACCGGCGTATGAGGACAAAGTCGCTCGTCGCGGTATCCGTGTCAGCGAGCTGTTCAATGCCACTCATTTTTCGACACGACTGAAAGAGGTTATGGAATACCACAACTTCATGCTCAAGAACTATTACGGTGCGGACGAGGTGGATTACGAGCTTACGCTGGAGCAGAGTCTTGCACTGGGTGAGCAGATCAAGCCAATGGTCAGCGACACCATCGAGATTCTGCATGGCCATCGCAAGGCGGATGACAACATCCTGTTTGAAGGAGCCCAGGGTTCGCTCCTGGATATCGATCACGGCACCTACCCCTACGTGACATCTTCCAACACCACCGCCGGGGGAACGGCGACGGGCAGCGGTTATGGTCCGCTCTATCTTGACTATGTCCTGGGCATTACCAAGGCCTACACAACCCGAGTCGGTTCCGGCCCGTTTCCGACTGAGTTGTTCGACAGCACCGGCAAGCATCTTGCTGCCGTGGGTAAAGAGAAGGGTGCGACGACTGGTCGTGACCGCCGCTGCGGCTGGTTTGATGCCGCTGCCGTTCGTCTGGCGATCAGAATCAACAGCGTGTCCGGTATCTGTCTGACCAAACTGGATGTGCTCGATGGCATTGAAACCATCAAGGTCTGTACGGGCTACAAAGGGATTGATCCCGATACTTCTTCCAGTCTGATGAACATGGACAGTTACGAGAAGCTCGAGCCAGTCTACGTCGAGTTGCCGGGCTGGAGCGAGTCGACGGTAGGGGTTAAGAACCTGGATCAGTTGCCCAAGAACGCGCTGGCCTACATTCGTTACATTGAAAAGATCATCGAAGCGCCAGTGGACATCATCTCCACTGGACCCGATCGTGAAGAGACGATTATCCTTCGGCACCCTTTTGGGGCGTGATGCCAGCGTTGCTGCACGCACTTTTGGAGATGAAGCGAATATTTTTGGAAGTGAATTGATCTTGGAGTTTCTTCAAGCTAGATGTGAATACGGCGTTCAACCAAAGACCATAGATAACCTAAGTGCTACGCACGCATTCCGGTCGGATTGCGTTCGCACTTCTCGGCAGCGAAGCTCCGGCTGTCAATTTAATGGGCCAATTGGACAACCCTCATATGTCAGCTTCGCTGCGTCGTCTGTAGATGCTTGATGATGCTCCCGGGGTGGGCAGGAATATCGCGTTGATAGCCGAGCGAGCTGCGAAGCCGTGGCGCTCGATATCCAGTGCCTAGGATTTCTTACTGCATTTGGGCTCGTGACAACCCACGCATGTCTGGACGGTTGAGTTGGAGCGGGCGCTGGAGCTGGCGAGCAAACAGTTGATGATGGGAGTCTTCGGACAATCCGTCAGCTGGTTTGGGACCCATTTCCCGGCCTCGGAGATCTCACTCTCCATTAATATCGCGCCCCGCCATCTCGTGGGCAAGGTCCTCGCGCCTTGTCAGCCCTATTCGCTGGATCCCCAGCGCATTATTTTTGAGGTTGCAGGGGCCAGCGCCATGCAGGATCTCAACATTCCCGTGGCGGCACTAACGCGCTTGCGCATGAAGGGGTTTCAACTTTCGATTGACGACTTCTGGCCCGGTTTCTCATCGATTGTGGTGCTCGGCGGGTAGCCTGGGGCTGCGCACGACCGCGGAGCGCGTAATGGGCAAGATAGTTGGCAAGTGGGTTAGCGAGGTTTAAGGAGGAGTTTGAGGAGAAGACTGGGGAATAAAAGGTAGACCACTCTGTGAGCTTGTTGGAAGTCGCTTCCGTGGGGCACAATGAAAGCTGAAGCATGCTGGAGTGGTTGAATGGACGCGATAACGATTAACAATTTTTTCCTCATCGGCGCGGTTTTGGTAGGTTTCAGCGTGTTGATGAGCGCACTCTCTTCCCGCCTGGGAATCCCCATTCTGCTGATCTTCCTCGGCGTGGGAATGCTGGCCGGCGAGGATGGTATCGGGGGCATCCTCTTCAATGACTATTCGCTCGCCTATATGGCCAGTAACCTGGCGCTTGCCATCATTCTGCTCGATGGCGGCATGCGCACTCGGGCAGAGACTTTCAAGGTTGCTCTCTGGCCTGCTCTTTCTCTAGCGACTGTGGGCGTCATACTGACTGCCGTGCTCACCGGGGCCATGGCTGCCTGGCTCTTTGAGCTGAGTCTGCTGGAGGGACTTCTGATCGGTGCCATCGTGGGCTCCACGGACGCGGCGGCAGTATTCTCGTTGCTGGGCCCGCGCAGCATCAACCAAAGGGTCAGAGCGACGCTGGAGATCGAGTCCGGTAGCAATGACCCTATGGCCGTGTTTCTGACCGTCACCCTCATTGCTATTCTGGCATCGGAAGAGGATACGTCTGGATGGTTCCTGCTGGTCAGTGTGGTGCAGCAGTTCGGTCTCGGTTCCCTACTGGGGCTTGCAGGGGGCTGGCTGTTGCTGCAGGTGATCAATCGCACAAAGCTGGAAAGCGGCCTGTACCCATTGCTTGGTGTCAGTGGCGGTCTATTGATCTACGCGTTTACCAACATGCTGGGTGGCAGTGGCATCCTGGCGATTTATTTGTGCGGCCTGCTCCTTGGAAATAATCCGATCCGCAGCCGTTCCTCCATCCTGAGTGTGTTTGACGGCCTGACGTGGATCAGCCAGATCGGGATGTTCATTGTACTTGGGTTATTGCTGACACCCAGTCAATTGTTGCCAATCGCGCTGCCCAGTCTTTTACTGGCAATCTGGCTGATCGTCATGGTCAGGCCGTTGGCAGTGTGGATGAGCCTGCTGCCTTTCAGCCGTTTCAAAAATCGCGAACGCTGGTTCATCTCCTGGGTGGGGTTGCGTGGTGCGGTGCCGGTCATTCTGGCTGTGTATCCGATCATGGCGGGTTTACCCTCGGCGCAACTATTCTTCAACGTGACCTTCTTCATAGTGCTGGTGTCTTTATTGCTACAGGGCGGGTCGCTGGCGATGGCGGCCCGGCTCGCTAGAGTCGAGGTACCCCCCCAGCCGACCCCGATCTCCCGATCTGGACTTGAGATTCACCCGACCAGCCAGTGGGAGATGTTCGTCTATAGTCTCGGCTCTGAGCAGTGGTGCATCAATACCGAGTTGCGGCGGCTAAGCATGCCGGAAGGTACACGCATCGCCGCTTTGTTCAGGGGGCGGGAGCTGTTGCATCCCAGTGGCAGTACCACGCTGCTGGCCGACGACATTCTTTGTATCATTGGCCACGAACATGATCTGCCAGCGTTGGGCAAGTTGTTCAGTCACGCGCCTTCTTCAGCTGCGGATGCCTGGTTTTTCGGAGACTTTATTCTCGATGCTAACGCCAGGTTACGGGATCTGGCGCCAATCTACGGACTGTCTCTGCAGGACTGTGATGGCGAGTTGGCTATTGGAGAATTCTTCACCCAGAAAATGGGCGGCAATCCAGTCGTTGGTGACCAGATCAGCTGGCATGGCTTCATCTGGTCGGCGGCCGAAATGGATCACGGACGCATTCTCAAGATCGGTATGAGCCTGGTGAAACCTTAGGCCCCAGAGGTCCACCTCTATCCAAAGGGCATGACGACGCCAGTCGTCGTGATGCCTTATAGGGATATTCCTCCACCAATTTTCCAATGATGTGCTCGCGCTTTTTTTCCTAGTCCCGATGTGAAATCGAAAGTCGTCCCCACTCAGCGCTGGCTGAGCAAGTCGCGGAGTCTATCCCGAATGCCGAACTGATTTCGTACTCCGGTATCGGGCACAATCCAGATTTCGAATTTCCTGATCAATACCACGCAGATCTGATACGTTTTCTGGGTTCCGCGCCGCTCCCTTTGATTATTCCCGGCTTTTTGCCGGTAGAGAAATACAAGGGTGAAAAATTCCTTATAAATTGACACATTTACAGGATGGACTTCCATGACAGAGGCTTTTATCCTTCACTCAGCCCCCGGCCGATTCGCGGAGGCGGTCCGCGACCGCCCATGAAATTAGAAAGCTCGGGAAACGGAATACCGTATCAACTCTCCCTATAACGGAGTTCAGAATGTTCAGAAAAGCGTTGCAAAAAATCCTGCCGGTAGTCGTATGTGCCGGTCTAGTCATGCCCGCCTCGCTGCAGGCTCAATCCAGTGATTCTTTACTGCGAAGCCGGTTTCCCGAGCTGGCCAATTACCTCAATGTCTCTGAAGTGCTGCAGGCCGCCGTTTTTGATGAAGTGGCGCTGACCAATCAGTCACCTGAGGCTGAGATAGGAAAAGGATTGTTGCTGGACGCCATAGTCGAACTGGCCGAGGCGAAGTATTCGCACTACCACACATCTGCCAATCACCTCGCCATGCTTGGCCCACATCGTCTGTTTGAAAGCCGTGCCACGCCGGGCCTGCAGGCAATGGTGCGTAGCGAATTCAGCGAACAGGAGGTCCAGAGACTGATGGAGGCCAATGGCAGCATCCCTCCTAAAGCGATTGCCGTGCTGACTAGGGGACGTGAGTTTGCAGACACCTTGATGGAGATATATCTTGATAACTCCATCTATGACAAACACACCGCAGTTGATGAGGCACTTGCTGAGTACCTGAGCGACGACGAGATGTCTGTGGCGGCCGCTCCCAAGTCTCCGGATCTTCTTTCAGAGCATCCCTATGCCTATGCGTTCCGTGTCGGGTTTCCACAGTTGAGCGGTATGACCTGGGCCTCTCAGTGGATGCAACTGGCAATGCTGGAGATCACTCTGACTGCTGCCAGCGATGCTGACCTGGAGGCAGGCATGCAGGGTGTGGCCGATATTTATATCGACAAGATTGCCCGTGCCCACGGCAGCATGATTTCGTTGCCGACGGATATTCCCACCATGCCGGCGATTGCGCCGAACCTCTATAGCTTCCACCCCGGTGCAGCGTATGTACTGGACAACATTTCGGCGCTAAAAGTCGTGATTGGCGATGTGCTTGCGTATCCGAATGTTTCCGATCGCGGTGCTGCCATTGAGGAAATGCTGGCGCAGTTTACGGACAAGGACGAGTATCTTGATAACGAGATGAACTATCTAACGTTCGTATTGCGGGGCGGCATTTTCAATCAAGGCGGCCCGGCTCTGGGTGGAATGGAACAGTCTGAGCGCAATCGCTCAAGGGTTGCCACTGAGCAGGGACACGTCAGTAACTACCCGATGCTGTAACGCCATATTTCCGAGGCAGTAATATTGTGAATACCAGAGTCAAGCTCCTCAGTTTCAGCGTCATGCTCGGCCTTGCCGCGAATGGTCATGCGGCACTGGATCGCACCGGCGATTTTGCGTTGATGGACAGTGATGGCAAGTTTCATCAATTGAGTCGTTATCAACATCGGCAGGCGGTCGTGCTGATGTCGTATGCGGCAACTTGTCAGAATATGGGCAGATTGGTGGCGGACTACAAGGCTCTGCATGAACGTTATGCCGAGCAGGGCATCGAGTTTTTGCTGATCGACTCGCAGGGTCGTGGACGCGCTGAGCTAGCTGCTCTTGATGTTGGAATGCCAGTACTGCAGGACAACGGGCAGTTGATATCGGCGGCACTTGGTTTATCAGTGGCGGGTGAAGTACGGGTGCTGAATCCCGATCGGATGTCGCTGTTCTACAGCGGCGCCGTTGGCAGCGAGCTGGACCAGACGTTGGCTGGGCTCCTGGCCGGACCTTTACGTGACACGGTCAAGACCAGTACTGGCGATGGTTGTGCGCTCAGTTTTGCTGTACGCGATGCACACAAGGAGAAGGTGCCAGACTACTCTACAGAAGTGGCGCCCATCATCATCGAAAATTGCGTCGAGTGTCATCGGCAGTGGGGCGCTGGCCCATTCGCTATGGACAGGCATGTGTCGCTGTTGGGCTGGTCACCCATGATCAAGGAGGTAATCCTCAACAAACGGATGCCTCCTGCCCAGATAGATCCAGATATTGGTCATTCAACCACTGCCCGCTATCTTTCCACGGAAGACATCCGGATCGTCGTTAATTGGATCAATGCCGGCGGTCCGCGCGGTGATGGCCCGATTGATCCGCTGGCGGAGCTCAAGTTTGAGGAAACTCAGCCTTGGCTCCTTGGTCAGCCCGATCTTATTCTTGCCACGCCTCTGCAAAAGGTCCCGGTCAACGGTATCCTTGAGGATGTCTATCTGGAAATGGAGCTGCCATTTACCGAAGATACCTGGGTGCGTGCCGTGCAATACCAGCCGACTGGCAACGGTGCATTGCACCAGATGGTAGCCTATGTGACGGCCCCTGGCGAAGATTTCTGGGGCGCGGAGCGCACCAGCACCCACACCACGCGTCGATTCCTGGAGAGTTATTCGCCGGGCAGAGCTATTGTGGCTGAGTTTGCCGAAGGCTCAGGTTTATTGATTCCCAAGGGGCACAAGCTGTCGATGCAGTTTCAGTATGTCGGCATGGGTGCAGAGCTGAACAGCATCACCGAGATCGGGCTGTACTTTGCCGACAAGGGCGACGGGGAGTTGCAGGAGAGGCTGGTGCAGACTGTATCAACACAGTTTGTTCTGCCGGCCGATGCTAACGACATCCCGATGCAGGCAGAGCATGTGTTCGATGAGAATGTCATTATTACCGGAGTAAGAGCCCGCATGAATGAGCGTTGCAAGAATGTGAAGTTCACTGTCGAGCGCCCGGATGGCAGCAGGGAGGACATTCTCAGTATTCCTGCCTATAACTACGCCTGGCAGCCGCATTACGTGTTGGAGACCCCGGTAAGAGTGCCTGCTGGGAGTCGTGTGATGGTGACAGGAGCTTTCGATAACTCTGTCTCCAATCCCTTTAATCCCGATCCGATGGAAGAGATTGCATCGGGCATGACGAGTTTGGATGAAATGTTTACAGGTTACCTGACCTATCACAGAGATGTTCAGTAGCTCCAGGATTACAGGGAGTTCGTAGTCATGCGAGACAGGAAGCGAGGGGTAATTAACCTCTCGCTTTTTTTATGCTCGCCATTTTCGTCTTAGGTTTTAGTGGGGTGAGGTAGTGCATCGCAATGAAAAAAGGGAGAAGGATCTGCTGATCCTCCTCCCTTTTATTTTTACCTGAGCGCTGGGCTTACCACCCGGCGCTCGCGTTTATACCTTACTGACCGGCAACTGAACGCTGCTTGGCTTCTTCACGCTGGGCAACGATTTCGTCGAAGCCAGCTTGGTCGAGGTGAGTTACCGCGATCCAAGCGTGCGTCATTTCGTCTGCAGTGCGGCTACCGTCAACTACCCAGAAATCTGGATCAGGGTTGTTCGGGTTGTTGGCAGTGTTGTCGTACCACTGCTTGATGACCATCACTGCGCCTGTTGGGAGCAACGGAGCAACATCTTGTTCGTACAGATGGCTGTGGTGCCAAGTAGCACTCCAGTTCGACACTTGGCTGATCTGCTCAGTGCGGCCAGTCGCTGGATAGAATATCTCCAGAGAAGCTTGACGCATACGCAAGTGGCCGTGTGGCTGGAAGCTGTCGATACGCACAGGATGGTCGAACGAGTGGAAGCCCTGAGTCATGGCAGTGCCATTCGGAGGAACAATCAACTCGCCCTGATTGAGCCTGTACAGTTTCAGATCCTGCTTGTACTTGGCTACGTTTTCAAAGCCCTCAGGGTGGAGCCATACGCCGATTTCAACCACGTTGTCTTCGATCATGGTGCCAGGAGCTGTTGCACCGACACCGCCTGGGAAGAGGTGAATGTCCCAACGAATGCGCGCATTGGCTGGCAGAGTGCGGCATACGCCTTCAGGCGCAATCTCGCCCCACTTGCCCATCGCGTACTCTGTGAACATACCGTAGTCTTCGTACTCGCCGTCCTCATTCATGACTTCCACATTTGAGTTGGCGTGGTGTACAACGGCTTTGGCGCCACCAGCCGGCTTCACTTGAATGGCTTTGATGCAGCGGTCAGTGGTCAAGCCAGTCATGACGTATGGACGGTGCCACATGTCGTTACCCAGAGCGGGTACATCGATTGGGGCGGAGTCCAGGATCAGACTTGGTGCGCCAAACTGAGCAGCGAAGGTCCACTCGTCTGCTGGGGGAAGATCGGCTACTGGGTGACTGCGATCGCCCCAATCACCTTCCGGTGCGCCTTGCTGAACCCAGGCAACGATTGTGTCGATCTCGCTCTGCTCCAGTCTCCAGTCGCCTTGCAGCTCCTGAATACCGATACCGTGATCGTATGCGTAAGGGGGCATTTCTCGGTTTTCAACTCGGTACTGAATGAGCGGAGCCCAAGGACGGACTTGCTCAAAGTTGGTGAGTTGCATTGGTCCAACACCGCCTTCGCGGTGGCAGACTACACAGTTGTCAGTGATGATCTGTGCGACGTGATCAGCATAAGTCACTTGACCCGCGTCAATTGACAGGGCGCCGGACTGAGCTTGAACTTGGGCGGTAAGCCCCAGAGCTGCGAGCATAGTCAAGCCAAGAATCGCTTTGCCTGTGCGCTGTTTCTGTTTCCAACACTGCATTGTTCTCATGATGTTCTCCTCGTAATTGGGTACGCAGTGGCCTAAATGTAATTCGCCGTCCTGCGTTTTGTCTACTGCTTCATCGATTTCTATGCAACGATTTGTGACAAAGGCTCGGGAGCCCTGACTTTACTGGGCTCCCGAGCCTTCATTGTCCTGATTTTAGCGGCTGAAACCTCTGATTTTCAAGGGGTCACAGTAATTTTCTGGTACATGTTACTCCAGCAGCACTGGTCAGCTTCTGTGCTGTCGATAGCTTCCCAGTTGTCGACCATCGTGCGGATGAGGTAGTCGCCGGGCTGAGTGAAGGTAGCGAGGACATTCGCGGTGCCTTTGCCTCCGATCATTTTAGTTTCGTTAGGGCCGGCTGGCTTCGCGCCACGGCTTGCAGCTGCTTCAGTGACAGGCTCCGGCTCAGGGGAAGATGGGTGGCGCTCGAAGGTTACTTCAGCGCCGATCGGGCCCTGGAACTTGCTCCAGTACGCCCGGAGGGGGATGCCTTTGGCATTACGGTCGTCGGTCATATCACGCACCGACGGATCTTCAGCGCTGACAGTCAGCGTTACCGGAGCGCCTGCTTTTACCGTCAGGACTTCCTCCACGAACAGGGCCATAGGGTCACTGCCTCTAGGGCCGCCTTCGGTTGCCCAGATCACAGGAGCGAGTGATCCCGCAGGACGCGGCTTCTTGTCGAGGGTATAGCCCAATCTGCCCCGGCGACCAGGCACTTTCAGGATGTCGTTCTCGCCTGACTTGATATGCCACCATACTTCGCCATCACGCTCGGACGCAGGTACTGTGACAGTGAACACGCCGGTATGACGACCTGTTTGAAAGGTGGTTGGTTGCACGCCATTGTACTCCGCAGGCTCGATGAAGTTGCCTTCACTGATTGCCGTCTCAACGACTTCATTAGTATTTCGGTTCAGGTAACCGAAGGAATACGTGACCGAGCCATCTTCGTTTTCGTAAGAACCTTCGAAGATCGGGATTACCGTCAGGCCAGTTGGCGTAGTAAGGCCCAGCAGGCGCTGGTTCTTGTCGCCCAGCGGTGACAGCGGTGTTTGAGCGTGAGCGGGCATTATACTGGCCAGTGCCACCAGGAAAAATCCCAGGGTAATGCCTGCAACTGTCCGATTATTCTTTTTCATCGACTTTCTCTCCCAGAGTACCATTGCGTTATCTTATTGAAACGAGCGTCATGCCTGATTGAAGCAGGACTTGAGCAGTCTAGCAAGTATCCTGATTTTCTATCGCTTTTCTGCCACTTTACTCCGGGTGCAGATCTGAATTAGTGGTAGTGCTCAGATACTTTTTTCCAACAGATGCGTTCGTTTTCCTCATGTAATGCTTCTCCTAAATGTCACCAGTCCATGGTAGTTCTTTTCCTTGCCAGCGCTTCGCATTGCGAAGTGCTCGACGGTGAGGGTGTAGAGCAATTCCTCAGAGCGTCGCGAATACTAATTAAAGTCTGCCGTGGCAGCAAGGAAGTTAGATAAAAATATTAGTTAGATCAATCTGCCGGGAATCTCTACTGTGCCGCCACTACCCTCACGCTTTTTCCAATATTGCGGCGGCGCCCATGCCACCGGCAGTGCAGATTGATATCAGGCCGCGGCCTGAACCCCGGCGGTCCAGAAGACTGGCCAGGGTGGCTATGATGCGCGCACCAGTCGCCGCGAAAGGGTGGCCAAGCGCCAGAGAACTGCCCATTACATTCATGCGACTGCGATCAATGGTTCCGAGAGCTGCGCCCAAGCCGAGCGTGTCCCGGCAGTAAGCTTCACTCTCCCATGCCTTCAAAGTGCACAGCACCTGCGCCGCAAAGGCTTCATGAATTTCATAGAAATCAAAATCCTGCAGATGTAATCCAGTTGCTTTCAAGAGTTCGCTGACTGCGATTGTGGGTGCCATCAGCAGGCCATCCCCGCTCACAAAGTCGACTGCCGATGTTCGTGCCTGCGTCAGCCATGCCTGCACCGGCAGGTTGTTGTCATTCGCGTACTCCTCGCTTGTGAGTAAGACCGCCGCCGCGCCATCGGTCAATGGGGTGCTGTTACCTGCCGTCAGCGTACCGTTGGCACTGTGATCAAAAGCCTTCTTCAATGACGCCAGTTTCTCAAGGTTGCTGTCGGCGCGAAGATTGTTGTCCCGGGCGACGCCGTGATAGGGATTCACCAGATCGTCAAAGAACCCTTCGTTATAAGCTTTCGCAGCCTTCAAGTGGCTTTCCAATGCCAGCTGGTCCTGCTCAGCGCGGCTGATTCCCCATTCGCGAGCCATCAGCTCGCAGTGCTCACCCATGGACAGGCGTGTGCGCGGTTCACCGTTGGCGGGCGCCTGAGGAGTGAGCTCCGCTGGGCGAAAGCCTTTGAAACTGCGTAATTTGCCCATGAGATCGCGGGCCTGACTGAGTTTTACGAGGCGCTGTGACAAGCGCCGCTGGAACACCAGAGGGGCATCGCTGGTAGTGTCTGATCCGCCGGCGATCGCGCAATCGATTTGGCCGCTGGCAATCCGTCCTGCGCACAGCATGGCGGCCTGCAGCGAAGTGCCGCAGGCCATTTGCAGCGTGGTGCCGGGCGTCGAAGGCGACAATGTGGTGCTGAGCACTGCTTCGCGGGCCAGGTTCCAGTCACGGGAGTGGGTGGTTACGGCGCCGGCAATCACCTCGTCAATCTTCTTGCCAGCCAGCCCGTAGCGGTCGACCAGGTTCTGCAATGTATCTGCGAGCATGTCCAGATTGCTGAGATCGGCATAAGCGGTGTTAGAACGACAGAAGGGGATGCGCGTGCCCCCGATAATAGCTACTCGTTGCAGTTCAGGCATTGCTCTGTCCCCTTTTCTTGGTGTTGAGATAGGCCATAGGGCCACCTCGGAACGGCGCGAAGCCGGTGCCGAATACCATGCCGGCGTCCAGCAGATCGGCGTCAGCGACGATTCCGACCGCCAGTGCCGCCTGGCATTCATCGGTGTAGGCCTTGATCAATCGGGCACTGATGGCCTGCAGGTCATAGCTGGTCGATTTGTCAGTGTTCTTGCTGGCCTGATCTTTGTCCCACCGATAGAAACCCTTGCCGGATTTGCGCCCCAGCTGGCCTTGGTCCGCAAGCTCACGGATAAGCGCTGTGGCCTTTGCAATCGATGGGTTGCGGGTACCTTCACTGCCCCGGGCTGCCAGCGTGCTCATAACCATCAGACACACATCCAGGCCGACGGTGTCGGCCAACTCGACCGGCCCCATGGGCATCCCAAACGCCTCGGCTGCAGCGTCGATGGCTTCAATTGGAATACCCTCCTGATGAATGATCATGGCTTCCAGCATGTAGGGGGCGAGAATGCGATTGACAAGAAAGCCGGGGCTGCTCTTCACCGGGAGGGGGTAGCGGTTGATCTGGCCGCAGAAGGCGGCTCCCCGGCGTAGCATTTCCTCATCACTGCCGGCGCCGCGCACGACCTCCACCAGCGGCATCTTCGCCACCGGGTTGAAAAAATGCAGACCTATCAGGCGCTCTGGATGTTGCAGCGCAGTGGCGAGTTCTTCCAAAGGGATGGAGGACGTGTTGGTGGCCAGCACCGCGCCCGACTTCAGTTTTGGCTCCAGACTGCGCAGGAGCGCCTGTTTGGCATCAAGTCGTTCCACGATCACCTCGATGACCACGTCTGCCTGCGCCACCATGTCGCCATTGAGGTCGGGGCGCAGTCTGTCCAGCGCTGCCTTGATGGCGGTAGGATCGAGACGCTTCTTGCGGAAAAGAGCTTCGGCCCGTTTGAGCGCCGGTTCAATAAATTTCATTTCGCGGTCCTGCAGACTGACCTCCAGCCCCTGCAAAACGCACCAGGCGGCAATATCGCCGCCCATGACACCCGCTCCGACCACGTGGACGCGGCGGGCGCGGAAGTCGCTTTGTTTACCTTCTTTCTTCAAGCGGTCCATCAGACCGAATACGTGGCGCAGCCCCGCCGCCTGGGGAGTCACCATCAGACACCCGACGGCCTTTGCCTCTGCTGCCAACATGACCGAGCGGTCGCCACCGCAATGTTCCCATGTGTCAATAAGCCGATAAGGTGCCGGATAGTGGGCCTCAAGGGCACGCATTGCTGTTTGTTTGCGCATCTGTTGAGCCAGCAGTTTGCGAGCCGGGGCGAGGTTGCTGAGGCGGCCGAGCAGGCCGGGACCCCGGCTGCGTCGCTTGGCGAGAATAGCCCGGCGGGCGGCCCAGTGGAGTTCCTCATGCCGCCCGATGACCTCGTCGACGAGTCCGAGAGCCCTTGCCTGGCGGGCACTGATCTGTCGGGCCGACAGCATTAACTCCATGGCCTTCATGCCACCGATCAGACTGACGGAGCGTGCAGAGCCGCCAAACCCCGGGAAGATACCGAGCTGGATTTCCGGGAAACCAATCCGCGTGGCGGGAATGTCACGGGCTATCCGATAACCACAGCTGAGCGCCAGTTCGAGTCCACCGCCCAGGCAATAACCCTCGAAGGCGGCGACCGTGGGGCAGGAGAGACGCTCCAGGCGTGAAAACATGTCGTGCACCTCGGAGATGGCTCGCGTGACCTCTTCGGCGTCCGTGAATTGTCCGAACTCGCGAATGTCGGCACCCAGTACGAAGCCAGTGGTTTTGCCCGAGAGTATGGCGACTCCACGCGGGAGGTTCTGTGCGGCGTAGCCGATGAGGCTGTCGAATTCCTGCAGCACGGCACTGGAGAGCGAATTGACCGATTCCCCGTGACGATCGATAAATAACCAGAGGATGTCGTCGCTGTCACGCTTGATTCGCCAATGCTGGCAGGACGGAATAGTCGCGCTCATGGTCTTTTTTCTCTGGTCAATACCGGGTTGGTGCGGCATTAGTGCTGGATAGCCACTGGCCTGCGTGGACGGATTCAAGCACCTTTACGGTATCGAAACAACAACGGAAAATGCGTCCGTTCTCCCAGATTCGCCTTACAATTTCTGACGGGATTGAGGGGGCGAACTGCGCTACACTCCGCGTCTTCATGGGGTAGTTGTCCCGCAGGCCCCCGCCTCAGCAAGTCGACACCAGAATCGGCACCGCCAAACTTCAGGTAACCAACCGTTCGGAGGTCACTCTTGAGGCCATTCGTCTCTGTATTATCGATCCCGATTGACTCTGCTATGATCTTGACCAATGTCACCGTCAGAGAGATCCAGCCGCAAATGTCTTCACCGCTCGCCAGCATCATCAGCGTCAAGGTTCATATCTTCGTTCGTGCCCTTTTTTGCGTTCTGCTGTGTGTCGGCCTGCTGTCCGCCTGCGTGAGCGCTCGGGTGCTGGAGAACTGGCCGCCGCAATTGCCGGAGCAGCATCACTTCCTGAGCTATTACGCCGAAGACCCTGACAATCAGAAAGTGCAGACCGAGGTGGAGTACCTGACCTGGGTGCTGCGTTTTTACGAGGGCTGGGAGCTGATGCCCACCGGGTGGCAGGACATTGAGGAGAGCATGTTGTTTGGCCTCTCGGAGCAGGATCACGCACTGGTAAAGACCCAGCTGCTTGAGCTTGGTGCTCTCATGTCTGCCGAGTGGGCAAAGGACAACAGTATGCGACTGCTCGATTCGGCCATGCTGAGTCTGTGGGGGGCGGTGATGCAGGCTGACTTCGCGCCTGAGGCGCGTATCGCGGCAGTGACGCAGATTCATGAGGATGTTCGCGGCCTGCTTGAGGGCACGTTGACGCTATCAACTATCAACGAGCAGCGTTACTTCGACACGCTGGGCGTTCTACTGGAGCCATGATCCGCTGCTGGGAAACCCGTTCAGCGTAAACTCCCGCAGCATGCGAATGGCGTCCCTGTCATTCTGCACATAGGCGGCCTTGAGATACTCGTCCACGTTCAATCCCCCCGGTTCGTTGCCCGAATCCCGACGATAGATGAAGCGCACGAAAAACTGCTCCGGTGCAGGCTCCTCGATACGGGTAATGCTCTCTGCAAACAGCGGTTGGTTCCAGCCTGCTGTGCTGGTGCGAATCTCGTGGCCTGGCACCATAGTGACCTCGTCCCGCAGTTCCATGTTGCCGAACTGCAGACAGCGCACAAAGCGCTCATTGGTGACATGTTCCAGGCGGCTGTCGAGTGCAGGATTAAAGTGGCCCGGATAGCGGGCGCGAAACAGCAGTCCCTCCCACAGGCGTTGCCTGCACAGGGGTGTGATGTGTGGCTGGTCCGGATCGTTGATCTGGATGATGTGTTCGAATTCGAGCAGGTTCATGGCCCGCGAGTCTAGTCTGCGTTCAGCCATCGGTAAAGACCGGTATTGTTACCATTTCCCAGAGAATCACGATGGCGCCCATCAGGGCGACCATCAGCACCAGCCCCACTGCCACGGTGGCACTGGCGAACAGAAAACCGCGCTCTCTGGGCATGTCGTAGACAATCGGGATGCCGATGTAGAGTAGATACAGGGTCTAGGCGGCCGCCGCCGTGCCCGCCACCATGTCCAGCCTCCATGGAGACCCTGATTCGTTCCGGAGTCCTGGGAAAACCGTCGACACGACCGACAGAAATAAACAACTGCGTGAAAGCAGCTGCGGATTCCCCGGTCTCTGTCCTAGCAATCTAGTCCCTCCAGTCTGATTTTTTAAGAAATCCCTCCGTGCCTGTGCTCTTTTATTGGGGTTTGTTGCGCTGCCCCAAAGGAGTGTCAGTTAGAAGCAATTGAACTGGCTATTGAATTGGGGACAAGTGGATTTCATGGCAACTCTTTGCAGCGCTCCTACAACTTATGGCTGAACTGTGGCGAAAAGGTCATTTTGTGTGCCACAAATGTTAATAGTTTGCATTAGAAAGAGTTTTTAATTAGCGTACGCACTTATTTTTTACACAGGCACCGCATCAATGACATTACGAGTTCGTAAATCGATTCTCTCCGCTTCCATACTGCTGGCTCTGGCGGGGTTTTCAGTCTCCTCGCAGGCGCAGGATGCCGCCTCGGATTCTACCGTTCGTTACACCGCAGAATACTTTCAGGAGTGGGCGCCCGCGACGGCGCAGGACATGTTGAGTCGTATCCCCGGCGTGAACGCTGGCGGTGGCGGAGGTGGCGGTCCCGGTGGTGGTTGGTCCGGAGGTGGTGGATTTGGCGGCGGCGGGTTCGGTGGTGGCGGCGGTGGCCGCGGTCTGGGTGCCGGTGGTGGCGACCAGATTCTGATCGATGGCAAGCGCATGGCAGGCAAAGGCAATCAGGCCAGCAGCCAGCTCTCTCGTATCAGCGCTTCGCAGGTCGCATATATCGAGATCATCCGTGGGACGTCCGGTGAGCTGGATGTGCGCGGCAGCAGTCAGGTCATCAACGTTGTGCTGCTGGAAGCGCTGGATACCACCAGTGTGGCCTACCAGATCAACGCCGACCGACACCCGGATCACACCGTCAAGCCTGGCGCGTCGGCCGCTTACAGCGGTTCCTATGGTGCTTTGACCTTCCTCTTCAGTGGTCAGGCCGAACCGCGCTATGACCACTATGTCAGCAGGGAGTCCAGTCGTCTGGGCGACTGGTCCTTGAACGATAAGATACGCGAGGATCGCATTCGCGATGTCACGAACCAGTCCTTTACCACCAACCTCGGCTATGACATCAATCAGAGGAGCAGTGTGCGTTTGAACGGGCTGTATGGAGTGAACGACGGTCCTACTGACGTCATGCGCTATACCACGAACCTGCGTGTCAACCCCAACACAGTAAGCGTCGAGCGCGAAGACAATCCTAGTGATCGCGATAACTGGGAAGTCGGCGGCGACTATGAATACAATTTCGATAACGGACATCGCTTCAAGGTTCTCTTCATCAGCAATCAGAACAACGAACTGACAGTGCGTGAGCGCTACGATGTGTTCGCCAATGCCACTGAGTCCAAGGACCTGCACCTGGCGACGGCAAGCACCACCGAAGAGCGCATCTTGCGCAGCTCTTACACCATGGGTGTGATGGAGGGTCAGGACATCGAGTTTGGTGTCGAGCGCGCTCAGACCACGCTGGATTCCAGTCTGCGCCTGGGACTGCCTTCTGCCACTGGCAGGCCGTCGGCCTCTCACGGCGGGCTGGTGCCACAAGTGGTATCCAATGCCAACTCGGTCGTAGAGGAAGTTCGTGTCGAGCCATTCCTGGTGCACAACTGGCAGATCAACTCGCGCATGTCTCTGGAGAGCACCCTGCTTTATGAGATGTCCGAGATCACCCAGACTGGCGACGTCTACAACCAGCGCGATTTCAGTTTTGTGAAACCGAAAGTGGACCTGCGTTACGATGTGACTCCGACTTTCCAGGTCAACTGGACTGCGGAAAAGTCCGTGCGTCAGCTGAGCTTCAGCGACTTCGTGGCCGCCAGCGACAATCAGGACAATGATTCGAACACCCAGGCCGGCAATGCCAACCTGGCACAGGAGCAGGTGCTGAATACCAAGCTGGGCTTTGAATTCCGCCTGCCCGATGACATCGGCGTATTCTCCGGCGACGCGTTCTTGATGAAGCATCTGGATGTGATCGAGCGTATCGATGTGTCGCCCTCGCCCACCAATCTGCAGTCTGCCAACGGCAACATCGGCGACGGCATCATGTATGGCATGAACCTTAGCGCCAGTGTCCGCATGAAGATGATCAACCTGCCGAACCTGCTGCTGACCTCGCAGTTCAACTTGCAGGATTCGGAGATCACAGACCCGTTCCTTGGCTTCAAACGACGCTTCTCGCAGTATGACCGCGGCCGCTTCCAGTTGGGTTTCCGTCATGACATTCCCAGTCTGCGCCTGAACTATGGTCTGAACTGGAACAATCGCTTCGATGGTAACCGCAAGCGGTATGACATCGACGACGTCGAACTGACTGCTGGTGACCCTAACGTGCAGGCCTTCGTGGAGGTGGTCGCCTTCAACGGCATTACCTTCCGTCTGGATGCCCGCAACGCGGCCAACAACCTGCAGTGTCGCGAGAGACACCGCTATCTTGGCCCTATCACAAGTGGCATCATAGAAGAGTATGAGGATCAGTGTGGTGGCGGTGGACGCGTCATGGCACTGCGGATCAACGGGACTTTCTAACCGGTCACCTCTAACCGGTCACCTTCTTGCGGTAGCTCTCAGGTATAAGGATGCAAGCGCAATACGACGCCGCTCTGGAATGGCTGGAAAGCTATCCAGAGCTTTATACCGTTCTCAGTGTCATCCTGCTTTTGCTTGCCGCCTGGCTGGCGAACTGGCTCGTTAAGCGCGTGCTGGTGCGTGGTCTTTTCAGCGCCCTGCGCGCGACACCGATTGGCGATGACTCGGCGCTGCTGGATTCTCGCGTCATCGCCCGCCTCGCCAACATCGTTCCCTCTGTGATCATCTCGTTGGGCATCGGCCTCATCTCCGGTCTTCCCGAGGAGCTGGTCGTGGTGGTGCGCAACGTCTGCCAGAGTGTGATTACGCTGGTCATCGCCGTTGCCCTTAGTGGGCTGCTGACGTTAATCGGGACTCTCTACGAACGCAGGCCAAACGCGCGTATCAAACCGATCAAAGGCTATGTTCAGGTCGTCAAGATAGTGGTCTACCTGATTGCTGTGATTCTGGTAGTCGCGGCGTTGCTGGATCGCTCTCCGTTAATTTTGCTTTCGGGCCTCGGTGCCATGGCGGCGGTGCTGATCCTGATTTTTCAGGACACCCTGCTGTCGCTGGTAGCCAGTGTGCAGATCTCCTCCAACGACATCGTCCGGGTGGGTGACTGGGTGGAGATGCCCCAGCTCAATGCCGATGGCGATGTCATCGATATCGCGCTGCACACAGTCAAGATCCAGAACTTCGACAAGACCATCACCAATATCCCCACCAAACGCTTCATCACCGACTCCTTCAAGAACTGGCGTGGGATGCGCGATGCCGGGGGGCGCCGCATCAAGCGCTCCCTGTTGCTGGATCAGGACAGCATTCACTTTCTGAATGCCGAGGAGCTGCAGCATCTGTACCGCTTCAGCCTGCTGCAGGACTACCTGCAGGGCAAGGAGGCAGAGATCGCGCATTGGAACAGCAATCTGCCCGAGCGCGCAAGGGATCCAGTGAATACCCGGCGCATAACCAATATCGGTACCTTGCGCGCCTATGTGGACTGTTACCTGCGCAACCACTCTGGGGTGAGGCAGGATCTGCATGTGCTGGTGCGGCAACTAGATCCCACCGCCGACGGCCTGCCGCTGGAGATCTATTGCTTCACTAATACGACTATCTGGCCAGCCTACGAAGGCATCCAGTCGGACATCTTTGATCATCTGCTGGCGATTCTGCCCGAGTTTGGCCTGCGTGTGTTCCAGCACCCGAGTGGCGCCAACATGCGCGAAATGGGCTCAGAATCCCGGAGCAGATCATGACCGGCGACCCCTCGATCTGCGGGAGCGGGCCCGCCCGCGATCCCAGCGGCAACCCCGGCTCGGCCATTCCTCGCGCCCGAGCCCTGGGCCAGAGCCTCTGGCTCGACAACATCACCCGCGACCTGCTCGACAGTGGCACTGTGGCCCGCTATATCCGCGAGCTGTCCATCACCGGCCTGACCTCCAATCTGAGTATCTTCGATGCCGCCATCGGTGGTGGCACGTCCTACGACGAGGCCATTCGTGCCAAGTGTGCCCAGGGTAAGTCCGGGGAGGCGTTGTTTACAGAGCTGGCGCTGGAGGACCTGCGCCGCGCCGCCGATCTGTTCGCGCCGGTGTTCGCCGAGACCCAGGGCGTGGATGGTTGTGTCTCCATGGAAATTTCCCCGCTGCTGGCCAGCGATACCCACGGCAGTCTCGCTGCTGCGCAGCAGATTCACGCGCAGGCCGCCCGCCCCAATCTGTTTGTGAAAATTCCCGGTACGCCCGAGAGTCTGCCTGCCATTGAGGAGGCGATCTTTGCCGGCGTCCCCATCAACGTCACGCTGCTGTTTTCGTGTGCCCAATATCTCGCGGCGGCTGAGGCCTATCTGCGCGGCATAGAACGGCGTGTGCAGGCGGGATTGGACGCGCAGGTGGCCTCGGTGTTTGTCAGCCGCTGGGATGCTGCGGTGAAGGACAAGGTCCCGCCAGTGCTGCACAATCGTCTCGGGCTGGCAGTGTGTGGAGAGGTCTACGCCGCCTTGCAGGCGCTGCTGCGTTCGCCGCGCTGGCAGGCGTTGCGTGCGGCCGGAGTCAGGCCGCAGCGAGTGTTGTGGGCGAGTACCGGCACTAAAGATCCGGTGGCGCTGCAGTTGCAACGTGGCGGTGCCGAAGCCTTCGTGAAGTCCTGGCGACAGCTGTTGCAGCGCATTGCCGACAAGAGCGTCGGGCTGGGAGCGATGCTCTAGCTCGCTGCCCGAATCAGGCCTCGCGTACCTTGCCTTCCAGGTACAACCACTTGCCGTTGACGCGCAGGAAAGCCGAGTGCTCATGGTGAAAATGCTCCACGCCATTCTCGTCGAGATAGCGCGCCTTGAACTCCACGCGTCCGCGATCACCCTTCTGCTCATCATCCAGAATAGTCAGTCCTGTCCAAGGCACCTCCGCCACGTTCAGATCCCCGACCATCACGGTGCCAACATTAGCCGGATGCCAGCTGGCGTACAGATAGTCGCCATAGCCACCGATTGCGAAGGCGCTGTAACGTGAGCGCATCAGCTGCTTGGCCGTGCGAGGTGTTGCCGTGCCCTTGAGGAATGGGCCGCAGCAGCGGTTGAAGGGTTTGCCGCTGTCGCAGGGGCAGGGCGCCAACGCAGAGCTGATTGCTGCTCCAGTGGAAGTCATCGGGGCGGTCGGGCTGGTCATTGCAACTTCTCGGCTAAAGGTTCTATGGCTTTTTGCTGCGACACCGTCTGTACACAGTCCAGCAGGATCACTGCAAATTCCAGCAGCAGTGCCTCGTCGCACACTCGCGGTTGTCCACGGAATTCCAGCGCGCTGCCAAACGGCGGCAGATGCACAAACAACACTGTGTCCAGCGTCTCGTGCGTGGCGCGCATGGCCTCCAGTGTATAGAGCAATTCCTCGCACAGGAAGGCACCGGCGTCGGTGGATATCCGCACTGGAACGCCCTTGGCGGCGAGCGTAGCGCTCAGGTTTGTGCAATCGGCGCTGGTCTCCCTGCATTGCGGCCCATGTTCGTCAATTACACGTTTCTGCGGAAACGCGCCATCATTGTCGGCACGTTCGCGGCGCGTGTTGTGCGCCAGCGTCTCCAGTCGAAATACGCCGGCTTCGCCTTCGCCCAACCCAATGATGCAGTGCGGCTGCCACTCGGTGACGAGCGGAGCGAGCACGCGACGCGGTGCGCCCCAGCACACGGGAATCAATGCGGCGCGTAACTCCAGGGCCGCATACGGCCGCTCAGCAAGCGCGCTGGCGGCGATCCATGAGGCATTGTGTTTGCGGCCGTCGAATGGCGTGAAACCGGTCAGCAGAATTCTGCGGGTGGCGGCGGACTCCGGGGAATTCATCTTGGCAATCCTACGGTTTCCACCTCGAACAACTCGCGCAACAGCACGCGCCATTGTAGGTACTGCTCTTCCACCGGGCCGCTCAGACCATTGACGTTCTCGCTGAGTTTGAGCACGGCCGGAGCGGTCTCGCTGACAAATCCTGACGCCAGCGCAACGAATTCCTGCTCGAAGATCTTCGCCCATTTGTAGCGGTTGTAGTTCTGGCTGAGGGATTCGAAGCTGCCACTGCCACTCAATGTACCGCCACCGGCAGCGCTTGCAGCACTATCTTCTTCCTCCGCCACCTGATCGTGGGAGTACTGCCGCCAGACGTCATAGGTGGGCTTGAGATCAGCGTGCAGCGCATCGTAGTACTCATCAATGGTGTCAATGAAGACGAGGTGGCGGGCGCGAATCTGGGCGACGTGCTCCAGCAGTGGTTCGTTGCTGGCGGGCAAGCGTTGCAGGGACAGCAGACCCTGCGCATCCGGCTGCAACAGTGCGCCGAAAGCCTCGGGGGAAAGGTCGCCGGCGTATTTGATTTGCGTGAGTTGCGCCAGTGCCAGCAGCGCCTGCGCATCCATGCTTTCCCGAACGGCGAGCAGATCGTTGGCGATCTGCGCATGCAGATCTTGAAACGGATCTTCGAGATTCACGTTGGTAGAGCGGTCGCGCAGTGACGGCACAAACTCCGGATAGTCGAGAATACCTGCGCTGTCGAGATAGGTTTTGTTCAGCCACTCCCGCCCGCTGCTGTCACTGGCGCGGATCTGCAGAATCAGATTGGCGCCATCGGAGCGCAGAATGGTGCCCTGTATCAACAAGTCTACCGAGGGGTCAGTCTCGGGCAGCACGCGCACGGCACCCCATTGATTGGAAGACACCAGCGCGTTGCGCAGCACCACGGGCAGGTAGTGAGTCTCGACTCTGCGGATCTCGGCGAATATGGCCGCACCGGCCTGGGTGAGTTGTGCGTCGGTGGCGCGCGTGTCAAAGACCTGTACGCCGATGTTCAGCAGCCGCTCCTCGCTTGGAGTCTGCGCTGCGATATTCAGCGTGACATCACCGACCGGCGGCGGGCCGACGACTGCCGCTGGTTGATTCTGCGCACAGGCTGTCAGTAACAGGGCCAGCAACAGGAGGGCAGGAATGCCAAAGGCGCGAGGCGGCAGATGTCGGAGAATTGGTACTCTCATGGCTGCGGATCCGCCGCGCTGCAAACCTGCCCTCTGCTGAGGGTCTGCACGCAGTTGTAGCCATCGGGCGGCGCCTCATAGCGGTTGAAGAACGTAATCAGATTGAACGGTGTGGAGTTGCGATCATAGACGCTGGTGAGCATGCTGATGGTCTGGCCATCGGGGTCGAGGCTGAAGCGATGCTCGATGATCGCGCCCTCTGCCAACATGATCTCGAACACCAGTTGCTGGCGATCCCAGCCACAATATTCGGTGCCGTGCACGCTGTTGAAGGTGTCGTCAACATTGTTGGTGGTGCTGCAGATCAAGGCGGCGTCACCCTGACGTTCGATACGCAGCTCGCCTGCCGTCTGCGTGATCCGCATGATGGTCTGGCGACTGATTAGTTCGGCCAGTCGCGCATTGGCGATGATATTCCCTGCCCGGCGCCGCGAGCCACTCATGCTGTAACCGCTGGCATCGGTGCCCCCGCGCTGCATGTCCCGGTTGAGCTCGTCGATGGTGCGCTGCAGCTCGGCTTCGAATTTGTCGCTGCGCGCGAAGTCCTTCTCCCAGCTGCCCGCGAAGTTAGGGCGCACCGGGCTGATCGGTCTGCCCGGCTCGTCGGCGGCGAAGCCTGCCGAGCAGAACAGCAATACCAGCAAGGCAGCACCGATCCGGAATGGAAGGGCGCTGCGTGCGGCTATCGAGGAAATTGGCGATCTCAGGGTCATGGTCTCGGCAAGCTGGTGGTTTGCGGCAGGCGTTACGCGGTGCTTAGAAGCCGTGCCACGATTCTATCCTGTAAGTCAGGATGCTTACACAACTGAATCGCTGGCTTGTTGCTGCGCGGCAGGGACCGTTCGACCGAACCAGAGCAGGGGCTGCGCCGGGAGAGAAAAGCGGCACAGCGTTCGGAGCAAAACCTATCGTAACGATGCAAGTGTTGCCCTCTGCCTCGAAGCAGCGAAGCGACGTCAATGCCGACGATCATGGGGCAAATTCAATCCGCTCCACGACTAGCAGCGTATCAGGACTGCAAATTTAAAATCTTGAGGTAGTTATCAATGTCTGCATTGCGGGTTTACTACGATGGGCTATGTCCATTGTGTACCAAAGAAATCAATCACATCAAACGCCTCGACAAGCAGACTTTGTTGGATATGCAGGACATCAATGCCGAGGATTTTGAGCAGCGTTTCCCGCACATCGATCGGGTACAGGCTGACCGTATCCTGCACGGCGAGCTTCCGGATGGCCGCATCATCCTGGGTCTGGATGTGACCTGCATGGCATGGTCACTGGTAGGCAAGGGGCACTGGTTTGCGTTTATGCGCTGGCCGTTGATCAAACCGATCGCGGACCGGGTCTACCTGTATTTTGCGCGGCACCGCCATCGCATATCCGGCTGGTTCGGACGCCCACCCGCCTGTGACGATCGTTGTCAGACCAAACTGTGAGTTTTACCGGAGAATATCGATGAATACTGAACTTGATCCAGGTGGGTATAACGTGGCCGGACACAAAGCGCTGGTGATCGGAGCCGGCAGTGCCATAGCCAAGGCGCTGATCAGTGCGATGGGACAGCAACATAGCGTTGATCACATTATCGCGGTGAGCCGCTCTTCGTCAGAGCCGGGGTCCGAAACCGAGGTCATCGGCAGCGTACCCGTGAGCTATGTGACCTGCGATTACTCCAGTGCTGCGATCAGCGCACTGGCCGCGCAACTAAGCGGGCCCTTCAGCCATGTGTTTATCTGCACTGGTGTGCTACACAATGATCACATCAAACCCGAAAAGCGGCTGGAGGATATAGACGAGGGGCAGATGGCAGAATTGCTGCGCATCAACAGCATCCTCCCGGCACTCTGGTTGCAAGCCTTGCTGCCAACCATCAAGAGTTCATCGCGCTGCGTATTCACAGTGTTCAGCGCGCGCGTTGGCAGCATCGGCGATAATTTCAAGGGTGGCTGGTACAGTTACCGGGCTTCGAAAGCCGCGCTCAACATGGTCATCAAGACGGCGGCCATCGAGTACGCCCGCCGTGCGCCTCGCGTCAAGCTGCTCGCGTTTCATCCGGGCACGGTCGACACTGATTTATCTCGGCCGTTCCATAAAAGCGTTCCCGCCGACAAATTGTTCAGCCCTGAGTTTGTGGCGCAGCAACTGCTGTCAATCACCGCCGCGCTGCCGGTTGATGGTGAAGCGTCCTTTCTGGACTGGGCAGGCGAAACAATTACCTGGTAATCAGTTTTTCACACTACGGCCTGAGTGTTATCGCGCCAGCAAGCGCACCGGGTTGGAGTAGAACCACAGGTCCGTCCAGGGATCTTCGCCGCGCGGATCAAGCGAAGGTTCCAGTTCTGCCGTATTGGTGCCACGAACACGAATGTAGTGATCACGCTCCAGTGCCGGCATCCGGTAGTTGATCACCTTGTAGTCGCCAACCTGCTCCCAATCGGACTGGGTGAATCGTGCTGCAACTTTCGCCTCGGGATGTATATCAGTCGATTTTTCCAGCGCTGGTCCAGGCATCTCTCCGGTAATCAAATCAACCCTGGCGACCTTCGGATTGTCGCCATGGTGATTGGGCGACTCGGGGTCCTTAAAGCGGATGGTGATGTCTACCGCAGTGCCTGCGGCAATTTCGAGAGTGCCTCCAATATCAGCAGATTTTCCTGCTGCCATTGCCGTGACGTGCAGTTCGCTAACTAGGTCTCCGGTGGTCACAAAGATGCGTCCGCCGCGAATTCCCTCGAGAATGGCATCGTGATTCTTTTCCGCCCACACGTAGGTCTTCGAGTACTCTCCTGGCCAGAAATCGGAACCGCCTTCGGTGTAATGCATGTGAGAATCGGAAGTGGAAGTAATCCACCAGTCGCGTCCCTCTGCGAGCATGGAATCCCAGAAACCGCCAACGATGGCGGCCAGTTGGTCAAAACCGCCCATGGTCGGATGGTTGCCATAACCACCGCGCGCTCGTTCGATATCCACCGATCCGTCAGGTTTCAGCGCGCCCGCCTGATGTCCGGGTGCACCCTCCATGCCGATGGCAACTCCGGGCGCAACATCATTCCAGCCGCGCAGTTCCTCGGGCGTGTCCAGGCCGTAGAGGCGCTCGCCAGAGGCAGAGCGTGAGGGATGGTGCGCGATCACGACGGGTTTGTCCGGAAGTTCGCGCATGAAGCGCAACGCCTCCAGCATACGAGGTTCGGTGTCCCACTCAGGGTTCACAGGCCACGGTTCGCGCTTGGAGAACTGTGACTCGATACTGAACAGGCGCTGCGCCTCGTCCTGCGTGTGCGGCATGATGATGCTGGAGTGATCCGCGCCGGGCGTGTCGAACTCCATCCCGTAGAATTGAATGATGTCAGGCACCACCTGGCGTGACTGCTGCAGCGCCGGATAGGCTTTCTCGAGATTGACGTGACTGTGATTGGGTCCACCGTGGTCGGTTGTCACCATCCAGCCGAGACCGAAGTGCCTGCCCATGAGCGCGTTCATGGGGGTCGGGTAAATGGCATCACTGCCGAGAATTGGCGTCGGCGGGTTCTGGGTCTGATCCCAGCCCACGCTGAAGCGGCTGTGTATGTGATGATCACCGGCAATCCACTGTGCGTTCTCGCTTTGGGAATTGGCAGGCAATAGTTGTGCGAGGGCTGCAGAGGCGAGGGTGATGACTCCGATAGTGCCGATAATTCTTGCGTACATGACTGGCGACCTGAACTGGATAGGATTGAAAAGTTGAGTCTAATCCTAGTCGCCGTATGTGAATATATTATTACGCTCGCTGGGTTTATGTCGCAGACGGCAGTAAACCATGTGGCTCTCCTGCCGTCTGGGGGTGTGGACTTCCTACGGCTGTTCGACGATCCCTTTCATGACGCCCAGTGCGCGTTCGAAAGAGGTGCGGCGACGCGTCACATCGGCATCCTTGGCGGCCTGGTCTGTCAGGTTGGACACATCCAGAATCAGCGTATACAGCAGCGTGGAGGTGTTCGTGCCCGTGGGTCGAGCTTCGAGGAAACCATGGTAAAGATTGTAGAACTGGCCTTCCACAGCGGGCTGGGTGTAGCCGTAGGAAAGTGGTGTCTGTGCCACCAGCACTTCAGTGACGCGGCCGGTGGCCAGCACGCGGACGGTGCCGATGCCGCCGTCGCCGGAGGTGATCACGCAGTCCAGGTTCAGCCATTCGCTGATGTCACAGTAATCGCCCATCTTCGACCAGGCCTCTTCGGCGGAGCGGTCGACGTCGATCTCCATCTCGATGGTGACATATTCGGGCTGGGCCATGGCGGAAGTGGAGAGAAGCAGGGCAGGCGCGGCTAGCAGAGACAGCAGACGGCGATTCATGGCGAAGTCCTTGTTGTTGTTTTTGGGGGGGCTTCAGAGTAGCGGGGATGACGGCAGAAGAAAAGGGGGCGCGGGTTCAACTCCGAAGTGCATATCTCTTGCCTAAGATAAGGGAGGGGGGGGGCGCCGGGCGGTTGGGGCCTGGGGGGAATCGGTTTGGCCGATTTTTTTTGATAATTCCGCTGGCTCACCTAGCCAGCATTCCTGCTGAGAATCGTAAGTTTGCTTACATGCACCGTTACAAGAATGCCCTTCGCGTATTGGTCCAAAAACTCCCTTTCAATTCGAGCTGTATTAGCTCGGCGGGCCGTCGATTTAGGCGGGAAGTGAAAGACTATAAACCAGCCTTTGCTGGAAGCAGTCCGCCCATACGCCCATCCATAAAAATGTTTCATCCCCACCTACAATTTAATTAGAGCCTAGCGTTGCTGGGTAACCGCCGGCCTTGGAATACATAAAAGCAAGCTAGAGGACATATTGGGGGAGGGGGGGCTAGGCTGTCTGCTTATTGTTATAGCTACCGCGCAGATTTGCTAAAGGTGAATTTGAAAAAAGCGGGTAAGAGCTAGGCTTTGTAAGGTTTTTCTTGGGAAGGCAGTATTTAGATGCCTATTTGGCAAAGTCAGAAAAGCCAAGAAATTAGCAGGCTCTAGATGGTCTGATGCGAACGCAATGCTACCAATTCCAAAGATACTCCTACGCAAAAACGATTGGCTTTGACAGATCGGAACTTAACTTGTCAGTACCTCACCAGCACC
>CAIOZF010000086.1 GCA_903862645.1 uncultured Gammaproteobacteria bacterium
GCTTCTTGCCCGGGTGCGCCCACATGAAACCGAGGTAGGCACGCAGATTGGCAAACTTCTGCCAGTCATCGCCCGGCATTTTCTCCAACAGGGCGCGTTTGCCATGCACCACCTCATCATGACTGAGCGGCAGAATGAAGCTTTCGGAAAATGCATAGAGCAGACCGAAACTTATGTCAGAGTGATGATACTTGCGATGAATCGGATCGCGTGCGAGATAACGCAGTGTGTCGTTCATCCAGCCGAGATTCCACTTGAAGCCGAAACCCAGTCCTCCCCTCGACGTGAATTCTGTCACACCCGGCCATGCTGTCGATTCCTCCGCAATCATCGCGATGCCTGGGAACTTGCGATAGGCCCGTTCGTTTATCTCACGGAACAAATGAATGGCTTCCAGGTTTTCGATGCCACCGTAGTGATTGGGTAGCCATTCGCCTTCGTCGCGACTGTAGTTCAGGTATAGCATTGAGGCGACGGCGTCGACGCGCAGTCCATCGATATGAAATTCCTCCAGCCAGTACATCGCATTGCTGAGTAGATAACTGATCACTTCGGAGCGACCGTAGTTGAAGATCAGCGTGTTCCAGTCTGGATGAAAACCTTGCCGGGGATCGGCATGCTCGTACAGATAGCTGCCATCGAAGCGCGCCAGCCCGTGTTCGTCGGAGGGAAAATGCGCCGGGACCCAATCCAGCAGCACACCAATTCCGTGCTGATGCGCGTGATCGACGAACAAACGAAACTGATCCGGTGTGCCGAAGCGACGTGTCGGGGAAAACAAACCAATCGGTTGATATCCCCAGGAGCCATCGAAGGGGAACTCGGTGATGGGCATCAACTGCACATGAGTGAAGCCCATGTCCTTGACATAGGCAATCAGTTGCACCGCGAGTTCCTCATAAGTGAGGAAGTTACCGTCATCGGCATGACGTCGCCATGAACCAGCATGAACTTCGTAGATAAGTACGGGTTCAACGTGCGGGGCACCGTGGCGTCGACGTTCCAGCCAGTCACCATCCCGCCAGACATAACCGGTGTCATCCGCTACCACCGATGCCGTGTCTGGGCGCAATTGCATGCTCCGGGCGTAAGGGTCAGCCTTCCACGGCTGTACCTGCCCCTGCTCGCTGACGATGTGATACTTGTAATGCATGCCGGCGCGCACGCCAGGAATGAACAGCTCCCAGACACCGAAGCCCGCGTGCCGATTCATGACATGATCTTGGTGCTGCCAGTGATTGAAATCTCCCACTACGGCGACCTCTCTGGCGGCCGGCGCCCAGACGGCAAACAGCACGCCATCGCAACCATCCACACAGCGCTGATGTGCGCCCAGGAAACGATAGGCATACTCCTGCTCGCCACGGCTGAACAGGTAAAGATCCTCGGTGTTCAGCAACAACGCCGGCGCTGGCAAAGCTGGCGACGACGATGGCTGACTCGTGACTGCGGTACTGCCCACCAATTTCTCCCCGTGCTTGATCATAGTCCTGTCTTCTTGTCGTTATGCATCTGGCAGTCCGCGCTCAATAGCGAAACCGGACAGCAGACTCTGCCCCGTCGGTGAAACAAGCAATTCCTGCAGGCCGAACGGCAGCTTGCGACGCCAGTTCGGGTATTCGGTGCTGGTACCGGGAATATTCACCGGTGTTTCCAGCAGAGCCAGGTCATCCAATTGCACCGACACCAGTTGTGAACTGCTGCGGGCACAACAGCGAAAGATAGCTGCACACAGTTCGGCATCGAAGGGCCTCGTCATGCAGCCGCCCTGCCACTGTGCCGGCAGCAGCCACTGCTCACCCAGCCACTGCAGCACCTGACGCTTCTCTAAACCGCGCCACTGCAATTGTTCCTCCAGTTCAGCCTCGGTGACGATCGGACCCAGTTGATGACGCAAACGCAGGTCAGCACAATTCCACCAGGCTGCGAGCGTTGGCACATCGTGATTGGCCACCATGGCCAGCGCCCTGTGTTTGTAGTGCTCCGGACGGCGGAAATTGAAAC
>CAIOZF010000087.1 GCA_903862645.1 uncultured Gammaproteobacteria bacterium
ACCAATTGAAAACAATTCTCCCGTGGTTCCATTTTCGGCAACGGCTACTGATGAGGTTCCGCAAAACAACTATGAAGCCGTCCGTTTCAACGCCATCAAGCACGGCATTCTTTCCCGGCTGGCGGTGCTGGCCCATGAAGATGCGGGCGAGTTCAGCGACCTGCTGGCCGCGCTGCTGGACGAACATCAACCGGTGGGCATGACCGAACGGCATCTGATCGAAGAGCTTGCAACAATCATCTGGCGCAAGCGTCGGGTGTTGCTGGCCGAGGGTGCCAAAATCAACGAAGGACTGCAAAGCTCCTTGAGCAGTCCGAAGTCCGTGATGCCGTCGGCGGCTCCATTTCAGCGTGGCCTGTCGGGTGAGAACACCGACCTGCGTGATCTGTTCGATGCAACGCCGGAAGACAATGCCGAGAGTTTGAAGAGCGCCGAGCTTGATCTTGCTGCCGGACAGAAGGCGGCGGCGATTCTGCGCAAGGGCGGCGCGAATGCCTACGAGAAAGCCCGGCGTGCGCTGATTCCAGAATCGCGGGATTGGTGGGATGGGCATGTCGCCGACGAGGAACACCCAGCCACCGCCGAAGGGCTGGCCGAATTCCTCCGCGATTCGCTGGAGCCGATCTGCTATCGCACGATTCAAAAGGCACGGTTTACCCCCGCGATCAAGGCGCAAACCGTGGGCGAAGGGCTTCGGGCACATATGCTGGAGAAGCTAAACCGCTACGAAACGCATCTTGATCGCAAGTTTGAGCGCACATTGGCCATGCTCTTGAAGCTGAAATCGCTTCGCGGCGGGTGAAATGCAATATCGCTGGAACTGGCGCAAAGCCACTCAGTCTATGGCTTTCGGTCAGTTTGAGTGAAATCACCATGACAAACTTGGCTGATGATTTCGGCAAATCCTGGGAGAAAAGAAATGGGTGGATGGGGAAGCGGACGCGGCCAAAGCGGCAAAGACACCACCAGCGATTACCGTGCGCTCGATGTGCGACGGCTACAACGCGATGGCCTGCTGACACCGGGGCGGTCATACGGTTGGAACTGGACACGCAATAGTGAAACAGTGGCCTCTATTCAGGTGCGGGCGGAGACCGACAGGGTAATTCTGAACTACCGGCACAAAAGTGGCGGCAGCGACTGGAAACCGATGGACTATCCGGTGCGTCTGGACTGGACGGATTGCACGCTGGGCGGGCGACGTGCTTGGTTGCTCTGCCCGGCACGGGGATGCGGACGGCGTGTAGCCCTGCTGTATATCGGTGGCTCCGGCATCTTCGCGTGTCGGCACTGCTACAAGCTGGTCTACGCCAGCCAACGGGAAACCGGCGATGATCGTGCTGCACGGCGAGCCGACAGGATCAGGGATCGCCTTGGTTGGGAGGCTGGCATCCTGAACGGCAAAGGCGACAAGCCCAAAGGAATGCACTGGAGCACCTTCGCGCGACTGCACGCCGAGCACAACGTTTTCGTCAATGCGTCACTGGCAGGGATGATGCGAAAGTTCGGACGGCTGGGGTTGGGGCTTGATGATCTACTCGACTACCGGTAAATCTGTTTCGCAAAAGGCGGACAGTCGGCGTTGGTGAGACGGAGGTAACTTGCAAACTGAGCCGTATTTTGATAGTCAAATTGACAGTCAACTAGACAATAAAAACAAAAATTATAACAATATCATAAGCTTAGTTATATGGTTTGGCGGAGAGAGAGGGATTCGAACCCTCGATGAGTTTTACCCCATACGCCCTTAGCAGGGGCGCGCCTTCAGCCACTCGGCCATCTCTCCAAAATCGCGCGCAATGATAGCATACATCCGGAAAAATGGCAGAGGCCCGGGGTAATATTTAATTATGCGTTTCCATCCGTTTCAGTGCCGCCCGCATCCTTCTCTTTTTGAATACGCTGATAAATTTCTTCACGGTGCACTGCGACGTCTTTCGGCGCGTTAACGCCTATACGTACCTGATTTCCTTTGACGCCCAGCACTGTCACTGTCACATCATCGCCAACCATCAATGTTTCACCTATGCGGCGAGTCAAAATCAACATTTTATCTCTCCTTTCCCACTTTCAATGTCCTTGTGTTTAGCCTGAGACACGCATATCCACACGCGCGCGAAAACACAAATCCTGACGTGCAATTTCAAAATGCTCTTTCACCCTTAATTTTTTTAACATCTTGTATCAAGATGGCGAAAGCGGATTTGTGAAAACAGTCTTTCAGTGCTACCCCTAAACCGGCGTTTCAAACCGGCCAGCACAACAGAAATTAGGAGGAGAGTTTCCGGCGATAATCAGCCTTGATCTTCTTCTCCAAGATCGAACGCACTATGCAGGGATCGCACAGCAAGTTCCAGATACTTCTCATCAATCACTACGGAAATCTTGATCTCTGATGTCGTGATGATTTGAATATTGATCGATTCATCCGCCAAAGTCTTGAACATCTTGCTGGCAATCCCGGCGTGAGAGCGCATGCCAACACCTACCAGGGAAATCTTGGCAATCTTGGTGTCCAGAGACACTTCTCTGGCCTTCACATCAAAAGCGATTCGGCTGATAATCTGGCGAGTCTGCTCAGCATCTGCACGCCTGACTGTAAAAGTGATGTCGGTCGTACCGTCTGCAGAGACGTTCTGCACGATCACGTCCACTTCAATTCCCGCGTCGCTGACCGGACCGATCACACGATAAGCGATTCCGGGGACATCTGGCACTCCGGAGACAGTGATTTTTGCCTCATCTCTCGTAAAGGCGATACCCGAGATAATTGGAGCTTCCATTTCTGTGTCTTCCTCTAAGCTGATTAAAGTACCGGGATCTTCTTCAAAGCTGGAGAGCACTCGCAACGGTACCTTGTACTTGCCTGCAAATTCCACTGATCTAATCTGGAGCACCTTGGCGCCCAGACTTGCCAGTTCCAGCATCTCCTCAAACGTAATACTGCGCAGCAGTCGGGCATCTTCAACGACACGAGGGTCGGTCGTATATACGCCTTTAACGTCGGTGTAGATCTGACACTCATCCGCTTTCAAGGCTGCCGCCAGCGCAACTGCAGAAGTGTCCGAACCGCCACGCCCGAGAGTCGTTATATTGCCTTCTTCATCTGCGCCCTGAAAGCCAGCGACAACCACAACCCGCCCCAACGCCAACTCATGGCGAATCTTCTTGTCGTCAATCTCGCGAATACGTGCTCTCGTATGCGCTTCGTCTGTCAAAATCCTAACCTGCCC
The DNA here is from genome assembly GCA_903862645.1 of uncultured Gammaproteobacteria bacterium. Lineage (GTDB taxonomy): Bacteria > Pseudomonadota > Gammaproteobacteria > Pseudomonadales > Pseudohongiellaceae > UBA5078. Next base: position 3,234 of record CAIOZF010000087.1, read on the forward strand.
GCCAGTAAACGAACGAGCATCGCAACCGCGCTTCTGCAACGCAATACTGAGTAGAGCGATTGTCACCTGCTCACCGGTCGACAGAATAACATCCAACTCGCGTGGAGACGGCTGCGGGTCAATTTCGTGCGCAAGCGCCAAGAGACGGTTTGTCTCACCACTCATCGCGGAAACAACGACGACAATGTCGTGCCCCTTATTGCGATAGGAGATGATCTTGTCTGCCACAGATTCAATGCGTGCCGTGGAACCTACTGATGTACCACCAAATTTTTGAACGTATAGTGCCATTTTTTCTACATGGAATTAAAACGGGTGCAAATTAAACAAAATTGTCGCTTGTATTGCAATTGATATTTAGGGAGCCTCCGGGTTCCGTGCCCCTGTCACAAGTTATTACAGTTTGGCTGCCAGCCAGTCCTTAATGGATGCCAGCGCGCCCGGCAATGCAGCGAGATCACTGCCCCCTGCCATCGCCATATCGGCCCTGCCGCCGCCCTTGCCACCAATCTGCATCGCTACCATGTTGACGAGATCCCCTGCCTGCACGCTTGCCACGAGATCCTTGCTGACGCCGGCAACAATACTGGCCTTGCCATCCTCGATACTGGCAAGAACTACGACCGCAGTGCCAAGTTTATTCTTCAACTGGTCTACGGTGTCACGCAATGTTTTGGCGTTGAACCCGTCTACTGTTTTCACAAGCAGGCTTGCCCCTTTGATAGTGACCGTCTCGCTGGCAATATCGCTTCCTGCTGCACCGGCGAGCCTGACCTTCAACTGCTCGACCTCTCTCTCCAGCGCGCGATTATTGCTCATTACCTGCTGAACCTTGTCCAGCAGATTATCTTGGTTGGCTTTCGCCGCATCACACAATTGCTTTAACAGAAACTCCTGACGCTCAATGATGGTTAGTGCACCCAGGCCTGTCACCGCCTCAATGCGACGGACACCCGCTGCGATGCCAGACTCGCTGACCAGCTTTAACAGACCGATATCGCCGGTACGCTCCACGTGGGTCCCACCACACAACTCGGTAGAGAAGTCACCCATGCTGACCACTCGGACTTCGTCGCCGTATTTTTCACCAAAAAGCGCCATGGCGCCTTTATTCATGGCTTGGTCAATGTCCATGACCTCTTTGGACACCTTGCTGTTGCGTAAAATCTGGGCATTCACCAACGCTTGAATCTGATTCATCTCTTGGGCAGTGATCGGCGCGTGATGAGAAAAGTCGAAGCGCAGACGCTCTGCATTGACCAGAGAGCCTTTCTGTGTGACATGAGTGCCTAGTACGTTACGCAGTGCCGCGTGCAACAGATGGGTTGCAGAGTGGTTCAACGCAATCGCTGCACGATTATCCGCGGCCACTTTCGCCGCTACCTGATCACCAACCTTCAAAGATCCAGTGCGCAGCAACCCTTTGTGGATAAAGTGCTCACCCTGCTTCTGAGTATCGACGATCTCGAACAACGCCTGATTGACGGCGCCCTTGTTGATTTCGATAACCCCTTTGTCGCCAGCCTGGCCACCGGACTCTGCATAGAACGGGCTGCTGTTGAGAATCAACAATGCCTCTCCCTGCGCAGCTATCTCGTTGACCGGATGACCGTCACGGTAGATCGCCAGCACCTGAGCCTGTCCGGCCAGCTGCTCATACCCCGTAAACTTCGTGCCCTGCTCAAGATTAATGACCAGCTTTTCCACGGCATTGAACTGGCCGGCAGCACGCGCCTGCTGTTTCTGCACGGCCATAGCGCGATCAAATCCTGCCATATCCAGCGTCAATCCATACTCACGCGCCACGTCTGCCGTCAGATCTACCGGGAAGCCAAAAGTGTCGTAAAGTTTGAATACCGTATCGCCCGGGATCACCGATCCGTTGAGCTCAGCAATGGCCTGCTTGAGAATCGCCATGCCGTTCTCCAGCGTGCGGGCAAACTGCTGCTCCTCTTCACGCAGCACTCTCTCCACAAATTCCTGTCGCGCTTTCAATTCCGGATAGGCTTCGCCCATCTGTTGCACCAGCACATTCACCAGACGATAGAAGAATATCTCTTTCACGCCCAGCTGATAACCGTGACGGACGGCACGGCGAATGATCCGCCGCAGAACATAACCACGCCCTTCATTGGACGGCAATACACCGTCGGCCACCAGGAAAGAACAGGAACGAATGTGATCGGCGATCACCCGCAAGGAGGTATTGCTGGTTGCAGCAGTTCCCGTGATCTCGGCGGCGACACGCAGAATCGCCTGGAATAAATCAATCTCGTAGTTGCTGTGCACATGCTGCAGCACCGCAGCCAGACGCTCCAGACCCATGCCGGTATCCACTGAAGGCTTGGGTAGTTTCACCAGCGCACCATCGGGCTGTCGATCGAACTGCATGAACACCAGATTCCAGATTTCGATGTAACGATCACCATCGTCATCCGGACTGCCGGGGGGGCCACCGGCCACGTCCGGACCATGGTCATAAAAGATCTCTGTACAGGGGCCACATGGCCCTGTATCGCCCATAGCCCAGAAATTATCCTTCTCGCCAAGACGCGACAGACGCTCCGGGCTGACACCAATCTCGTTGATCCAGATGGCAGCTGCTTCATCATCTTCATGAAATACCGTCACCCAGAGTTTCTCAGGTGGCAACTGCAGTTCTTTGGTCAGAAACTCCCACGCAAAACGGATGGCGTCACGCTTGAAGTAGTCGCCAAAACTGAAGTTACCGAGCATCTCAAAAAAAGTATGGTGACGGGCGGTATAACCGACATTCTCCAGATCGTTGTGTTTGCCACCGGCGCGCACGCATCGCTGCGAAGTAGTCGCCCGGTTATAAGAACGTACTTCATTACCCAGAAAGAGGTCCTTGAACTGCACCATGCCGGCGTTTGTGAACAGCAGAGTTGGATCATCCGCTGGCACCAGTGAGCTGCTCGCCACGATTTGGTGACCCTGGGCGTTAAAATAGTGTAGAAACTTCTGGCGAATCTCAGCAATTTTCATCAAATCTTCCAAGGACAAGGTTTGTATACAGGAACCGGTCTGCAGGCCGCGCCCATGGGGCGTTTCGGCTTACCGAAAAAATCGGAATTATAACCCCAACAGCCCCTCTTTGCAGATCAATCTTCCGTGATATTCAGCTTGCCATCATTCGACAGCAGGGTGGCGATTGGCAGGGCTTTTGAGAGGTGTGGAGGATTTACCCTAGACCAAGTCTGGCTTCCTAGATACTGGCAAACACCTCAATGACAATCGCTGGCGTGAGTATCTGCGGCAAAATGATCGGCTCCTTGCCGGCTCCGGGGAAGAGAACGTACAGAGGCACACTTGGACGGTTGAAACTGTCCAGTACCGCGCTGATCTCGGGATCCTGATTTGTCCAGTCACCCTTGAGATAGGTGATGTTGTTGTCGCGCATCGACTGCAGGACGCTGTCAGCGCTTAGTGTTGTCTGTTCATTGGCAAGACAGGTGATGCACCACGCGGCTGTCATGTTGATGAACACCGGCTGACCAGCGGCCTGCAACTGGGCCAGACGCGCCGCCGAGAAAGATTCGAAGTGATCACCACTGAGCTCTCCATCACCTGCCGCTACCCTGTCAGGGTCCGGTTGGACTGCCAATAGCGGTGACTGCAGAGCATACAACGCAACCAGCAATGCCACTCCCGCGATCACGGCATTCGCAGTGCTCCAAAAGGCGCCGGCAAAGCGACGTTTCTGCAGCAGCCAGAGACCAAAAGCGAGAGACAGGCACGCACCCACCACTATGGCCATTCCATTGACACCGACCTGCATCCCCAATACCCACAACAACCAAAGCACAGTCGCATACATGGGAAATGCCATGAACTCCTTGAAGGTGTTCATCCAGGCTCCGGGCTTGGGCATATACTTCATAAGCGCAGGACTGAAGGAAAGCACCAGGAACGGCAGCGCCATGCCCAATCCCAGGAAGAAAAATACCACCATTGCTACCAGCCAGGATTGCGACAACGCGAAACCCAGTGCCGCCCCCATGAAAGGAGCTGTGCAAGGACTGGCCACGGCGGTCGCCAGTACGCCCGTAAAGAACGAACCCTTATAACCGGACTTGGAGGCGAGATTACTGCCAACCCCCATCAGTCCCGAGCCAAATTCGTACACGCCGGACAGGCTCAGGCCCATGGTGAAAAACAGATAGATCAGGATCGCGACAAACCAGGGTGCTTGCAGTTGGAAGGCCCAACCTACCGCCTCGCCGCCCGCACGCAATGCCAGCAGAATTGAAGCCAGCACCATAAAGGTTACGATGATCCCCAGCGTATAGGCCAACCCATCAAGGCGCTGCTCACTTCGTGGTGCCTGGCCCTTGGAGGCAAAACTCAGCGCCTTTAACGACAACACGGGGAACACGCAGGGCATAAGGTTGAGAATGAGGCCACCGGCGAGCGCCAGGAATATGACTGAGAACAGACCCTGACCTCCCTGGGAGCCATCTGCCCCAGAACCAGAACCCGAGGTGGCGGCGAGTGCCGTGATACCAGTGACATTTTCAGTGGTCGCTGGAACCGCTTCCAGAAGATAACCGTGTGTGCGACCGGCTGCATCTGCCACAGAAAGCAGCCCCGGAATTCGATCCCCTTCCACCAGGAGACGACGTGCCTGCTGATGGGTGATCTGCACCAGATTTGACGCAATGCTCACGTCACGCAACGGACCGGGTTTGAGAATGCGTTTGCTTTCGGGGAAGAACCAGACATCGCTGGCTCCCTCGAAGACGGCAGCGGCGGACTGGAAAGACAGGCTGATGCGCTCGCCGGCGATGGCGAACAGTGCCTGCACGTCATGCTCAGCCAGAGGAAGATTCGCCCTGGTTTCCTCGAACGCCCGGCCCCATTGCGTGTCGCGGACGAGACTTTGGCCCTGTACCGGCAGAGAAAGAGTCAGCGTCGCCTCTCCCAGCAGGCATATTTCATCGCAGACCTGCCATTCGGCAAAGACGCTGGCCTCGAAGGTCGGCCCTTGCAGACTGGCAGGCACCTCGATTGAGACCAGCAGGAACACTTCCTCTTCATATGCAAAGGTGACTAGATCAGAACCGGGAAACGGCAGCCAGGTCGGCGTAGGAAATTGCAACTCGCCCGCGACAGCTCCTGCCGGCAACTGCCAGTTGCTCAGGCGTGTCGCATCACCACTGTCGCCCTGCCAGCGCGAATAGGTGTGCCAATGCTCTGTCGGGGTGAGGCGCAGCGCCAGGGACAGAGTTTGCCCGGGCACGACGTTGGTGCTCTCGGACACCAATTCGACCTCGATCTCCTCCCCTTGGAATGGCTCAGCATGACTAATCGCCGGGAGCAATGCGAGCCCCCCCAGCATCAAAAGCCTACGAACTGACTTACGCATGCATTGTCCTCCTGATCGTTGAATCTCGCGCTACAGCTCAACCCGAACTCCAGCTTATGTCCTCGATTGTACTCTTGAGAGACCCGCTATGGCCTTCGGATATGTCATTAAAAGTAACACATCGGGGTGCCTTGGAGCACCATCAAGGTGCACTTCAGCAGGCTTCAATGTGTTCAATCAGCAACTGCAGGTTGCGCTGCCCTCGGAATTCATTAATATCCAGCCGATAGACCAGACGCACCTGACGAACGCTTTCATCTGGCCAGTCATTGCGATCGACATTGAAAGCAATCGCGTCCAATACCACTCGTTGATCTGCGCGGGGCGACACGACCAGCTTCAGATGGCTGTCCCCCAGCAGGCGCTGTTGTACCACCTGGAATACACCGTCGAAAGCCGGTTCGGGAAAATTCTGCCCCCAAGGCCCCGCATCGCGCAGCGCTTGCGCCGTATCGATACTGAACTCCCCGGCATCAACCTCGCCATCTGTGGCAATTCTCGCCTGCAGATCATCAGCATCGAGCAGCGCTTCCACCTCTGCAGTGAATGCCACCGCGAAACGCTCGTAATCGCTCTTCTTCAGGGTCAGCCCGGCGGCCATGGCATGACCACCGAAACGAGTCACCAGCCCCGGATTGCGTGTTGCCACCGTATCGAGCACATCGCGTATGTGCAGCCCTGGAATAGAACGCGCGGAACCTTTGATTTCCACTTCACCCTCACCGGTCACTCCGGCATCAGCAAACGCAATCACCGGACGATGCAGCTTTTCCTTGATTCTGGCGGCCAGAATGCCAATGACACCCTGGTGCCACGCAGGCTGATAAATACAGACTCCTGCCGTCGCCGTCTGCGCATCAAAACTCAAGCCCTCCAGATCGCTGACCGCCTGATCACGCATCTCCCCTTCGATCACTTTGCGTTGCCGGTTCATGGCATCGAGTTCATTCGCCATTGCCAACGCCGTCGCGGGGTTGTCGCTGAGCAGACATTCAATTCCCAACCCCATGTCATCCAGGCGACCGGCAGCATTCAAGCGCGGCCCGACGGCGAACCCCAGATCACTGGCTACCAGCGTCTCGCGGCGGCGCTTGCCAATCTCCAGCAACGCCATGATTCCAGCACAGGCGCGACCCAGGCGGATGCGTTTCAGGCCCTCGTTGACCAGGATGCGATTGTTGCGGTCCAGCCCGACGACATCCGCCACGGTACCCAGTGCCACCAGGTCCAGATAGGCGGCCATATTCGGATCCGGCAAGCCCTGCGCAGCAAACCAACCGCGCTCACGCAAGAAGCTTCGCAAAGATGCCAGCAAATAAAACACTACGCCAACTCCGGCAAGAGATTTACTAGGAAAAGGGCAACCGGGCTGATTTGGATTGACGATGGCATCGGCGGCCGGCAATTCACGGCCGGGCAAATGGTGATCGGTAATCAGTACGCGCATGCCGAAGTTGTGAGCGGTATGCACGCCTTCAATACTGGAGATACCATTGTCGACCGTGATCAGCAGATCGGGGGGGCGTTGTGCCGCCAGCGCTACGATCTCAGGGGTCAGGCCATACCCGTATTCAAAGCGGTTGGGAACGATATAGTCCACATGCTGAAATCCCATCGCACGCAGTGCGCGCACCGCCAAGGCACAGCTGGTGGCGCCATCTGCATCGAAGTCGGCAATGATCAATACTCGTCCTTGTCGCTGCAGTTCTTCATAGAGAAGTCGCACAGCCACATTCATTCCCAGCAATTGCTCGGGCGGGTGCAGTTGACTCAAGTCGAGGTTCAGGTCGTCGTCAGTGAAGACATGGCGGGCAGCGAAGACACGGCGCAAAAGTGCCGGCATGCTAGGAGAAAACGCTCCTTCGCGGACTGGCACCCTGCGATAAATCAGGGGGCGATATATCGGGGGACGATTTATCGAAATACTCACAGATGTGACTGGACGTAGCCGGTCACCGCAGACAGCGCGTTATCGAGCACGGTATACCGCTCCTCTCTCTCGAAAAGGTCGCGCATATGCTCGGGCAACGCTGGCGTATCCAGACCGGCACGAGCGACCGCATCGGCGAACTTCACCGGATGAGCGGTGGCCAGCGTAATCATCGGGATCGAGCGATCCGCGTTACATTCCCGCGCAGCCTTGACCCCAACAGCAGTGTGCGGATCGATCAGGAAACCCGTGTCCTCAAAGACCTGTCGAATCACCGTGCAGGTCACTTCGTCGCTGACCGATGCACTCGCAAATACCTGCCTGGCATCCTGCCAGCGAGCGGGGCTGATGCTGTGATTGGCATCTGCGGAAGCCGTCATGAACTTTGCCAACGCTTTGCCATCGCGACCAAACAAATCGAATAGATAACGCTCGAAGTTGCTGGACACCATAATATCCATGCTCGGCGACAGCGTTTGCTTGAGCGCGGATTGTGAATTTTCGTTGCGGCTCATAAAACGATGCAGGATGTCATTGCTGTTGGTGGCGATGATCAACTGCTTGATCGGCAGGCCCATCTGTCGTGCCAGATAGCCCGCATAAATATCACCAAAATTGCCGGTGGGCACCGAGAACGACACCTCGCGATGTGGTCCACCCAGCTGCAAAGAGGCATAGAAGTAATAAACAATCTGCGCCATGATTCTAGCCCAGTTGATGGAGTTCACAGCCACCAGCTGACGCCCTTCAGGCAGGAACGACTGATCACCAAATGCCGCTTTAACAATGCGTTGGCAATCATCGAAGTTGCCGCGCACGGCGATGTTATGAACATTGTCGCCCGGCACCGTCGTCATCTGGCGACGCTGCACTTCGGACACACGCTGGTAGGGATGCAGAATGAAGATGTCGACATTCTCGCAGTGACGACAGCCTTCCAGTGCAGCAGAACCTGTGTCGCCAGAGGTCGCCCCCAGTATCACCACTTTTTGATTGTTTCTGGTCAGCACGTAGTCGAGCAGATGACCGAGCAGTTGCAACGCAAAGTCCTTGAATGCCAGTGTCGGACCACAGTACAGCTCCAGCACCCACTCATTGGCACCGAGCATGCGCAAGGGCGCTACGGCCTTGTGGGAAAAGCTCTGATAGCTCTTGTCGATCAGCTCTTTGAGCTTGTCCTCTGGAATCGCGCCATCCACGAAGGGGCTGATAATCTTCAGCGCCAGTTCCGGGTAGCTGAGTCCCACCCATTGCGCAATCTGTTCACGGGAGTAATGGGGCAATGTCTCGGGCACATAGAGCCCGCCGTCGGGAGCAAGCCCAGTCAACAATACTTGTTCGAAACTCTGAGCGGGCGACTGGCCGCGTGTGCTGATATATTTCATTGCCACTTTCAAATCTCTTGATGTGGCTGAAGGGCATCGCCTTCAGCCAGCGGTTTAATTGCCATCGCCATCGAACAGCTCCACGCGGATGCGCGTCACTTTGTCGACAACCTGCTCCAGCGCCTCGATAGCCGCTGTCGCCTTGTTCATCTGCCGCTCCTGCACCTTGCCGGTGAGCAAGACAACTGGCACCGTCACATCCCCGGTGGCGTTGTGATCAGGCTCCTTCTGGATCAGCGCTTCGATATTGATGCCGTGGTTCATCAGAACTTGAGAGATCTGCGCCATTACGCCAATTTTGTCCTGCGCGGAAATGCGCAGGTAATACTCACACTCGATATCGTCGATGCCGAGAATAGGCACGTCGGTGCGCAAAGAGTTGAATGCCAGCGGTGGCACTGTGCCCGCATTGGCGGTACCAGAGTTGCGTGCAATATCGAAGAGATCGGCCACCACGGAGGAAGCGGTCGCCTTGGCACCGGCACCGGCACCGTAATACAACGTTGATCCAACGGAATCGCCTTTCACCACCACCGCATTCATCACCCCATTAACGTTGGCAATCAGCCGTTGATCGGAAATCAAAGTCGGATGCACGCGCATCTCAATGCCCTTCTCACTCATGCGGGCAATACCAAGATGCTTGATGCGGTAACCCAGCTCATTGGCGTAGTTCACATCGGCTATGGTGATCTTGCTGATTCCTTCTGTGTACACTTTCTCAAATTGCAGTGCGATACCGAAGGCGTTGGAGGCGAGGATAGTCAGCTTGTGTGCCGCATCGATACCTTCCACATCGAAAGTGGGATCAGCTTCGGCATAACCGAGCGCCTGTGCTTCTTTCAATACATCAGGAAAACTGCGCCCCTTCTGCGCCATCTCGGTGAGAATGAAGTTGCCTGTACCATTGATGATTCCAGCCAGCCATTGAATCGAATTGGCTGCCAGCCCTTCGCGCAGCGCTTTGATAATCGGAATGCCACCCGCTACCGCACTTTCATACGCGACAGTGACACCCTTGCGCTTGGCGGCTGCAAAAATTTCGTTGCCATGCACAGCGATGAGGGCCTTGTTGGCAGTTACCACATGCTTGCCATTCTCGATGGCGCGCATGATCAAAGGAAATGCTGGCTCCATGCCACCCATCGCCTCGACAAGAATGTCTACGGAAGGATCCTCTGCCAGTACAAACACATCAGTACTGAAGCGAATATTGCTGGTATCAAACGCAGGATTCTGACGACGCGAGGCGACGTGGGTGACCTTGAGCACTTTCCCCAGGCGCCGTGTGATTTCTTCCTGTTTATTCTGCAGCAGCGTGAATGTGCCACCACCAACAGTGCCCATCCCGCAAATACCAATATTGAACTGTTTTTTGTTCGCTACCGCCGACACGCCGGTACCGGTGCTCAGTGCTGAATCTTGTTTCAAGACAAATCCTCGACGCCATGATCAAAATGGCGCACATTGTACTAAAGATTAATTGGAAAAATGCAGCCCCAGCGGAAATTAAGGCAGGGTATAAAAAGCGCGCCACCATCCTGATTCGCCCCTCTCTATCGATCAGATTACTGACCGAAAACCACCCCGGCCAGCTGCTGACTGTCGAGATAGCCCGGGATCACTGTCCCATCTTCGAGCACCAGAGCCGGTGTACCGGAAATACCGATTTTGTTACCCAGGTTATAGTGCTCGAGGACCGGAGTCTGGCAATCAAGGGTCGGCAGGTTCTGACCATTCTTGGCCTGTGTCAGCGACTTGTTGCGATCATCCGAACACCAGACCGAGATCATCTTGGGATATGCAGTGGATGCTTCGCCACCACGCGGATAAGCGACATACCGCACCTGGATACCAAGAGCCATAATTGCATCAAGCTCACTGTGAAGTTTGCGGCAATAAGTACAGTCGACATCGGTAAACACGGTAATAGAAGCTTTTTTCTCCTCCGGAGTGAAGATGATCATCTCGGACTCCGGCACCGCCGCGATCCACTCCGCCACCTTGCCCTGCCGGGCAGCCGCAGAGAGATTCTCCAGCCCTTCGGGGCTCGCCTTGAACAGGTCACCCGTAAACAAATAACTACCTTCTCGATCAGAGAACAGCGTCTCACCAGTGCTCAACTCCACTTCCACCAGTCCTGCCACAGGGATCTCACTGATGCGAACAACCTGCACATCGCTATCCGTCGCGGCCGCCAGAGTTTGCGTGAGCGCAACCTTCAAGTCCGCCGCCCATGCCTCTTCATTGACGTCTGACTGACCGAATGCCGTATATGCCAACCCCAGCGAGACGACTGCAATGGCGGCCACAGAACGAAACAGAGTTGTCATGACGAATAACCTCTTGAAACTACCTTAGAAAATTTTGATGTCACCGCAATAGACCGGAAAGTGACCATTCTTTGCTCCGGGTGGCGGTCATCAAACGTGCTGCCCCTAAACTAACACAAGCGAAAACAAAAACCCAAAAGCAAAAAAGGGAAGCAATCCGGATTGCCTCCCTTTTTCTGCACTGTTTCTGAACTTCGCGCAGTGGTGTACATCACTGCATGAACTTGGCAAAAAAAGTGCCACAGCTCACCAATTAACTATGAATCAGCTGGACTTCTTTTGAAGCTTCTCGGTAATACGAGCAGCTTTGCCTGACAGGTCTCTGAGGTAGTACAGCTTGGCTTGACGCACATCGCCACGACGCTTCAGCGTGATGCTGTCCAGCATCGGACTGTAAGTCTGGAAAGTACGCTCAACGCCAACGCCGTGGGAAATTTTGCGCACAGTGAACGCAGAGTTCAGCGCACGGTTGCGAATACCGATAACAACACCTTCAAATGCCTGCAGACGTTCACGGTCACCCTCTTTGATCTTGACCTGCACAACCACTGTATCGCCCGGACCAAAATCCGGGATCTGCTTGGTCATTTGTGCGTTTTCAACCATCTGAATGATTTTGCTCTTGCTCATTGCCTTACTCCAGGGTTCGCAGCCCGACGCGTCAGCGCCTTGCCTCGTATTCACCAATAAATTGTTCCAATAAACCTTTGTATTCCGCACTCAACGTCATCTTCTCCAGCAAGTCAGGCCGCTTGAGCCAGGTATTGCCGAGACTCTGCCTGAGTCGCCAAACTCTGATCTGCTCGTGGTTCCCACCCAGCAGCACATCGGGGACTGACTCACCCATGTACTCCTGTGGCCGCGTATACTGAGGACAATCCGGCAGCCCATCCGCGAACGAATCGGCTGCAGCTGACCCTTCGTGCCCGAGCGCTTCCGGCTGATAGCGCGTCAACGCATCGACCAGCACCATCCCCGCCAACTCACCACCACTGAGGACGTAGTCACCAATCGACCACTCCTCGTCTATCTCGTTGCGCAGCACCCGCTCATCGATGCCCTGATAGCGGCCGCATACCAGCACCAGTTTCTTTCGTGTGGCCAACTCAACCACACCCTGCTGATCCAGTTTGCGTCCCTGCGGTGACATATAAATCACCATCGGTACTTCTGCATCGATCTCGTCTGTACTCAAACCGGCCTTGGCTGCCGCAATTGCGGCTTTCAAAGGCTCTGTCTTCATCAACATGCCGGGCCCGCCTCCGAAGGGACGGTCATCAACCGTGCGATGCCGATCGGTCGTAAAATCACGCGGATTCCAGCACCGCAACGTCACAATTTTTTCGCGGCACGCCCTGCCAGTGATACCAAACTCTGTCACTACGGAGAACATCTCAGGAAACAGCGTCACAATACCGATCTGCACCGCATTCCCCTTCTTTATCCATACCCGGTTCAATTGGCTAGGCCAGATATTCCGCTTCCCAGTCGACGGTAATGCAGCGCTCTTCCCGACTTACCCGCTTGATTACTCTGTCAAACAAATACGGGATCAGGCGCTCGCGACCATCAACAGTGCCTTCCAATGCCTGGACAACCAACACATCGTTGGCACCCGTTTCCAGCAGCTTTGCAACCGTCCCCAAAAACTGTCCGGACTCAGTCACCACACGCATGCCGATCAACTCGTGCCAATAAAAGTCCTCGGATCCAAGCTCTGGCAACTCATCGACTCGAACTGCCAGCTCTACACCGGCCAAATTCTTCGAATCATCAGGATCATCGAATCCCACAAAATGGGCAATCAACCCCTTGCCGTGAACCTTACCCTGATCCATCTCGAGCGCCTGCCAGCGACCGCCGATGAGGGCCAGCAGATGGCGAAAATCGAGAATATTATCTTGCGGGTTGGTATAGGAAATCAGCTTGACCCAGCCCTTGATGCCATAGAGCCGACCAATCCGCGCCATGGTGATCAATTCCTGCTGTTTGAACTCCATGTCCATCAACCCTCTCACGTCGAGTCTGCACCCGACGCCATGCCAACACCGTCAGCCTTTCGGCCGACAGACCAATCAGGCCTCGGTGGTCGCAACAGCAGATGCTTCCTTGATCAGAGCTGCAACGCGCTGACTTGGCTGAGCACCGTTGCCTGACCAATGCTGCACGCGATCAAGATTGATACGCAGACGCTCTTCCTTGCCGCGTGCCACTGGGTTGAAGAAACCCACACGTTCAATGAAGCGACCGTCACGCGCATTGCGCTGATCGGTTACAGTGATGTAGTAAAAGGGCTTCTTTTTTGCGCCAGCGCGAGCCAGTCGAATTGTGACCATAAACTGAATTTCCTGAGTTAACCATTCATACGAAAACTGAGCCAGCCACAACATCTAAAGGACATTGTCTCAACGCCAACAAGTGCCGAGGCTGGAAAAAGGCGGGTATTCTAAGGGAATTAATGCCGGGATGGAAGGAATCTTTCAAGTTTTTCCCGTCAGCAAAATTAGCCCTCTAAACGGCGGGGAACCCCGCCGAATGGGCTGTACAGCGCACTACAATATTCTTCCAGCAATACCCTATGCTGGCTTACTGGGAACCCAGCATAGGGTATTGCTGGAAGAATAGCGACGCCAGTCATCAGAATCGTGGAGGGCCACCTGCGCCAGGAAATCCTCCCGGACCACGCATACCACCTAATCCACGCATCATGTTGGCGAGCCCACCACCCTTCATTTTTTTCATGACTTTCTGCATCTGCTTGTGCTGCTTGAGCAAGCGATTCAAGTCCTGGATGTCAGTGCCCGACCCCTGGGTTATGCGGCGTTTGCGTGAGCCGTTCAATATGTCGGGATTCACCCGCTCCTTCATGGTCATGGAATTGATTATGACTTCCATTTTCCGAAACAGTGAATCATCCACCATCTTGGCGGCCCCAGGAGGTAGCGCACCGAGTCCTGGCATCTTGTCCATGATGCTCGCCATGCCGCCCATGTTCTGCATCTGTTTGATCTGCTCTTTGAAATCCTCCAGATCGAAGCCTTTTCCCTTCTTGATCTTGGCCGCAATCCGCTCTGCTTTTTCCTTGTCGACATTGCGCTCTACTTCCTCGATCAGCGACAGCAGGTCGCCCATACCGAGAATCCGCGTCGCAACTCGATCGGGATAGAATGGCTCCAGTGCATCTGACTTTTCACCCATACCGATAAACTTGATCGGCTTACCGGTGATCTGTCTGACCGAGAGTGCCGCGCCACCACGGGCATCACCGTCGGCCTTGGTCAAAATCACACCGGTGAGCGGCAAGGCATCATTGAAGGCTTTGGCAGAATTGGCCGCGTCCTGACCTGTCATCGCGTCAACGACAAAGAGGGTTTCAATCGGATTGAGCACCTCGTGCAGACGGCGTATCTCCGCCATCATTTCGTCGTCAATCGCCAGTCGTCCGGCGGTGTCGACGATCAGCACATCCATAAACTTGGTCTTAGCCGCTTTCACCGCCGCCACCACGATTGCCTCGGGAGACTGGCTGATATCACTGGGAAAAAACTCCACTCCCACATCGGCTGCCAGTGTCTGCAACTGCGCGATGGCCGCAGGACGGTAGACGTCGGCACTGACGACCATCACGCTTTTCTTTGAATTCTTCTTCAACCACAGAGACAGCTTTGCCACCGTGGTAGTCTTGCCGGCCCCCTGCAGACCCGCCATCAGGATTATCGCCGGCGGCTGGGAGCGCAGGTTCAACGCTTCGTTGGCGACGCCCATGACCGTTTCAAGTTCGGACTGCACAATCTTGATAAAGGCCTGGCTGGGAGTTAGGCTCTGAGAAACTTCCTGGCCTATCGCACGTTGTCGGACCCGCTCCACGAACTCCTTGACAACCGATAAGGCCACATCGGCTTCCAGAAGCGCGCGTCGCACTTCACGCAATGCATCTTGTATGTTGTTATCGGTCAGAGTCCCCTTGCCACTGATCTTGCGCAGTGCCCCGGAAAGGCGTTCGGTAAGACTTTCAAACATAGTTCACGTCCAATTTATTGCGGAAGATCTCCGATGGCGGGCGATTATAGCCAAATACGTCAAGATGTTCACTGTCACGGGAACAGGTAGAGCCGACGCGTTGTCCAGCCCGAAAATATCACTTCAACCCCCTCCCCACATATGAGAAACTTTCCCAACAAATACCGCTAGAAAGCTTGCCCCCAAGCCCGGAAGCCTCACCAACATAGTAATTCCAGAGATCCTCATGCAGCTTACCACCCTCACAGGACTGATTGCCGTACTGTTTTACCTGATCAGCACCTTGTCCCAGGGACGGCGGTTGCAAAGCAGAACCGCTGCCACCAAGCCCGGCAGCGCCGTGTTCATCTTCGGGCTGCTTGCCGTTCTCGCCCATGCGCTCAGCGCGGGATCTCTCATCAAGAACAACGCCGGCTTTCATTTCGGCATAGTCGAGATCAGCACATTGATTTGTGCTTCGATTTCTCTGCTGGTGCTCATCAGCAGCCTGCGCAAACCACTGGGCAATCTGATACTGGGATTGTTTCCTCTGGCCATCCTGTCCATTCTTGCCTCCATTTTCATTCACAGCAATTACCCTGCCAGCGACCTCGGTGTCGGCATTGCGAGTCATATTCTGCTGTCCATACTCGCCTACAGCATCCTAACCATGGCCGCGCTGCAGGCAACCCTGCTGGCCTTTCAGAACTATCAACTGCGACACCGGCATGCGGCCAGCGTGATCAAGCGCTTCCCTCCGCTGCAGGATATGGAGACATTCCTGTTCGAGTTACTGTGGGTCGGACAGGTTCTGTTAAGTTTGGGAATTGTTGCAGGCTTCATATTCGTCGAAGACATGTGGGCTCAGAGCCTGCCGCACAAGACCTTCTTTTCATTGCTGGCATGGATCGTTTTTGCAGCGTTGCTGTGGGGCAGACACAAACAGGGCTGGCGCGGGAGCACAGCGATTCGTTTCACGCTGACTGGTTTTCTCTTCTTAATCCTAGGATTTTACGGCTCCAAGTTCGTGCTGGAGTACATTCTCAGCTGACACCCGCGGCGCTTATAAGTGCTGCACCCCATGCCTGAGCTGACGCAATTCGATGCAAGTTGAATCGCGCAGCGGCACCAGCGCTCGGCATACAACCTTCATCGTCGCAGTCTCTCCAGCACGCTTGAACGCCAGGGCCAAGCGGTGATCCGGCGAGGCAGCCATTTGCCAGAATTGCCAGCCCTGCGGTTCATCGTCACGCTCCGCTGCGAACGCGATGGCAATCTTTTCGTCGGAAAAGTCAAAGCTGAAGCTGCGCAGAGGAATTGCGAGCCCCATTCCACAGGCCTTGATGTAAGCCTCTTTCAGAGTCCAGAGATCAAAAAACCGTTCGCGCTGCGCCTGTGCCGGCAGGCGCTGGAGGGTCTCTACTTCCGTTGGCGAAAAATACCGATTGGCAATTGCCACCGTCCGATTGCGTCGAACGGTGTACTCGACATCCACCCCTAGGCTGCCACTAGCGGCCACAGCGATAGCAATCAGCCCTCTGGTGTGAGAAATACTGAACTCTACCCCCCCACCATAAGTGGGAGTGGCAATGACTGGGCGCCCCCAGGCATTGCGGCTGAACTGCCACTGTGCAGGAAGCACATCAGGAAAGTAGTGACTCAAGGTGTTTCGGACAGCCGCACGAGTGATCAAAAAACGTTTGCGATCCCCGCTTTGTCGCAAACGGTCATAGCGGACTCGCTCATCCGGAGACAGAAACGGCCAATAGGATTCAAGCAATGCATCATCCACTGAATTTTCATCAATCAGCCACAGATGAATCTCATCACTCACTGGAAATGCCATGTGTCACTTCTTCCTTGCAGCATTCAACCCAACAAGTCGTATTTACGCAGATAGCCACGCAACTGATGGTAACTCATCTGCAGAAAGTCGGCTGCCTTGCGTTGGTTGAACTGACAACGCTGCATGGCCTGCTTAAGCAGATCGATCTCAAAATTCTGCACATGGGTCTTGAAGTCCAGAGTCTCCGCACCATCCAGATCGAACGCAGGTGCCTGCACGATAGCAGCACCTGGTCCATTTGACGTCGAGAAAGCTCCCGACTTGCGCATGGACTGATCGAGGCGATAAGGCGACTCAAACGGATTGAACACCAACCGGGTAATCTGTCGATCCGGACACTGGTAGACCGCGCGCTCAATAACGTTCTTGAGCTCTCGGACATTTCCAGGCCACGTGTGACTCGCCAGCATGCGTTCCACATTCTGCGAAAAGCCATGAAAATAATCACCGCCAAGTTCTTTCACCATCCCGACGGCAAAGTGCTCGGCGAGCACCAGAATATCTTCAGCACGCGAGCGCAGCGGAGGCAAAGTGATGACATCAAACGCCAGCCGATCAAGCAGATCCTCGCGGAATTTTTTATCACGTGCCAGGGTTGGCAGATCCTCATTGGTCGCTGCAATGATGCGGACATTCACCTTTAGAGGTTGATTACCTCCGAGTCGTTCCAACTCTCCGTACTCGATGATGCGCAGTATTTTCTCTTGCACTGGCATTGCAGTATTGGCCAATTCGTCAAGAAACAAGGTACCCCCATCAGCGCGTTCGAAGTAGCCCTTCTTCTGACTGGTCGCACCTGTAAACGCACCACTCTCATGACCGAAAAGCTGCGATTCCAACAGGGTATCACTGACTGCAGCACAATTGATCTTGAGAAAGTTCTGCTGCCAGCGCCTGGAAAGGAAGTGCAGGCGAGCTGCGATAAGCTCCTTGCCGGTACCGCGTTCGCCCACAATCAACACCGGTTTGTTCAGGGGCGCAACCCGTGAAACATGTTCCTGCATCTCCAGAAAACTTGCGGATTCGCCGATCATTCTGGGAGGTGAATTGTCTGCCTGCATGGGGTTTGCCTTTCCCGTCTCGACGTTAATATTGGTCTTGCGAAAAATACCACTTGTTGCCATATCTCGCCAACGGTATACCTTCGCTTCATCGCATTGAAATTTATTTCCTATTATTTACAAACAGATACAGAAAAATTAATTGCTGGCACAGATACTGCTTTTACCCGAACATTCGCAAGCAACGCTAGTTTTCATCAGCAACCCGTACCACCACTAGTGCCACCAAAGAGGAAAGCAGACAAATGAGCATATTTTCGCGCCTGTCAGACATCATCAACTCCAACATCAGCTCTCTGCTTGACAAGGCTGAGAACCCTGAAAAGATGATCCGCATGGTCATTCAGGAAATGGAGGAAACGCTGGTCGAAGTACGCAGTGGCACCGCCAAGGTCATTGCCGAAAAGAAAACTCTGCACCGCCGTGCCGGACAATTGCGCAAACAGGCCGAGGACTGGCAACAGAAAGCAGAGCTGGCACTGAGCAAGGATCGCGAGGATCTTGCCAAAGCAGCTCTTGTGGAAAGAGCCGGCGTCAATGCGACCATCGCACTGCTGGACGGCGAGATGGTCAAGCTCGACGAAACACTGGACAAGCTGAGCGGAGAGATTGAACAGCTACAAAACAAACTCAATGACGCTCGAGCACGACAGAAGACAATTGTCATGCGCGTAACAGCCACTCAATCCCGCGTCGATGTCAGTCGCCAGCTGCACAACTTCAACATTGACAATGCCATGAACAAATTTGAGTATTACGAGAAAAAAATAGACCTCATGGAAGGTCAGGTCGACAGCCTCAATATGGAACGAAGGGGCCTGCAAAGTGAGTTTGAAGAGCTGGCCAGAAAAGAAAAAATAGATCAGGAACTGCAGGAAATCAGAAAGAAACTTAACAAGTAAACGTGAAGGGTTCAGCTAATGGATTTTTTTGAATTCGCGATTTCGCTCATTTCCATTATTGGCGGCTTCATTACGCTGTGGATGTTCATTCTCTATCAGCGCAAAGAGAAGAAGGTCAAGCTGTCAACGGACACCGAGTACGATATTCGGGAGCTGTCTGCCATGGCAAAATCTCTGAGCACCCGGATCGACACCCTGGAATCCATTCTGGACTCCGAAGTGCCCAACTGGAGAGAACAGAATGAACACCAAGCCCAATAAGCTCACTCTCAATCAGGAGAGGAAGCGCTTCTGCGGCCTGTGTGCCGGATTGGCAGACTATCTCGAGGTGCCGATATTCATCATCCGCCTCATCGTGGTACTTGCCTGCATCGCGTGGCCGCTCCTGATCCTAGTCTATTTCGCCGTCTGCTGGTGGCTGAAGAAAGACTTGAATGAAGGCAAGGTGCGCAGCATGCTGTCTGACTCGCGCGTGGCCAACCATTTCAGGAGTGTGGACTATAAGAAGCAGATGTATCGCAACACCCGCGACAAAAGAATTGCGGGCGTCTGCAGCGGCATCGCCGAATATCTGGAGGTAAGCGCACGCAAGATCCGCCTGGTCACCGTGCTCTCCTTCTTCCTGTTCGGACCGTTCACATTCTTCCTATACGGCGTTCTCTGGGTTGTGCTCGAGAAGAATCCAGACGGCGGACGTATAAGACACACGCGTCATGCCCATCGCGGACGCGATCGCCATTCAGTTCCACCTGCCGATCCGATATTTGAAGCAGCACCTCAATCTGCAGAGTCACGCCCCAATACCAACATCGCACTGTCGTTGCAGGAGTGTTCAGCAGCATTCAACGAGATCGAGAAACGACTTCGGGGAATCGAGGCATTCATGACCTCGAAAAAATTCCGTCTGCATTGTGAAATCAACCGTATCTGATTCCACCCGACACCTTCGCATATCTCTTTCCAATTGTGCGCCTCAGGGTGAGCGGGTACACTCTCAACTACCTTACCCCGCCACGCAATCGATCACGAGACCATTAAGAACGATGATTAGCATTCGCAAGACAGCGCTGGCACTTGTGGTGGTAATCGGTGCAGATATGCTTCTGTTCGGCAGCGGTTCAACACTTGCCCAGCAATCAACGCCTCTACCTCGTTTTCCTGAAGCGGTCCTGGGCATATCCTCACCGACGGAGCGGGTTAGCGGAACTCCTGGCAATATGCGCATTACCGAGCGCTCCTGTAGAGAAGCCCCTATCGAAGAAACACGCCGGCGCATCGTCAACGCTGCGGCGCAGGAATGGGCCTATTTCGGGTTCGGCATTGATGAACAACCCACTGGAATGGCGATCGAGACAACAGCACCATCACAGAACCGGGCAAGACGACCGGGTATGAGTACCACAGAGGCAATGCGTCTAGCGGATTCCATCGCTGGTTATTGGGCCGCAACCCCCGACAGTGACTGGATTCTGCAGCGTCAGAATCAGGCCTGGGAGACAGATGGGGCAGGCATTCGCTGGCGTGATGCGTGGTCCGCCGCCTTTATCTCCTGGGTGATGTGCGAAAGCGGCCTGGGGTCCCCCCAACAATTCAAGCGTGCTATTGCTCACCATACTTATATTGATCAGGCCATTCTCGCCGCCGAAGGCAAGGACGCAGCCGCCGCATTCCTGGCCTACACGCCGGGCGAGGCTGCCATCGCACCGGGTGACCTGTTGTGTCGAGGCAGCCGTCCGGCCTACCAGAGCATTGCCCAGCGACGTGCCCAACTGGGAGTCGGCGCCAGAACTCATTGCGACATCGTCGTCAAAGTTGATGAAGCTGCAGGCCAGATCATGGCCATTGGTGGCAATGTCAGGGGCTCAGTGAGGATGAAGGTATTTCCGGCGATACGCGACGGCAAACAGCATCTGCGGCCACTCTACGATAACGGCCGCATTCACTTCGCTCATCTGCAATTGAAAGCCCCGGCGATCGAAGCGGACGCACTGGATCAATCCCCGAGTATGCGGACCGTCGCCTGCAGCGCTCCCGAACCAACCCTGGCGCCAGCCCTGGCAGCGACGCTATCAAGGCCCGCAGTCCTCTGCTGAAGAATTCTCAAAAACCACACGCGTAATGCTGCCAAGACATCAATCCAGTGCCACCACGGAAACATCAGCTGTCACCACCGCTTCAGTCAGTTGCGGTGAGCAAAGCTCAATGAAGTGATACGCAAAGCGGCGCATGAAGTGTCCGCGTCTTACCGCGATACGGGTGGTGTTTTCGCCAAACAGGTGCGAGCAGTCCAGCATGCTGATTCCCGCATCACGCGTCGCATTGAATGCCACTGAAGCGATAATTCCGACCCCCAGACCCAGCTCTACGTAAGACTTGATAACGTCCGCGTCCAAGGCACTGAGTACGATATCAGGAGCAATCTGTGCGTCTCCAAATGCCTTCTCGATCAGCGCGCGTCCCGTGAAACCTTCGTGATAGGTGACGATCGGGTACTCCGCAATAGCGGCCAGCGTCAATGGCTGCTGGCTTTCCAGTGCATGCCCGGTCGGCACGATGACACTGTGGTGCCAGGAGTAATAGTTGAAAGTGGCCAGCTCCGGAATTTGCCACAATGCCTCGGTCGCCACGCCGATATCCGCCTCCCCTTCCAACAACATCTGCGCAATCTCGGTGGGGCTGCCTTGATGCAGTTTCAGATGCACGCGGGGATAGATCTTCTTGAATTCCATCACCACTTTGGGCAACGCGTAGCGCGCCTGCGTGTGGGTCGTAGCAATCGTCAGCTGGCCTTTGTCCTGCTGGCTGAACTGCTCGGCGACGGTCTTGATGTTCTTCGCATCGAGCAGCATCCGCTCAACGATCTTGACCATCTCTTTGCCCGGCTCAGTGAGCCCCAGCAAACGCTTGCCCTTGCGGATGAACAATTCCACACCCAATTCATCCTCAAGATCCTTGATGTGCTTGGAGACGCCGGACTGCGATGTATAGAGCGCGTTGGAGACCTCGGTCAAATTGAAGTTGCGACGCACCGTCTCGCGGATGATGCGCAATTGCTGAAAGTTCATGCTCAGGCTCCAGTACGGCCCTGACTGGCCACTGCATCAGCAGACACGTATCCAGGGCGGTCAAACAGTTTCAAACGCGACGGTACCAGGTGCACGTCCTGACCTGGCAGCAGTCCCAGCTCGGCGACCTGCGACTGCGTCAGCTCCACCTCGAAGTGCTGATCCTTGTCACGATCGAGGCCATCGAGTTCGACTCGTGCACTGACGCCAAACGACAGCACTCGCACCACCTTAGCGGCTACGCCCTGAGTGTAGCCTTTATCGGTAATGATCTGCAGCTCATGAGGCCGCACAAAAGCAAATACTTCGGAACCCTCGGTGAAGTTGTCCTGAATATGCGGTACGGCATCAGCGCCCACTCGCAGCCCCTCCTCCTCCACACGTCCATGAAACAGATTCACCGAGCCGAGGAAGCTGTAGACGAATGGCGTCGCCGGATGATTATAGACCTCCTCTGGCGTGCCGACCTGTTCAACCCGCCCGTGGTCCATCAGCACCACTTTATCCGCCACTTCCAATGCCTCTTCCTGATCATGGGTCACGAAGATGGAAGTGATATGCAGTTCATCGTGCAGCTTGCGCAGCCAGCGCCGCAATTCTTTACGCACCTTGGCATCCAGCGCGCCGAAGGGCTCGTCCAACAGCAGCACACGCGGTTCCACCGCCAGCGCTCTGGCCAGGGCGATGCGCTGCCGCTGACCACCTGACAACTGTGATGGGTAGCGGTCCGCCAGCCAGTCCAGCTGCACCAGATTCAACAGTTCGTGGACCTTGTCTTTGATCTGCTGCTTCGACGGCCGGTGTGCACGCGGCTTCATGCGCATGCCGAAGGCGACGTTGTCGAACACCGTCATGTGCTTGAACAGCGCGTAATGCTGAAATACGAAACCGACCTGACGCTCGCGCACGCTGCTGACAGAGGCATCCTCTCCCTCCAGGGTGACAATCCCGGAATCTGCCTGCTCCAGCCCCGCGATAATCCGCAGCAGCGTGGTCTTGCCGCAGCCAGACGGACCAAGCAGCGCGACCAACTGGCCAGACTCAAAAGTGAGAGAGATGTCGTTCAGTGCCGTGTAATTGCCGAAGCTTTTATGAATATTTCTGACTTCGATGCTCATGGCGTGCCCCTCGATGAAAGCGTATTGATATCTGCTTGAGCCAGATGCGTTGCATTGAAGTGACTACTGGCCCGGTGTTCCACCCAGGTTTTGATTACCAGAGTGACAAGCGCCAGCAGCGCCAGCAGCGAGGCCACCGCAAACGCAGCCGCAAAGTTATATTCGTTGTAGAGAATCTCGACATGCAGTGGCATGGTATTGGTCTGACCGCGAATCTTCCCGGACACCACCGACACCGCTCCGAACTCGCCCATCGCTCGCGCGTTAGAAAGAATCACGCCGTAAAGCAGCCCCCATTTGACGTTGGGCAGCGTCACATACCAGAAGGTCTGCCAACCGTTGGCGCCGAGGACCACTGCGGCCTCCTCCTCGTCCCGCCCCTGCGCCTGCATCAGCGGAATCAACTCACGGGCCACAAAAGGAAAGGTCACGAAGATCGTCGCCAGCACGATGCCTGGCACAGCGAAGATCACCTTGAGGTCATGCTCTACCAGCCAAGAGCCGAACCAGCCATTGGCACCAAACACCAGCATGTACATCAGGCCGACGATGACCGGCGAGACTGAAAACGGCAGATCGATGAAAGTCGTCAGCAACTGTTTGCCACGGAAATCATGCTTGGCGATCAACCAAGCCGCCGCCACACCGAACACCAGATTCAACGGCACGGAAATCAGCGCGATCAGCACGGTGAGTTTGATGGCCGCGAGCGCCGTCTCCTCCGTGATGGACAACAGATAAACCTCCCAGCCTTTGCGCAGCGCCTCGAAGAATACCGACACCAGCGGCAAAATCAGGAACAGCACGAAGAAACTCAGCGACAGCGTCAGCAACGTCCACTTCACCCAAGGTGTCTCCCGGGTGGCAAGATTACGCTCGAAGCGTGTGGCATTGCGGCTGAAATTGCCGTTTGCAGTACTCATCAGCGCGACCCCCCGATACTTCTGGAACTCCACGCCTGCAGCGCATTGATAACGAGCAGCAACACGAAGGAGAACAGCAGCATCACCAGTGCCACCGCCGTAGCACCTGTGTAGTCATACTGCTCCAGCTTGGTGATGATGATCAGAGGCGTGATCTCTGACACCAGTGGAATATTGCCAGCAATGAAGATCACCGAGCCGTACTCACCCACCGCACGGGCAAAGGCCAAAGCGAAACCGGTAAGCAGCGCAGGCAACAGGATCGGCAGCAACACGTAACGGAAAGTCTGCCAGCGCCGCGCGCCGAGGCTGGCAGCGGCCTCTTCCAGTTCTGTCTCCAGGTCTTCGAGGATCGGCTGCACCGTCCGCACTACGAAAGGCAGGCCAATGAAAACCAGCGCCACCAGCACCCCGGCCGGAGCAAAAGCGATCTTGATGCCCAACACGCCCTCGACGTACTGACCTATCCAGCCATTGCGGGCATACAGAGCCGTCAGGGCGATACCCGCCACGGCCGTCGGCAAGGCGAAAGGCAAATCCACCAAGGCATCAACAATGCGCTTGCCCGGAAACGAGTAACGCACCAGTACCCACGCCAGCATCAAACCGAATACCGAATTGATGGCCGCCGCAATCATCGAGGCACCAAAGGACAACTTGTAAGACGCCAGCACACGCGGCGCGGTGACCA
Source organism: uncultured Gammaproteobacteria bacterium (assembly GCA_903862645.1). Lineage (GTDB taxonomy): Bacteria > Pseudomonadota > Gammaproteobacteria > Pseudomonadales > Pseudohongiellaceae > UBA5078. The sequence goes on from CAIOZF010000087.1 coordinate 27,873, forward strand.
CCTTCCAGAACTCCGCGAATGACAGCTCGGCCGTCTTCAGAAACACGGCG
>CAIOZF010000088.1 GCA_903862645.1 uncultured Gammaproteobacteria bacterium
GAACTAGAAAACGCTAATAAAGTCGAATCATGAGCCAGAATTTGTTAGGTATTGACAAGCAGCCTGCAAGCAGACTTCCCATCTACCGCAATGCATTCGACTTCGATCGTCTGATTCGCGAATACCCACTTCCCGATGTATTTGAGCAGACCGTCTGGCGCTGGAGCCCGGAGCGTATCCGAGCACTTCAGACGGAGCGCTTTCTACGTACCGTCGAAGCTGGCTGGCTGAACTCGTTCTACCGAAAGAGATGGAGCGCTGCAGGCTTAGCACCGGGCGATATTCGCAGCCTGGAAGATATTGTTAAGCTTCCGACCTACACATCGGACGACGTCAAAGAAAGTCTTGAGGCCAGGCCGCCCTTCGGCGACTTTCACGATGTGGACCTTCTAGACCTGCCATCAATCGGACCGCTCAAGATGCAGACTAGCGGGGGTACCACGGGCTTGCCTCGACCCACGCTGTTCGACGCATGGGCCTGGGAGGCACAAGCAGTTATCGCTGCTCGCGCTCTCTACATTCAAGGCGCCCGCCCCGGCGATGTTATTCAGATTCCGATGACAGCGTCATTGGCAAACGCCGGCTGGCTCTCCTATAAGGCCTCTCATGAGTTTCTAGGAATGTTGCCCTTGACCACTGGTAGTGGCGTCGTCACATCCAGCCGCCAGCAGTTGGAAATCGCCGGCCGTTTTGGGACCCGCATCTGGCACTGCTTTCCAGAATATTTGATCCGTCTGGCACAGGTTTCGCAGGACGAACTGGGGCTCGACGTGCGGGACCTTCATACCAAATTTCTACGGACGTACCTAGGGCCGGACTTGGATGGCAGCCTGCGCCGTGAACTAGAAGAGCGTTGGGGCTGTCCGGTCTACGACGCCTATGGTGCCAACGAGATATCCGCTGCCGCTTTTGAATGCACTGCGCAGGACGGTCTGCACTTTATGGAAGACGCTGTCTTCATGGAAGTGCTGGACGTCGACACTGGGCTGCCCGTAGAGCATGGTGTACGCGGTAACCTAGTGGCAACGGTGTTCTTTCGAAACATGCCGCCCATCATCCGTTACAACCTGCGCGACCTTGGTCGCATGGCCACTGCATCCCAGTGCGCCTGTGGCAGCCACTTTCGGCGCATGGACCATTTCCTTGGCCGGAGTGACGCCATGGTAAAACTGCGCGGCGTCAACATCTACCCCATGGCCTGTCTGCCCATCGTGCGCAGCGACGCACGAACCACGGGCGAATGGATCTGCATCGTTAATCGTATTGACATGGCCGGGGTGCCACGTGACGAAATGGAAGTTCGCATTGAAGTGCGCAAGGATGCTGCTTCGCGCGACGGTCTGCGCGAACTGCTTGAACAACGCCTCAAGGACGACTTGGGCCTGGCGGTTCGAGTCGGCCTTGTGGAAGAAGGATCGCTCGCTGAACTGGCCAATACCAACGGACGCGAGGGCAAGCCACGAAGGCTGATCGACCATCGCCCGGCCTATCAAAATCAAAAGGGTCAAGCATGAAATTCTTCGACTGTCATTCACACTGGGCAACAGAAAGAGGCCACATTTTCCGAACCCCCGAGGAGCTTGCCCGTCAGGAAAAGATCTGGCGCACTAAAGGCAGGTATTGGTCCGAGGAAGAAATGATTCTGACCATGCGTGACAACGAAGCTTGCGCCATCATGGACCTAGCCTGGACACGAGACTTTACTATTGAAGAAATCCGCAAATATCACGACTATGCCTTTGAGGTCACGCGCCGCAACCGCGACGTGATCTTTGGCCACTGGCTGCTTTTTGACCCCCGCCGAACGCAGGAGTCCCTGGACGAATATCGACGCGCCCGAGACGCTGACGCAGGCTTCATCGGCTTTTCCATTTCCGGCAGTAGCACGGGAGTGCCGGCGAGTCATCCGTTATGGTTTCCATTTTATGAACTGGCCATTGAGACGAAGGCGCCCGTGATCATGATGACCGGTCTTACCGGTATCGGCCAAGGTACGCGGGGTGGCTACGGAATGATTCTTGACCACAACCATCCGCGGCATGTTGATTTTGTAGCTGCCACATACCCTGAACTCAACATCCTCGCGGCTCGCCCGGCTTACCCTTGGCAGGACGAAATGGTTGCTGTGCTTCTGCACAAGGCCAACGTCAGCTATGAGCTGCACGGCTGGGGCCCACGTCGCCTGCCCAAAAGCCTCATTCGGGATATCGGCACCCGCCTGCAGGACCGCGTGATGATTGGCTGCGATTTCCCTGTTCTTGAGTATCCCAAGGTCAGCGCAGACTGGGCCTCGCTCGGCCTGTCCGATGCAGTGCTGCAGAAGCTAATGCACCGCAATGCAGAGCGCTATTTCGGCGTGATGCGTGCCTGACCTACCACCTGATTGGCCATTTAAAAAAGATATATTTATGAAAACAACTCGACGCACATTCCACCGCCGCCTGCTTGCCGCAACATTGGCTGCACCGCTCGCCCTGGGCTCTATAACGGCCTTGGCACAGGCATGGCCGACCAAACCTGTTCGCGCTATCGTGCCGTTCGGTGGTGGTGGCAATACTGATGCTGCAGCACGTATCATTGGCTCCAAACTCAGTGAACGCTGGGGACAGACGGTGCTGGTCGAGAACCGTACCGGCGCCGAAGGCAACATCGGCACCGAAGCGGCAGTCAAGGCTAACCCGGACGGCTATACCCTGTACTTTGGCACAAATACCCTGACCATCAACCGAGTCATGGTGCCTAGTCCGGCTTTTGACCCGCTGAAGGACCTCA
>CAIOZF010000089.1 GCA_903862645.1 uncultured Gammaproteobacteria bacterium
AATGTTCATTTTTATTTTGATTTCAATGATCTTTTTGACTACTTGGTCTGTATTCTACGCTAGGATCATTTGCCGAATTAATTTTTTTACCCCCTCTCTCTCTCCTTCTCCTTCTCTTTCTCTTTCTCTTTCTCTAGGATTTTGGGGAGATATAGTCAAATCTGGTGTATGGCATGTTATCAGCATAATGCGTTAGGCGGCGAGTTTCTGCTGAACCGGCGGATTGTCTTGCACCGGTTCACCGTCTTTGAAGGGAATCCCCTTCAATAACAGTTCGATTTTTTCCGAGCCACGTATTTTTTGCCAACTCTTTTCTGCTTCCTCGATCAGCTTGAATGCCAGCCCAAGGAACGTCGGACGTGACACGCAATTGCGGGTGCGACTGGTTCTGTGACGGACTGTGGCGAACGTTGATTCAATCGGGTTGGTCGTACGGATATGCTGCCAATGTTCTGCAGGGAAATCATAGAATGCCAATAAGCTGTCTCGATCCCTCTCTATCTTCTCCACCGCCTTCGGATACTTTGCTTTGTAGCGTTCGACGAACTTCGTACAAGCCGCACGAGAATCATCACGAGTCGATGCCATCCAGATCGCCTGCATATCAGCCTTGGCTCGCGCCTGTAGTGACTTTGGCAGCGCATTAAGCACATTGCCCATCTTATGAAACCAGCAGCGCTGGTGCCTGGTCTGAGGAAATACTTCCTCCAGGGCTGCCCAGAAACCCATCGCGCCATCGCCAGCAGCAAGCAGAGGTCCCGATTGCAAACCTCGTTGCTTGAGATCAAGTAACAAATCTTTCCAGGATTCCTTCGATTCACGGTAGCCATCGCCGATAGCCACACGTTCCTTTGTGCCTTCCGGCGTGACGCCGACAATGACCAGCAGGCATTGCCCATCAGAATGTTCGCTTCGCAGCCCGGTGTGGATGCCATCAGCCCACCAGTAAACATAGCGGGAAAGAGACAGGTCGCGGCGATTCCAGTTCGTATGTTCGCCCGCCCACTGCTCCTTCAATCGACTGACTACATTTGCTGACAGACCTCTTGCATCATCCCCCAGAAGCACCTTCAGCGCATCCGCCATGTTCCCCGTCCGTGGAGATTCCTTTGAGATACAGCCAAGGTAAGGCAGCTGACACGCGGGGGGATTTCCTAACATAGGGCGGCACAACGTTCGAGTTGAACTTAATCCCAGATCCAGTACGGTCTCTAACCTTCGGAACCTGGACTACTATCTGTCCTGCTGCCGTCAACACTTCCCGCTCCGGCAAGTATCCGTTGCGTACTACTGCGCGCTTACCGTGCAGAGTCGTGATATTTGAACAGGTCGATAAGAGTTCTGCCAATTCGGCTTCAATAGCTTGCTGTATCACTTGTCGCGCGCCTCGCTTGACCAAATCGTCCAGAGTCAGACCCAACTCTTGCACTGGACTAACTGCTTGTTTCTGATTATTCTTACTCATGGTGGATGGTTTCCTCGTTTAGTTTCCGACTTTGATA
>CAIOZF010000090.1 GCA_903862645.1 uncultured Gammaproteobacteria bacterium
CCCCTCTTACCCCCGATTCATCATCAAACCTTTGCTCCTGGCATTGGCTGGCACCGGTTTTATGGCCAGCCAGGTGGTGTCAGCCCAAGGGTCCGGTCCGAGTGACAGCGGCGCAACCGAGCGTGAACTGCCTGCAATTTACGTGATTGGCAAGGATGAGGGTGCAGCACTGCGTCAACCGGGCGCAGTGTCCATCGTCAGCCTGGAAAAGCTGGAAGTGATTCAGCCGCGCTCCACCGAGGACATCCTGCGCACAGTGCCTGGGGTGACCGTCAAACCGGAAGAGGAAAGCGCCATCGTCGCCAACATCGGCATGCGTGGACTCAGCTCCGCCGACTACAAGACTCTGATCCTCGAAGACGGCGTGCCTGTGGCTCCCGGCCTCTTTGTCGGCAACGGCCGCTACTACAACCCGCGCGTTCAGCGCATGGAAGGCATCGAAATCCTCAAAGGGGCAGCCTCACTGCGCTATGGCCCCAGCACCATCGGCGGGGTGATCAACTACATTACCAAGCAGCCAGCAGACGGCGTGCAGCTATCGTTGCGTGGCGGTTCTTTCAATGCTCGTGAAGCAACGCTGGAAGTCGGTGGCAGCTCGCGCTCCGGTGACGCCGTATTCGGCATCCTGGCCACTCGCGATGAGAGCGACGGATTCATGGACAAGGGCTATGGCATGACCGACATCGTGGTCAAAACCGGGATGCAGATCGGCAACAACCAATCGCTCAGTCTCAAATACTCGGATTACCAGAGCGACGCCAACATCTCCTACCGGGGTATTTTTCTGCAGGAGTATTACACCGAAAGCAGCAGCAACCCTGCTCCGGACGACTGGCTTCTATCCGGCCGTCGCTCACTGGATCTCAACCATGAGTGGGAAATCAGCGAGACTATGCGCCTGAACACCCTGATCTATGGCAGCGAGACCTGGCGCGACTATTGGCGCTTCAATACCAACAACGCCAGCTCTGCCGCCGCTCGCTCATGGGTGTACACCGACACTCTGAACGGCAACAATCGCAGTTTCGAACGTTTTGGTGTCGAGAGTCGTCTACAAATGGAACATTCACTGTTCGGAATGGCCAGCGAATCAGAGTTAGGTCTGCGCTATATGACAGAGACCATGGATGACCTCACTGTGGCCGCCACGCGCGCCACTCCGCGTACGGGCACCCTCAGCAAAGATGTTCGCGATTCAGCAGCAAGCGTTGCTCTCTACGGACAGAATCGCCTGGAGTTGACTGCGAGTGTGGCTCTCACCGCTGGTCTGCGCATTGAACAATATGAGCAGGACCGCAAAGACCGCCGTCGCACTGCCACGCAAGGTGCAAAAGCCGGCAGCTCCAATACCGAGTATCTGTCAGGCCTGGGCCTGACCTGGCAGCTCGCGTCAGATTTGCAACTGTTCGCCAGTGTCTATAAAGCTTTCTCCCCGGCGCTCAACAGCGATGCACTCGATGCCCTGGAGGATCAGCAACTGGACGCCGAACGTTCGGTAAATATGGAAGCAGGGCTGCGCGGTGGCGCCGGTCTTGTTAGCTATGAGATGGCGGCGTTTCGCATGGACTTCGACAACCAGATCATTCCGGCCAACAGCAACAGTCAGTTCCAGCGCACCAATGGCGGAGCAACGTTGCATCAAGGCATTGAGATGGGCGTCGGGATTGATGTGGGTTCAGGTTTCAGTATCAGCGGCAATACGACGTGGATTCCGGATGCCGAATTCAATGGCAATCGCCTCAATGCCAATGGCACCATCAATACGCCCGATGGCAACCGCATCACCTACACCCCGGAGTGGACCACCAACCTGAGCGTTGACTATAGCGTCGGTGGCCTGCGCTCATCCCTGGGCCTGCACCGCTCCGGCGAACAGTTCACCGACGTGACCAACACCGTGGCCATCGCGGAAAGTCTGACCGGATTCTTCACCGGCCGCATCAAGGGTTACACCGTGCTTGATCTGAATGCGCTCTACGAGGTGAACAACCAGCTCACGTTTAGTGGCAGTATCAAAAACCTGGCAAACAAGCGTTACATGGCCAGCCTGCGGCAGGGCATCTACGTCGGCACGGAACGCAGCATCGACGCCGGGTTTGTATATCGTTTCTGATGACATTGTGTGGAAGCCTGCCTGCAGGCTCCCACACAAGTAGCGCTACTTTTTCTTGAGAGCCTGCTCAAACAGCGCCGCCATCGTGCCGACCTGGCGCTTGTTGGCCGCAGCCGCCTCGAAGTCTTTCTTCTGCTTCTGTGCATACTGGGTTTGATTGCGCCGATTCGAGTCGCCTTGCTTGCCCGCTGTCGACGCACCTGCCGCCGGTAGCTCATCCCCCAGTCGCATCGTCAACGCGATGCGGTTGCGTTCCATATCTACCTCCAGCACTTTCACTTTGACGATATCGCCAGCCTTCACAGCCTCGTGCGGCGTCTTGATGAACTTCTCCGACAGCGCCGAGATGTGCACCAGACCGTCCTGGTGCACACCGATATCCACGAACGCACCGAAGTTGGTGACGTTGGTGATCGTACCTTCCAGGGTCATGCCAGGGGTCAGGTCGCTGATCTTCTCCACACCGTCGCGCAGCTCTGCCGTCTTGAATTCCGGACGCGGATCGCGGCCCGGCTTTTCCAGTTCGCGCAGAATGTCCTGCACGGTGGGCAACCCGAATTTGGCCGTCACGTAATCCTGTGGATTCAGTCCACGCACAAACGTGACATCACCTATAATGGACTTGAGCGAACGACTGTTGCGTTTGGCAATTGCTTCGACGACACCATAGGACTCCGGGTGTACCGCAGAGCCGTCGAGCGGATTCTCGCTGTCGTTCACGCGCAGAAAGCCCGCCGCCTGTTCAAAGGACTTGTCCCCGAAACGCGGCACTTTCTTGAGGTCCTCACGACTGCGGAAGCGCCCGTGCTCATTGCGGAAATCGATGATGTTGTTCACCAACGTCTGATTCAAACCGGACACACGTTTAAGCAAGGGCACCGAGGCAGTGTTCACGTCCACGCCCACGGCGTTCACGCAATCCTCCACCACGGCATCCAGACTGCGTGCCAGTTTCACCTGGCTTACATCATGCTGATACTGGCCCACGCCGATGGCTTTCGGGTCGATCTTCACCAGCTCTGGCAGCGGGTCCTGCAGGCGGCGAGCGATCGACACCGCGCCTCGAATAGTCACGTCGAGATCGGAAAATTCCAGCGCCGCCAGCTCCGACGCGGAGTAGACGGAAGCGCCGGACTCGCTGACGATCACGCGCTTCGCATTGATTTCCGGATGCGCCTTCAACAATTGTCCAACAAAATGATCAGTCTCGCGGGAGGCCGTACCATTGCCAATGCTGATCAGCTCGACCCCATACTTTTTGCACAACTGCAGCAGTGTCGCTGCCGCTTCGTGAACGCGATTGGTCTGGTGCGGAAATATCGCACAGTGATCGAGCACCTTGCCGGTCTCATCGACCACCGACACCTTCACACCTGTACGCAAACCGGGATCAAGTCCGATAGTCACCTTGCGTCCGGCCGGTGCGGCCAATAACAAATCTTTGATGTTCTTGGCGAACACTTCGATGGCATCTTCCTCTGCACGTTCGCGGATCTGCGTCAGGAAATCGGTCTGCAGGTGACTGTGCAGTTTGACGCGCCAGGTCCAGCGCACCACGTCCAGCAACCAGGCATCGGCCGCACGGCCCTGCTCCTTGATGTTCCAGAAACCGGCAATCAGGCCTTCACATGGATGACGCAATGCCGGATCGAGATCCTTGATGTCGACATCAAGGTTGATGACGCCTTCCTTGCGGGCACGGAACAGTGCCATCGCCCGGTGCGATGGAATTTTTTCCAGCGCTTCCGAGAATTCAAAGTAATCGCGATACTTGGCTCCTTCGACTTCCTTGCCCGGCACCAGCAAAGAGATCACCTGCGCCTTCTGCCAGAAATAGTCGCGCAGCTGGCCGAGCAGCTTGGCGTCTTCGCTGAATTGTTCGATGAGAATGTGACGCGCACCATCGAGCACTGCCTTCACATCGGTGAAGCCCAGTTCCGTATTGATGAAGGCCTCGGCTTCCTGCTCCGGATTGCGCTTCGGTTCGGCGTAGAGCATATCGGCCAATGGCTGCAGCCCCGCCTCGCGGGCGATCTGCGCCTTGGTGCGACGCTTGGGCTTGTAAGGCAGATAAAGATCTTCGAGCTCGGTCTTGGTGGCAGCACCGCGGATCTGCCGCTCCAGTTCAGGTGAGAGTTTGTCCTGGTCCTTCACGCTCTTCAGAATGGCGTCACGACGCTCTTCGAGTTCGCGCAGATAGTAGAGGCGGTCCTGCAGCTTGCGCAGTTGGGTGTCGTCGAGCCCACCGGTCACTTCTTTGCGGTAACGAGAGATAAAAGGCACTGTGGCGCCTTCATCGAGAAGAGCGACGGCGGCCTGCACCTGTGCGGGTCTGGCAGCGATTTCGTTGGCAATCTGTTCATACAATAAAGACATACTGATTCAAACCTGTGGTGCTGCTTTTTGGAGGCATATGCAATGCCGGTGTCAATAAAAATATCCTATGCGATTGGGGAACCAAGCGTGAACGTCACTCACTCGTCAGTGTTGCCATCACTGAGAGATTTCGCACTCTGCAGGTTGGCAATCTTGCGTTCCTTGCGCTGCTGCTCCACTGTGATATTGCGAGTCGCGCGCTCGTTAAGCATGTCCACGTGAGACATCAGCCCGCGCAGAACGCTGATCTCCATCTGATCGGGGCGGATGCGCCCGAACAGACGCCGCATGCGCATCATCAGCAGCCGCGGATTTTCAGGATCATGAAAATTGAGCTCAATCATCATCTGTTCGAGATGAGTGTAGAAACCTTCCAGCTGCTGCCCGGTTGCTCTAGGTACATCCCAGTTAAGACCAGCAACCACAACGTCATCGGCCTCGCCCTGCGCGGCAGCCACGTCGTGACTGCTGTCGGTGCGCGCCAGTGGCTCACCCTGTCGGCGCAACAGTGCCATGCGCACCTCATAGCTGATGACCATGACGGCTGCAGCCAGGTTCAACGAACTGTATTCTTCATCAGCAGGAATATTGACGTGGTAGTGACAAAGTTGCAGCTCTTCATTGGTGAGCCCTGCATCCTCGCGCCCGAACACCAGGGCTACCTGATTGTTGTGGCACTCATCGGCCACCTTCTCCGCACACTGGGGCGGAGACAACAAAGGCCAGGGCAAACGTCGGGAGCGAGCGCTGGCACCAACCACAAGGCCGCAGTCAGCGATTGCCTCCTCCAGTGTTGAGGTGACGACGGCAGACTCCAGAATGTCGACAGCGGATACCGCACGCCCCGTCGCCACTGCACTTGGGAAGTCTTTGGGATCAACGAGATAGAGATGGCGCAAGCCCATATTCTTCATTGCCCTGGCAGTCGCTCCGATGTTGCCCGGATGGGATGTGTTCACCAGGATGATACGAATATTGTGAAAATCCAGCTTGTCTGACAAAACAGCACCTCAAATGCCCCGCAGGGGCGCAGAAAATCAGGGCCGGGATTATAGCAGCTAAAACCGGCGCTATTTGCTATGATTGCGCGTCCTCAAAAAGCCAGGTTTCCAGTTACTATGCATGCAATCGTCAATATCGCTCTCAAGGCCGCGCGCGATGCGTCCGAAGTGCTCGCCCACAACATTGATCGTCTCGACCGCGTAAGGGTAGTAGAGCAGAACGGCGACCAGGCAATTACCAACATGGACCTGGATTCAGAGAAGACCATTATTTATCACCTCCAGAAGGCCTATCCCGACTACAGCATACAGTCCCGTGTCTCCGGCACCATCAAGGGCCGCGACACCAATAACGTATGGATCATCGACCCGCTGTGCGGGAGTGTTAACTATATGCGGGGCATCAGCCACTTCTGCGTCTCCGTAGCACTGGCTACCGACGGCAGGGTCAATCATGCCGTGCTGGTCAACCCCATGCTGCGCGAAGAATTTACCGCTAGTCGCGGCACCGGGGCCCAGACAGGCTCCCAGCGTCTGCGCGTAAGCAAGAGCAAGACTCTGGAAAAGGGCTTCGTGAGTCTGGACTCCGCCCCGCTGAACGCTGCCCATAGTGAAAAAGTAATGAAGATGCAGCAGAGTCTCTATGGTCTTCAGTGCGACGTTCGCCTCACCGGTTGCCCGGCGCTGGATCTGGCTTGGGTCGCGGCTGGACGTCTGGATGCGGGCTGGCTGGGTGAAAATGATCCAAGCGCGATCGCCGCCGCGATCCTGATTCTGCAGGAGTCAGGTGCCCTCATAAGCGACGCTGCCGGGAATCCTGAAGTCTCTTCCGGCGCCGATCTGATTTTTGGCAATCCAAAATGTTTCAAACAAATGTTGCAGTTCCGGCAGGCAGCGGGTGGAAAAAGTATCGTGTAAAGACGACATAAAACAGACATCAGCCGGGTCTCATTGGCAGCCACAAGCAGCCAACCGACAATAACTAATAACAGGACATCAGGCTCTATTATCTCTGCCCCCGAGAAGCTATCTCTGCAGTGGTCGTACAGCTGACTCGTTTTGACACATGGCAGAAACACGAACACACAGACAGCACAGCCTCGTCGATGATCCTATTGCGGCGACACTGAAACGCATGACAGGCCCGATGATCATCGGCATGCTCATGATGTTCTCCTTCAATCTGGTCGACACGCTCTTCATCAGCATGCTGGGCACAGAGCCACTATCGGCGATAAGCTTCACCTTCCCCGTTACCTTCATGATTCTGAGTCTCGCCATCGGGCTTGGCATCGGCACCTCTGCAGTGGTGGCAAAATATCTCGGCTGCTGCGAACACGAGAAGGCCAAGCAGGCCTCCACCGTCACCAACTACACCTCGATTCTCATTGCCCTGTTGCTATCGCTGATCGCCTACATTTTCATGGATGAAATATTCCTGATGATGGGAGCTCGTGAGGCGCTGTTGCCACAGATTCGCGACTACATGGAAATCTGGTTACCGGCCAGCGCCTTGCTGGTCGG
>CAIOZF010000091.1 GCA_903862645.1 uncultured Gammaproteobacteria bacterium
AGAACTCGGGCCAACTGCAGCTGGATCAGCTGGATGCCCTGTACACGCAGGACGTGGAATTCCGTGACCCACTGCACACCATCCTTGGGATTCTGGCGCTCAAGAGTTACATGAAGAACCTTTACACCAATTCACGCGACATCCGTTTCGAGTACACCGACGAGCAGAGCGGAGATAACTGGGCCGTGGTCACCTGGCTGATGCACTTTCGCCACCCCTCGCTGGCCGGCGGCCAGCTCATCAGCGTGCGCGGTATTACCCAAATCCGCTTCACCGACAGGATCTTCTACCAAGAAGACTTTTACGATCTCGGCGCCATGCTGTACCAGCACGTGCCAGTGCTTGGTCGTATCATTCGTTTCATCAATCGACGTATTGGCAGCTGACACAGCACAACAAAGGCATGACCAGGAAATTGTGAAGCGATGACCATGACGCCTCCGCTGAAGAGCGCTATTTTTGAAGGCACGGTCCGACATAAACGGCTATCGCCAAAAATTCATGAGTTCAGCTATCAGGTGTTCATGCTATATCTGGATCTGGCAGAGCTCGACCGCGTGTTCGCCGGCACTATGCTGTGGTCGTCAAAGCGTCCGAGCCTGGCATGGTTTCGCCGCGCCGATTATATGCAGCCTGACGAACCGTCGCTGGACACTGCGGTGCGCCGCTTGGTGGAGGATGAAACGGGCGAATGCCTGCGTGGCCCCATTCGTCTGCTCACGAATCTGCGCTACTTCGGCTACCAGATCAATCCAATCAGTTGCTATTACTGTTTCGATACCGAAGAAAATCTGCGCTACATCGTGGCCGAGGTGACCAGCACGCCCTGGCACGAGCGCGTGCGCTATGTCATTCCGGCAGTGCCTGGAAAGCCACAACAGAGCCACAGCTTTGCCAAGCAGATGCACGTCTCGCCGTTTATGCCGATGCAGATGCGCTACCACTGGCAAAGCAGGACACCGAGTACCTCCATCAGCATCCATCTCCAGAACTGGAATGACGGCGCTGAAGTCTTCAACGCCACACTCGGACTGCGCCGCGTGGAGATCACTGCCGGCAGCCTCAACCGCGTGCTTCTTCGACACCCCTGGATGACGGCTAAAGTAGCGCTGGCCATTTACTGGCAGGCGCTGAAACTTTTCTTCAAACGCGTGCCAATTTTTAAACACAAATCATTAACAGACTCGACCAGTCCAGGAGAGAAGTTGACCCCATGAAATCCGTCGACATCAAATCAGCCGCCACCACGGCAGGCACCCATGACGATAACAGCTTCGCGATCGCTCAGCAGCCCATCCAGCGCACCGGTTTCATGGAGCGTTGGGCGAAAAGTTTCGTGCACGGAGCGCTGGCACAGATGACAACTGGGCGCATCATTCTGGAGGACAGGAATGAGCGTCAGGTTTTCGGCCAACCCCTTAGCGCATCCGGTGCTGAAGTGCTGACGGCCCATATCGAAGTGCTCAGTCCGCAGTTCTACACCGACCTGGTGCACGGCGGCAGTATCGGTTGCGGGGAGTCCTACATGCAGCGGCACTGGAGTACCCCCGACCTGGTCGCGCTGGTGCGGGTCATCGTTTTGAATATGCACGTGCTGGATGGCGTGGATGGTCAGCGTTCTCTGATCAAGCGGCTTGTCACTCGCATCCTGCACCGCCTGAACGCCAACAGTCGCGAAGGCTCGCGTCGCAACATCTCCGCGCACTACGATCTGAGCAATGCTTTCTTCGCAAGTTTTCTCGATCCGACCATGATGTACTCGGCCGCGATCTTCCCGAACGACAATGTATCATTGCACGAAGCCTCCCTGACCAAGCTGACGCATATCTGCGAGCGACTGCAACTGAAGGCCACCGACCATCTGCTGGAGATCGGAACGGGCTGGGGCTCACTAGCGATTCATGCCGCGCAGCACTATGGCTGTCGCGTCACCACGACGACGCTGTCACGTCAGCAATATGAGTTCACGGAGCAGCGTATTCGGGACGCCGGACTGCAGGATCGTGTCAACCTGCTGCTTAAAGACTATCGTGATCTGGAGGGCCGCTACGACAAACTGGTCTCCATTGAGATGATCGAGGCGGTGGGGCATGACTATTACAGCAGTTATTTCAGCAAGTGCTCAGCGCTGCTGAAACCGGAGGGGCTGATGCTGATTCAGGCAATCACTATTTCGGATCAGCGCTACGAACAGGCCCGACATACCGTGGACTTCATTCAGCGGTATATCTTTCCGGGTGGCTGCCTGCCCAGCAACCAGGTGATCGCGCGTCACGTCAGCGAAGACACTGACATGCAGATCATCGGCCTGGAAGACATCACCCGAGACTATGCCCTCACTCTGGAACGCTGGCGCGATGCCTTCCTCGCGCAGAGTCAGCAGATTCTGGCACAGGGATTCACCCCCGAATTCCTGCGAATGTGGGATTACTACCTTGCCTACTGCCAGGGTGGCTTCATGGAACGGGTGATTCACACGGCGCAGGTCTTGATCGCCAAGCCGCTATTTCGCGATACGCCTCGTATAGAACCTAGGGCGTATAGAACCTAGGCCGTATAATTGGATTGATGGCCGAGACTATGCGCGGTTATTCTTCGAGCAGGGGAATGGCCAGGGTGATTGCCACACCTTCACCTTCGCGCAGATTTTCTGCCCGAATCTGGCCGTGATGGAACTCGGTCACCAGACGGGCGATGTGCAGGCCGATGCCGAGGTGCGGCTCTTTCTGTTTCTCCTGCGGACGCACCGAGATCATCGAATCGAACAGCCGACCTTTCATCGCCTCGGGCAACAGCGGACCGTAGTTTGACACCCGCACCACGCCTTGATCCTTGATGGCGCGACAGAAAATGGAGATCGGCTTACCCGGGAAAGAGAACTCCACGGCATTGGCAATCAGTTTGTCCATGAGTTGCGCGATGTATTCTGGAACTCCCTCAATCATCACCGGCCCCTCGATGTCGGCGACAAGTTTGAAGTCCGGATAGGCCAGACGATAGCCTTCCACGCACCCGGAAATAACGCGTGCGAGATCGATTGGCTCCTTCTCCGAACTCTGCAGCATCTGCTCCAACCGCGTGGCCTCGCTCATGTTGGTGAGAATTAGGTTAAGACGGCTGATACCCTCCTCGGCGCGCTGGATGTAGACCTCTGACTCCTTGCTCTGAGATACCATGCCAAGGTTCTCCAGCGACGAGCGCACCACCGTCACCGGTGTGCGCAGTTCATGCGAGAGCCTCGACGACATATTCTCCAGATAACTCGTGTACTGAGTCAGTCGTTCTACAATGTTGGAAAAGCTTCTGGAGAGATCGCCGATCTCATCGGAGCTGCTGCTGGCCCGAATGGAATTCTGCAGACGGCCATTGTCATCGATAAGGTTTTCCGCCTGATTGCGCAGATCCCGAATCCGGGACGAGATGCGCGAGGCGAAGGCGAACAACCCGAGACTGATAACCAGCATAACGCCAAGGATGGTATTGAACAGTGTCTCCAGCGCCTGATTGCGGAAGGTCCGAATGCCGTTCATATTCTGATCGACGATCACCGCGCCCAGCACAGCGCCGTCGCCAAGTATTGGATAGGCAGCTTCCAGGATTCGCGTCTGGGTGTCGGCCAGCGTGCGGAACTGTGTCTGAGGTTCTCCCTCCAGCGCCGAATCAATGTGGGCGCCTTCGACTGTGCCACCCGCATAGAGATCGTCGATGAAGTCATTAGACGGTTTGGTCAGGATACGGTAGTACAAAGGGAGCAGCACCGTGTCTTCGATGAATTTCCAATACTTGTTGGTGCGCTCGTCATCCAGATCAGTGCTCAGCACCAGTCCGGTCGCCGTCTGAATGTCTCCCACGCTAAGCAGAATCCGCCCGCCACGATCGATAACCTGAATGCGCGAGTTAGTGAGGCCCATACCCTCTACGATGCGGTCTATTTCGGGAGTGGGCCGGCGCAGTGAGCCCAGGCGCTCGGCGTCGTTGACGTCAGAGGTCGCGACCACCGAGGCGACGGCGCGCGTCTCTTCGCTATCAACGTCGTACACAGCGAATCCCAGTTGCTCGCCGAGCATGGTAGTGGGCAGCCGCAGCTCCACCTCATAACCGCCGGGCACCTCATACCACTGCCCGGCGATACGCTCCTCATGCCGCAGAGCGGAGAGATCGCGAATGTCCGCGCCGACCTCATAGGCGTAAATGAATTCCGGACCACGGGGCGAGATGATGTAGCGTTTAAGTTGATTCTCCCGCGTGACGAGTGAGATCTGCAGGAAGTCGTTGCGGTGGACGCTGAGACTTTCCTCGCTGCGATACACCAGCTTGTCATCGACGACCTTCAGGTAGGCATAAAGGGACCGGTTGTACTCGCCCACCAGCAGCTTGAAGTTCAGCGATTCGTCATAATGGTAGTAGCGAGCGAAGGGACCGCGCGGGTTCAGAGGGGTACCGATGGAGTCAGCCTTGCCGTAGGAGAGCTCGTAGCCCTGATAGTCCTGCCAGTCCACCAGGGTACTGTCGTCGAGCGACAGCGGGTAGAACACCGGATACACGTAAAGATCGGCACTGCGGCGGGCGCGGCCATAACTGCCCTCATCGAATAGCTCCGGGCGCTCGTTCAGGGCGGTAGCCAGCGCGCGCGCAGTGCCCAGCACGGTCTGCTCCTGGCCCCGGCGCAGGTACTCTTCCATCTCCAGGATGTACTGATAACCCAGCCACGGAATCACCAGCAGGAAGCTGGACATGAATACCAGTTTGAAGCGGATGCCAAATGGATTTTTAAGGAAACGGGACATTATGCTTCATTGCTGCCGGACACATTTTGGGGGTTCCAGCGATAGCCCATGCCATAAACGGTCTCGATGCAATCGAAAGCCTCGTCCACCTGAATGAACTTCTTGCGGATTCGCTTCACGTGCGAGGTGATGGTGCTGCCATCGACGAAAATTTTCGATTCCTGCATGAGCACCTGACGACTCTTGACGTGACCGGGAAATTTCACGAGCGCGTGCACCATCCAAAATTCGGTGACGGTAAGCGGCACCGGAAGACTTTTCCACTGAATGGTCAGGCGCCCGATGTCGAGCGTGAGATCGTCGCGCTGCAGCAGATTTTCGGGTGAGGTGGGTTGATCAAGCACGTCCAGACGGCGGAACAATGCCGCGATGCGCGCAGACAGATGCGGGAGGCTGATGTCCTTGGTGAGGTAGTCGTCCGCGCCCATACGCAAACCGCTGACGGTATCGAAGTCGTTATCGCGGGCAGTCAGGAAAATGATCGGGAGGGTGTCGGACATAGAGCGCAACGACTGGCACAGGGTGAAGCCACCGTCGATCTCATTCTCCAGACCGATGTCGATGATCGCAAGGTTCGGCAGGCGAATATCGAAGGAGCGCATGGCGTCCTTGCGGTTGGCATAGGTCTGCACCTCATAGCCCTGTTTGCGCAATACGTCCGCGTAGTTCTCACGGAGAGCGGCTTCGTCCTCCACAATTGCGATTCTTCTGGCCATATACACCCTCACACCTGCGGCTGCACTTCGCGCCGACTATACAGCATTTGCCCGGTAATGGTGAGCCTGTGCTCTTGCCGCACGGAACGCAAATCCACTGCCCGATTTTTGCCATATTTAGTCAGTGCATCGCCTTCATTGATACTTTGTCTCGCAACAAACCGGGCGTTTAATCAACCTCGCAACGATTCATTCCGACATTAGTCAGTTTCAGCGCAGGAACGCCGGAACTTTCCTCAAAAAAAATTTACTAAAGTCTGAGCACCAGCTCAGCGTTTTCTGCATAGACAAGAGGAGTGTTGTACATGGGTGGTATCAAACTGGTAATCGGCAACAAGAATTATTCCTCATGGTCCATGCGCCCGTGGCTGCTTCTGAGAGCCTTTGAGATTCCCTTCGAAGAAATCAACATTGCCCTCTACAAGAACAACACTGCGGAGAAGCTCGGCCCCTATTCCCCTTCACTCAAGGTGCCGGCGCTGTTGCACAATGAGACCACTGTGTGGGACTCATTAGCCATCAGCGAATATATTTCCGAACAGCTTCTCGATGGCCGCGGCTGGCCCGCCAATCCCAAGAAGCGTGCCAGTGCACGTTCGATCTGCGCGGAAATGCATTCCGAATTTCCCAATCTGAAAAAAGACTGGCCGATGAACTGCAAGGCGTCGGTGCCAATGTATGTCTCTGAGAGAATCGCGGACGAGATCGCCCGTATCGACGCCATTTGGAGCTGCTGCCGTCGCAAGCACGGCGTGGGCGGAGAGTATCTGTTCGGTCGCTTCTCGATTGCCGATGCGATGTATGCACCAATGGCAATCAGCTTCCGTTCTTATGGCGCCAAGCTGAGCATGGAGGCGCAGCGTTATGCGGACACCCTGCTGGCAAACCCGCATGTACAGGAGTGGGTCAGGCAAGCGCGTGAGGAGCAGGAAGCGATTCCGCTGGGGATTGTCAGCAATATGTGATCTGTAGGAGCGTACCCAAAGGGCATAAAGGCCTGCCGGCGATTGATTTTTGCAAGATCAATCGCGAGCGGGCTCGCTTCCACAAGTGCGTCCCGGCAACACCACCCGCAACTTCCCCGCCATTTCCCGCAGACTGCGCTCAGTCTCTGCCCAGTCGATACACCCATCGGTTACCGACACGCCATATTTCAATTGTGAGAGATCCTTCGGGATGCTCTGATTACCGAAGTGCAGATTGCTCTCGAGCATTACGCCGATGATTGACTGATTACCCTCCAGAATCTGATGCGTCACATCCTTCAGCACCAGCGACTGCACAGCCGGGTCTTTGTTGGAGTTGGCGTGGCTGCAGTCGATCATGATGTTGCTGCTGACTTTGCCTTTTTTCAGCGCGGCTTCACACTGCGCCACGTGCACAGAATCATAGTTTGGCCCGGCACCGCCGCCACGCAGCACGACGTGCGCGTAAGGGTTGCCCTTGGTGGTAACCACGGAGACCTGACCCTTGCTGTTGATGCCCAGAAACCGGTGCGGACTGCTGACCGACTGCATAGCGTTGATAGCTACAGTCAAACCGCCGTCCGTGCCATTCTTGAAGCCCACTGGCGATGACAGACCACTCGACATCTCCCGGTGCGTCTGCGACTCCGTGGTCCTGGCGCCGATTGCAGACCAGGCGATGATGTCCTGCAGATACTGCGGAGAAATCGGGTCAAGCGCTTCGGTAGAGGTCGGCAGACCAAGGCTGGCGATATCCAGCAACAGCTTGCGGCCCTTGCGCAGGCCGTCTTCAATCTTGAAGGTATCGTCCATGTAGGGATCGTTGATCAGCCCCTTCCAACCCACCGATGTGCGTGGCTTCTCGAAGTACACGCGCATCACCAGATACAGGGTGTCCTTCACTTCTTCCGCCAGCGTCTGCAGACGATGTGCATATTCCATCGCAGCATCCACGTCGTGAATGGAACACGGGCCGACCACCACAAACAGACGCTGATCTTTGCGATCCAGAATATTGAAAATGGTTTCTCGCGCGCTGCGGACCGACTGCAGAGCAGCGCCCGTCAGCGGCAACTGGTTCTTGATCTGTTCGGGTGTGATCAGTGGCTCGTTGGAGGCGATATTCTGATCGTCGATGCTTTCGTTGTGCATGTTGGTACTCTTGTTTACACCCGGCGGTACAATTCACGGCCGGTCTGGTTGTAGGTGTCTGCCATCTCTTCCATGCCGCTCTGCAGCGCACTGTCGAGGTTCTCGAGTTCCTTCTGCGCGGCATAGTCACGCACTTCCTGACTGATTTTCATCGAGCAGAATTTCGGTCCGCACATGGAACAGAAGTGCGCCACCTTGCCAGATTGTTTCGGCAAGGTTTCATCGTGAAAGCTGCGCGCCGTTTCCGGGTCGAGTCCGAGATTGAACTGATCTTCCCAGCGGAATTCGAAGCGCGCTTTCGAGAGTGCATTGTCACGCAACTGTGCGCCCGGATGCCCTTTCGCGAGATCTGCGGCATGCGCGGCGATCTTGTACGCCATCAGACCATCTTTGACGTCCTGCTTGTTAGGCAGTCCAAGATGCTCTTTCGGGGTCACGTAGCACAACATCGCACAACCGAACCAGCCGATCATCGCGGCACCGATGCCAGAGGTGATGTGGTCGTAGCCCGGAGCGATATCCGTGGTCAAGGGCCCGAGGGTGTAGAACGGCGCCTCGTCACACACCGCCAGCTGTCGCTCCATATTTTCCTTGATCATGTGCATCGGCACATGGCCGGGGCCTTCGATCATGCACTGCACATCGTGCTTCCACGCAATCTTGGTCAATTCGCCGAGGGTTTCCAGCTCGCCGAACTGCGCCTCGTCGTTGGCATCCGCGATCGAGCCCGGACGCAGACCATCACCCAGTGAGAAGGACACATCGTAGGCCTTCATGATCTCGCAGATATCTTCGAAGTGGGTGTAGAGAAAATTCTCTTTGTGGTGCGCGAGGCACCATTTAGCCATGATGGAGCCGCCACGGGAGACAATGCCGGTGACACGCTTGGCGGTCATCGGCACATAGCGCAGCAACACACCTGCGTGAATCGTGAAGTAATCGACGCCCTGCTCTGCCTGCTCGATCAGTGTGTCGCGGAAAAGTTCCCAGGTCAGGTCCTCGGCGATGCCATCTACTTTTTCCAGCGCCTGATAGATAGGCACGGTGCCGATCGGCAGCATGGAGTTGCGGATGATCCACTCACGGGTCTCGTGAATATTCTTGCCGGTGGACAGATCCATCACCGTGTCGGCACCCCAGCGGGCAGACCAGGTCAGCTTCTCGACTTCTTCTTCAATTGAAGACGTCAATGCCGAGTTGCCGATGTTGGAGTTCACCTTCACCAGGAAGTTACGGCCGATGATCATCGGCTCCACCTCAGGATGATTGATATTCAATGGAATTATGGCGCGGCCGCGTGCGACTTCGGAGCGCACGAATTCGGGCGTGATTTCTTTCGGGATAGCTGCTCCGAAGGACTCACCACGGTGCTGAGCCGCGAGCGCTGCCTGTTCGCGAGCCTGCATGTAGCTCATGTTTTCGCGGATGGCGATGTATTCCATCTCCGGCGTGATGATGCCCTGCCGCGCATAGTGCAATTGCGTGACATTGCGGCCGGCCTTGGCACGGCGCGGGACGCGCAGATGTTCGAAACGCAGGTGCTCGGTGCGCAGGTCTCTCTGACGCTGCTGTCCATAGGTAGACGTCACACCGGGCAACACTTCGGTGTCACCACGC
Source organism: uncultured Gammaproteobacteria bacterium (assembly GCA_903862645.1). GTDB lineage: Bacteria > Pseudomonadota > Gammaproteobacteria > Pseudomonadales > Pseudohongiellaceae > UBA5078. The sequence continues at coordinate 9,238 of CAIOZF010000091.1, forward strand.
TCATCAACCCAGGCTGCGCGAATCGCGGCGAGACCAGCACGCAGGTCAATCTTCGCAGCAGGGTCGGAATAAACACCGGAAGTGTCATACACACGAATCGGAGCGTTTGGCTCCCGGCCCTTTTCGGTCAAGGTGTCAGACAACACAATTTCCCGCATCGGCACCAGCAGGTCGGGGCGACTCCCCTGCACATACACTTTGCTGGAACTGCCGAAGCGATAAGTGGTGGTGTCGTCCAGGCGGGTGATCTTGTCGAGAAACTGCTCTGCATTGGCGCTCATGGTCTATCCTGTATTCGTGTGACGAGTCGGGCGGCATTATGCCTCAATCCTCCGAGAATTGTTACCGGATGGGACGGCTCCGGCACAAGGGAATTTCGCAAAAAAAAGAACCGAATCAGGGTTGCGCTGCGTATAGGCTTTGCCAGAAAAGATTTAACGCGACCAAGCCTCACGGAGACCGGACGCCTTGAGGGTCACCCAGTTTGTCACCTATGGTAACCCTGTGTAGAATGCGGCCTAGCCGATTTGCAACAGATGCACCACAGACGACAGCTCCACATATCCTCACAAGCACCTAAACTACCGTTTTCTATCTTGGAAGGTTTTACACTATGGGACGATTCACTCAACGCCTCGGGCTTATGTTTTGCTTGTCTGTCGGCACCACCCCGGTACTCGCCGATGATCTGGTGAGCATCCTCGATCTGGCCATGCAAAATGATCCCACCCTGAAGCAGGCCGAGGCCCAGTACCAGTCTCGCCATACCCTGCTGGACCAAGGCCGGGCTCTGCTGATGCCAAGTGTGGCATTGCAGGGTTCCACGACCCGCCAGACTACAGGACTAGCCGGCCAGATGAGCTTCCGACCCGGCCAGAATTCGCACGGCTACCGTTTGAACCTGACCCAGGCGCTGTTCAACCTCTCCGCCTGGTACAGCTACCAGAGCGCCCAGCAGTCCGACCAGGCCGGCGCGATCACGTACGCCGCTCAGGAACAGAACCTGATCATTCGTGTCGCCACTGCCTACTTCAACGTCTTGCGCGCCCTCGATGACCTGGACACCCGTCGTCAGGAAGAAGAGGCGGCGCAACGTCAGTTCGAGCAGACCCGCCAGCGCGAAGAAGTCGGCCTGATCGCCATTACGGAAGTGTACGAAAGCCAGGCCGCTTATGACCTGTCGCGCAACAACACCATCATCGCCGAAGACACCCTGTCCAGCCGTTACGAGGCTCTCGAAGCGATCACCGGTCAGCCGCACCCGAACGTCGAAGTGCTGCGCGAGGATTTCCCGATCGTGAATCCGGACGGCACGATGGAATCCTGGACTCAGCAGGCGATGGACAGCAATCTGGCGCTGACCGCAGCCCGCTACAACCTTGAAGCGCAACGTATCAACCTAAAGGCGCGCAAGGCCGATCACCTGCCGACCATCGCACTGCAGGGCGGCTACAACCACAACGTGACAGCAGGCAGCCAGTCTGCAGACGGAACCTCGCGCTTTGCAGGTGCCATTGACGGCACGACGCTGGCTGTATCCATCAATATCCCTCTGTACAGTGGTGGCGGTGTGCAGGCCAGACGCCGCGCGGCTGAGTACGACGTAGTCGCCCAGCAGGAAGCACTTAACCTGACGCGTCGCCAGACGACTCAGGATGTGCGCAACATATTCCGTCGCGTTAACACGGATGTGCTGGTGATTTCTCAGCGTCAGCAGGCGATCACGTCGGCGCAGAGTGCGCTGGAGGCGATCGAGGTAGGGTATGAAGTAGGGACGCGCAATATTGTGGATGTGCTGCAGGCGAGGCAGCAATTGTTTGTGGCGTTGCGGAATTATTCCGATGCGAAGTACAACTATGTGATCGATACCTTGGCGCTGAAGCAGCAGACTGGCCTTCTTACTCCGCAGGACATTCTTGACCTGAACCAGTGGCTTGAGACTGAGCCTGTTACAGCTCCTTAAGAACTCAGCTTGTTGATTGTTGAAGAGTGCGGCCGGTGGGTGTGAATCCATCGGCCGTTTTCTTTTGTGGCGCGTGATCAGTGGATTGAGCGGGGTGCCGATGTGGTCAGGCGCGACACGCCGTGAATACATCCGTGTAGGCTCGCTTTCGCCATCCATGGCTCAAGACGGTCGCTCCTGCCCACATCAGCACCCCACTCCTGCTGGCTCGTGCAACGTCTAAACGGTTGGGGATATGCCCACCGACCACGCTGATCAACCTTCTGTGGGTAGTTCAAACCTGATGACTCAATCCGGAGCAGACCTCTGTGTCCACAACCCATAGGCTCGACCTGGCGTAACGTTGTCGGACTGGGCTTGGCATGCCCTTCAGTTGGCACAGTCTGCGAGAGCGGGATGCCGGGGCGGGCAGTGGTGACCGTTGAGCGCCATGGATGGCGCGATCGAGCCCTACAGGGAAGTATTCACGGGCGTGTCACCACAGCCC
>CAIOZF010000092.1 GCA_903862645.1 uncultured Gammaproteobacteria bacterium
CAATGACTTCGTTCCACAGCACACTGGATTTGAGCACATTGCTCTTGTGAATGTTGTGCAGCACCTTTTTGCGTTTCATGGCGGTATCAAAGGCCACCTTGGCGATCCGGCGGATCTGATCCTCGTCGTACTCCAAGGTCTCCTTCACATAGCGGATGCCTTGTTCATTGATGCCACTTTCCTTCGCACCAAAGTACAGACCACCAACTAGCTCACGAATAATCATGATGTCGATGCCGTCGCCGATAATTTCCTTCTTCAGTGGCGAGAAGTGGGCAAGTCCCTGTGGCAGGAAAACCGGGCGGAAATTGGCGTATGTGTTATAGCGACGGCGCAGTGGCAAGAGCGCACCACGCTCGGGCTGCTTGTCGACTGGAATCTTCTTGGAGTCTTCATGATTCAGCCCGATTGGGCCCTTGAGGATGGCATCGGCTTCGTCACAGATTTTCTTGGTCTGCTCGGGGAAGGGGTCGCCGTACTCGAAATAGGCACTGGCGCCGAAGGGGGCGTGAATCAATTCGAACTCAACGTCGTTGCGCTCTTCGACCAGATTGAGAACCTTGACTGCCTGGACCATGATTTCCGGGCCGATGCCATCGCCATCCAGCAGCGCGATCTTGTACTTGCTCATCTTGTTCTTACTCATGAGAGTCCTGATTTAAATCGTCATTTGGCCTGACAGCCGGGTTAAAAAGAGGCGCGTAATTTAGCACGCAGGCTGTCGCAGGGACAAGGCGAAGCGGGTGTTCGAGTGTAGCAGTTGTGTGGGGCGAGGTGTGCCGGACGACGGGTTGGCAGGATCAGAACAATACGGAAACCTGCCGAATGAAAATAATCAGCAAGAGGGCGACAAAAATATAGGTGACCGAGTCACCCACTTCGCAGCCGAAAAATTTCTTGGGCTTTTGCTCGTTGATGTTGTGGCTCATTGCACCAAAGTCTCCATGTGGGCCTAAAGGTTTGCATTGTTACACATATAGCCGCCATTTTGCCATAATTCAGGAGGCTATTCATTTGGGTTTTTCACATCAAATTCATCGATTTGGGGATTAGTTCTCGAAAATAGCTCATTTTTTTAAGATTAATGTCTGTGGCTGGGCCGGTCAATTGATTTTTTGTTAAGATACCCGCCTTTAAAATGCGAACTCTCGTTCGTGCTTACTCAATGATTCAGACGGAACCTTATGACCCACAATGATGTGCTGCGGCGAGTTCGTTATATCTTTGACTTTGATGACAACAACATGATCGAAGTGTTTGCATGCGCCGATCATGCTGTAAGCAGGGAGCAGGTTTGTGCTTGGTTGAAGCAGGAGACCGACCCCGGATTTGAGGAATTGGATGACAGGCAGATGGCTGTTTTTCTGAATGGATTCATCAATGCGCGGCGCGGTCGGCGGGATGGGGAACAGCCTGCTCCAGAAGACACGCTGACCAACAATATGATTCTTATCAAACTGCGCATCGCGCTGGAGCTGCAATCTGATGATGTGCTGGCACTATTGGAAGAGACAGGGCTCACTTTCAGCAAGCACGAATTGACCGCACTGTTTCGCAAGCCAGGTCATAAGCACTATCGACGTTGTGAAGATCAGGTTTTGCGGGGTCTCCTCAAGGGTCTGCAGATGCGTTTGCGTGATGATACCCAGTCAGACGCGACAACAGAAATAAAGTCAGAGAAGAGGTCCGAGCAGCCACAGGTTCGCTCTACAGTTCACGACGTCTGGAAGCGTGGTTGACCTGCAGGCAACGCAAGTCATCAAGCTTGCGCTGCCTGCTCAGGATGCATCGACAGCATGCAGCTCTCTGGCAATTGCCATAGACGGGAACTGCTGAGTCAGTTCCGTCCATTTCAGTATTTCGAGAGATCCATTTGCGTGCTCGACCAGCGCGGTACAACTCTCCACCCAGTCACCGGTATTGCAGTACAAGGTGTCTCCGAACTGTGTCATCTCTGCGTGATGAATGTGCCCGCAAACGACACCGTCGAGGTTCTGCGCGCGTGCGGAATTCACCACTGTCTCTTCAAACTTTCCGATGTAACTGACGACATTCTTCACCTTGTGCTTTAGATGGCCGGCAAGCGACCAGTAAGGCAGTCCGAACATCTCACGGACACGATTCACCAGCCTATTGGTAAAGAGCAGATGTCCGTACATTTTGCTTCCCAGTTTGGCAAGCAGCGGGCTGATCTTGATCACGGTGTCAAACTGATCGCCATGCAGGATCAGCAGGCGACGTCGATCTGCCGTAGAGTGGATCGCGGTGTCTAGGACGTGAATGTTGTCGAAGGACTGGCTGCAGTAGGCTCTTGCTACTTCATCGTGATTTCCCGGCGTGTACACCACCATTGTTCCTGAGGCGGCTTTCTGCAAAATGCAGTTGACCACTTCCTGGTGCGCCGCTGGCCAGTAGGCCTTCTTGCGCATCTCCCAACCATCGAATATATCGCCGATCAGGTACAGGTAATCAGATTTGGTGGAGTGAAGAAAGTTGAGAA
>CAIOZF010000093.1 GCA_903862645.1 uncultured Gammaproteobacteria bacterium
CTAATGCAGGCAATTGACCTTGACAGGTCTTGTTGTGTTCTTCGACAAACGCCAGTAGCTCCTTGGACATATGCCAAGATGCAGCATCCCATGACAGGTAGAGTTTCTTCACATCTCTGTATTCCTCGATCAGTGAATTTGCCATACGAATCATCTCGGTGGTGTTTTTTGCCTTTGAATAAAAATGGGTGACTTGATTAGTCGAAAGCTCGAGTGCCGCCGTGGCAATCAACCATCCCTTGGATTTCTGCCATTGAGGGACGGTTGGCTGGACTCCGGATTCAACTAAGACCCGACCTGCCTTCATCTTGATGGCGAATGGACCGAATTCGTCTATTGAGAAAAATCGTTCATCGTCGCTTAGCTGGGAAAGTATGTCTTGAACGTGAAGGAGTTTTTCTCGGTAGTCTGGGTCGTTACTTGTGAGAACTACACGGGCAGCCCGCCATCGGAAGCCGGCATCTTTGATTATTGTGCGTAACACCCCTTCACCTGCCTCGAATCCTTTCGCTTTCAAAGCCTGCTGTAGATCCTCCATTCGCCACGTTGTTCGGTTGTACCCAGAGAGAGATGGGGGTTCATGTAGAAGGGCGAACACTGCACGTTTCAGTCCTTCGTCGTCTGATTTTCGTTTCCTCTGGATGGGTTGGTGCAGCCGCATGGCACCAGCGGCCTCAAAGTCCGCAACGTAACCCTTGATGGTATTGCGGCAAATGCCAAGATGTTCGGCAATGGCATGGAAGGAAAATCCATTTCGCCTAGCAAGAATTGCCAGTGCCCGTTTTCTTGGACTGTGCGGCGACGGTGATAGCTGGTCAAGCAAGTCAGGTGGAGTTAGAGAACTGCCGACTATTTCACTTGGGTTGCGCTCAAGGCGATAAAGCCATTCCATCCATTCGTGCTTAACCTGTTCTTGCCTACAGAGCGCAGGCGGTGTATCTCTTTTCTTGGATTCGTGTGTGACTTGTCCCATTCGCCGAATATGAGGCACGGGCTTTTCGTGCTTCAGCATCTTGCGAATTGTGGGGCGACTGATCAGCGTCATTTTTGAGACGTGGTGAATAGACTCACCATTTTCAAGAATCCGTCGCCGAATCCGGTTCCAAAGCCGCAAGTCTTGATACACAATTTCCTCCCCTTGGTTGCTATTAGGGGAAGATAGAATACGACCAATGACTGGTAAACGCCGCGAAGCTGTCGCCCACCACCAGTGCTGCGAGTGACGGGTCCGGGTCGATTCCTTCCCTTTGTTTTGCAATCCCCCGCTGCAATAAATGCAGCCCATCCTTACCGCTGACGTTGGCGCACTAGGCCAGCCCCCGCCAGGTTCCTCAGAAACTGCCCCAGGCCACTCCCGCCGACTCCCGATGGGGGCAGCCATCCCCAGGCCCCAGCGGGCCCAGAGCGGGCCACTGTGGTTCAGCTCAATAGCCTCATTTGGCAACGACACATCCCAATCAGCGTGGGCAATACTGCGGTGGCCCTGGAATCGCGTATCCTGAATCTCACCGGCCAAGCGGCTTAGCTCTAACTGTACTGACGAGAGGAACAACAATGAATACTGATGTCTACACAAAGAGTGTTCTAACGGTAATCGCCTGCTGCTTGATCTACTTCGTTGTGAAGGATGCTTCTTTCCCTGTCGCCCATGCCAATGCAGTGGTGGACGTAAATATCGTCAAAGTGGCGGGGGGCAGGATCTACGAAGGCGTGCCCGTGAAAGTAAAATAACCGCTCAATTGAAAATAAAAGATGCAGAAATAAAACACTGCGCACCGGTAACGCGCCGCGCCGGTTCTGAAGTTAGAGCACGACGGAGGAGTCATGGAAAACAACAATGCCATTCATCAGAAGCAGTACTAAAGCTGACCCATCTATGGCTCGCCACATATCGCGCATCATTTGACCTTGACTACTGAACGAAGCGGCTTCGCCCTTAATCGGAAAGAAAAATTAAATATTTTGGCGCAAAGTACTCAGGCATTTGGATTTTTCCAAAGAAATCGGCGGTGATTGAGTCCACCTTACCGCTAGGCCCAATGCGAAGTTTATATCCCAAGGCTTGATGCCCAAACGCAACCCCCGTCATATCCATATGCATGCATACCATGCGGTTGTCTTCGCTTGGCTTTTTCGGGGGATTTGCACACGAATCCAAGTTTCTCAACCTGTGCTTAGTTCATGTTGAAATTTATCCCGTTGTGGCCGTCAACTGCATGCGCGACTTGGAATGTTAAAAAGACGGCAATGATTGCCGTAACGACTACAAAACTGTAGTTCATCGTGTTCTCCTGTTTCTTCTGGTTGGTGGCTAACGAATGAAAGTGACTTCTTCTAGCCGGTAACACGGGGGCTACGGATACACGCCACTCTACCAAGTTGCGCCAGGAATCCAATTCATGCCGGATTAGGCTCAAAACAGTACCGCGAATTGCGCACACTCGGCTCCCCGACTAGGGCTCGAACTTAGCCCCTGAATAAGCACTCCGCGACCGTCCGCTCCGGGTCGATTTCTGCCCTTCGTTTAGTACTGCCGTACTGCCATAAATGCTGCCCCCTAGAGCCGACGTCTGCCCCGGCCCGGCCCCCCGCCAGGTTCCCCAGAAACACCCCTAGGCCCCTCCCGCCGGCACCCGATGGGGGCAGCCATCCCGAGGCCCCAGCGGGCCCAGAGACGCCCACGGCGGCCCCGAGGTGAGCCAGCCTGCGCCCGCCCCGGGGGCCCCGCCGCGCCGGCCTACGACACCGCCGGAACTTCCGCTGCTGATACTGGAACTAATATAAATTAATATTCTACTGTAGGAACTTCCTGAACGAGAACTGCTTCTACGATTCTTCCATCGCATTCTTGATGATGTCAGAATTTCCATTGACCGCGCGAAGCAATTC
>CAIOZF010000094.1 GCA_903862645.1 uncultured Gammaproteobacteria bacterium
CGGTAATTGGTGGAGGCGGGGGGATTTGAACCCCCGTCCGTCAGTCCGCTGCCTTTGGATCTACATGTGTAGCGTCGTCTATTAAGTTAACCCGGGCCGGCCCGACGGGCAGGGTGGTTTGGGCGAGCCCAGTACTTTTAGCTGCTTCGCGCTGGGCGCGCTAGGCTGGCGATCCTGTTCTATATGACAGTCACAAAAACACCGGTTTACAGGCATCCCGGGGTGACCGCTAGCCGCACTAAGCGGCTAGAGCGTAGCTATCGTCGTTGGCAACTAGTAAGTTGCAGTAATTGATTTACGAGAGTTACTACCCTCTCGACATGCACCTCAGGGTTTGATACCGGCGTCGAATCCAAAGCGCCCCCGTTAGTGTGCGCAGCTTAGCACAGGACACTAGATGGGGTCGTGTGCTAGTTTTTCAACTCCACTCCTCTCGCAGAGAGCAATGTCATGAACAAGAAAGTTGCCGTAGTCACTGGAACCTCAACAGGTCTGGGCTTGCATGTCGCCGTGCTGCTGGCGAAACAGGGTATTACTACTATCGCCACGATGCGCAATCTGGACAAACAGGATGCTCTGCTGGCAGAAGTCAGGGCGCAGCAGGTGACTGTTAAGGTGAAGCAGTTGGATGTCCAGGACGCGCAGAGTGTGGAGCGCTGCTTCGCCGAGATTCTCAAAGAAGAGGGCGCGATCGATATTCTCATCAACAATGCGGGGGCGGGTTTCGTGCGCACCACCGAGCAGGCATCCGAAGCTGACATGGAGTGGGTGATGGACATCAACTTCAAGGGTGTGGTGCGTTGCACCAAAGCCGTTCTTCCACACATGCGTGAACGCAGAACGGGGCACATCATCAACATCACTTCAGTTGGAGGGCTGGTCGGGCAGCCTTTCAATGAGTTCTATTGTGCAGCAAAGTTTGCCGTGGAAGGCTACACCGAATCGCTGGCGAGCTATGTGCAGCCTGCGTTCAACATCAAGTTTTCGATGATAGAGCCTGGTGGCATTGCGACAGAGTTTGTCAGCAACGTGATGGGCAAGGTGCAGACCACTGGCGGCATTCCGGATGACGCCTACAAGCCCGTACTCGATATCTACATGGGGGGGATTCGGGCGCCCGCGGCCATGAGAGAAACCCGTGCTTATCAGACTCCGCAGGAAGTCGCTGCCGTCGTGCTGGATTGCGTCAATCGGAAAAATCCGCCGCTGCGCATGCGCACCTCTGCGTGGGCGGAGAAATTCACGGAGTTCAAAACGGCGGCAGATCCTGATGGCGGCAAGCAACAGGCGATGGTGGTGTCGACGTTTTTGCCGAATCTGGTGAAGTGATAGCGGAGTCAGTGGCAGGTATGATGCGTGTTTGTTCTGTTTTGCTCTTTCTTCTTTTTGTCGGCTGTCACCCCGCGCCGACCATTCCCGCGCACTTCGTTTTGACGCCGTGGCCAGGCAGCGAGGTGGTCGAGCTGGTAGATGACCCTGCCGCAGAACTTGGCAGCAACAGCAGCGGTGCTACCTATCAACCCGCTTCGCTCAGTCAGCCTGGGTATTTATGGGTAGTTAAAAATGGTCCGGCGACCTTGCATCAACTCTCGTTCAATACCGCCTCCGGCCGCTGGTCCCCTGTTCGGGAGTGGACGCTGACAACGCTGTCTGGAGCGACCCCGGATTCCGAGTCAGTCACCAAGACGAGTTGGGGAAGTGACGTCGTCTACATCGCCTCAGAGAAGGAAGGGAGTGAGAGCAAGTTGAGTATTATTGCTTTCGACACTGCGCAAGGGGCTCCTGTCGCCGAATGGGATATGACGCACGAACTGGGCAATCCCGAGTCTGTCGAGTTGGATGTTGATTCGAACGCAGGCTGGGAAGGGCTCACCTGGATTCCCGACACGGATCTGATCACTGCGGGTTTTTACGACCAGCGGTTGCACAAGCCTTATGCCCCCAATGATTATCCATTGCATGGTGACGGGCTGTTTTTCGCCGCACTGGAGCAGAACGGCGATATCTACGCCTATGCACTGAATCAAGCAAACAGTCTTTTCTATAAGATCGCCGTCATCAGCGTCGGTTTCCCGCATCTGATGGGGCTGGAGTACGATCGGGACAATGCGGCGCTGTGGGCCCATTGTGATGACGACTGCGGCAATGTTTTGGGTATATTGAAGATCGATGGCGAGCCTGGCAGTTTAACGAAGGGAAGTTTTGTTCTGAGTGCCGTGCTGGCGCACCCTGCTGCATTGGCCAATGCGAACCACGAAGGCATCGCGTTGGCACCAGAGGCTGAGTGTGTGGATGGCGGTCGACAGGTGTTCTGGGTGAACGATGGTGGCACGCCCGGCTCAACCGTAAGTGCGGGTGTTGTTCGGTGTGACTAACCCTGCACGCCTGTTAAAGATCAGGCAGGGCTGCTTGCCGTGTTGGTATCAGTGCTGCCGTGTTTATATCGATTGACGCTCTGCAGATGCCGGTCCGACGACGGATTCAGATCAACGCTGCGCGTGCCGCACCGTACGCTGTTTCTCAATGGCCCACTCGCGATCTTTCTCGACATTGCGCTTGTCGTGTTCCTGCTTGCCCTTGGCAAGCGAGACCTGACACTTGATGAGATGTTCTTTCCAGTAGATCTTGGTGGCCACACAGGTGTGGCCCTTTTGCTGGACGCTGGAGAACAGGCGCGCCAGCTCTTTGCGATGCAGCAACAGCTTGCGGGTGCGGTCAGGTTCGCAGACGACGTGGGTGCTGGCGGTGTTGAGCGGCGTGATGTTGCAACCGATCAGCCAGGCTTCGCCGTCCTTGAGGATGACGTAGCTGTCCGTCAGCTGCACTTTCTTCTCACGCATGCTTTTGACTTCCCAGCCGAGCAGCATCATCCCGGCTTCGAAAGAGTCTTCGATGAAATAATCATGAAGCGCCTTTTTGTTGCGGGCGATAGTGGTGTCGAGTGCTTTTGACTTACCTGATTTTGCCATAGCGGCGCATTATAACCGCATTCCCTCGGCTGCATAGGCCGAGTTAGAATCGCGCCCACCTTAACCTGAGGCAGTCTGCTGAACCTGTTATGACTCGAATCGATCGCAGCGCGCTGGTGATGTTTTCCGCGCACCAGATGTACGACCTGGTCAATGACATCGAGAGCTACCCGCTGTTCATGCAGGGCTGCCAGAAGGCGCGGGTCATCAGTCGTACCGACAGCGAGGTGATCGGCGAACTGACACTCGGCAAGGTGGGGCTGCAGCACTCGTTCACGACCCGTAACACGCTCAAACCCGGCGCGGAGATGCACATGGGCTTGGTCGAAGGGCCATTCCGCAAGTTTGGCGCTTCGTGGCATTTTCAACCGTTGGCGGAGAACGCCTGCAAGGTCAGCTTGCAGATGGAATTTGATTTTGCTGGCGGATTAATGGGCTTTGCGCTGGAGAAACTCTTCAATCATTCCGCGAATTCGCTTGTGGATTCGGTGGTTGAGCGCGCCAACCGACTCTACGGAGAGTCCTCATGAGTGGGCAGTCGGAACTCATTCTAGTAGAGGTTGCTTACGCACTGCCGAGCGAGCAGCGCATCATCGCTCTGCAGGTGCCGCGTGGTACCACTGCCGTCGAAGCTGTGCAACTGTCGGGTATTTTGCAGCTGTTTCCTCAGATCGATCCCTATACCGAATTGCAATCCAACCCCCAGGCCATCGCCATGGGCATCTTCTCGCGCCCGTTGGATGGCAAGAGCAGCCCGTTGCCACAGGACTATGTGTTGAACGACCGCGACCGCGTGGAGATCTATCGGCCGCTGCAGATTGATCCCATGCAGGCCCGCCAGTTGCGCGCGTTACGTGCACGCAAGAAGGCATTGGCGGCGGGTCTTCGCAAGCGTTGAGCCGCGTTCGCCAACAGGCGTATACTCGGGGCCCAGGAGAATCCCATGGATCAGAACGATATTCCCGCCAATGACAAGCGCAAGAGCTTCCTCACCCGCCTCGAAGAGGGTCTGCGCGAATACTACATTGCCCCTTATCGACGCGAGTTCGCCCGGGCGCAACGGGACGAGGATGATCTGTTCATGATGCTGATCTTCTCGGAAAGTCTGGGCATTCCCAATCCCACCACCTATTACACCCTGGAACTTCTGCCTGTGGTCTACGACCGCTTCCATGACTGGCATCGCCGCATGGGTATGGAGCGCTCACCATTGGACCACGTCACATGCTGTTAGAACTGGCTCGCTCGAAAAGTATTCTGTTTTTCGGTGGCAAGGGGGGCGTGGGCAAGACCACTGTCTCAGCTGCAACCGCCATGGCTATGGCCGCCGAAGGCAAGCGCGTGTTGCTGGTGTCCACGGACCCGGCGCACAACCTCGGGCACCTCTTCAATCGTCCCGTGGGGCCAACGCCGATCCGCTTGGCCTCGAATCTCGATGGCATGGAGCTTGATCCCGAGCAAACCGTGAACGACCATCTGGAAGAGGTCTCTGCATCTCTGCGCAAATTGATGGCGCCGCACTTGGCTGGTGAGGTGGATAAGCACATCGAGCTTTCCCGTGATGCCCCCGGCATGCAGGAAGCCGCCATCATGGAGCGCATCGCGGAGGTCGTCGAGAAGGCCGCCACCGATTACGATCTGTTGGTATTTGATACGGCGCCTTCCGGCCACACCGCACGCTTGATTGCACTGCCGGAGATGATGTCGGCCTGGACTGATGGTCTTATTCAGCGCCGCGACAAGGCCGACCGCTTCAGCTCGGTGATGCGCAATCTGGGCAGCGACAAGAGTGTCGGCAACAAGATTCTGGGCGGGCAGGAAGATCCGCTGGCCGAGCGGGAGAGCCGCATACGCAGCCTGCTGAATCGCCGTCGCCGTCGCTTCATGGACCTGCGCAATGCATTGAACAACCCCGAGCGCACCACCTTTGTGATCGTGCTAGCGGCCGAACGCCTGCCTGTTCTGGAGACAATTGCGCTACATGATCAGTTGCGTCGGTCCGGCGTTACCGTCGGTGCGCTGGTGGTGAACAAGCGGTCTCCCGAAGGGATGGGCGAGTTTCTGGCCGAGCGCCGCATTCAGGAAGAGGTGCACCTTGGCACGTTGACCGAGGCGCTGCCGAACATCCCGCGGCAGGATCAGACTCTGGTGGCGCACGACGTGGTAGGACTGGAGGCGCTGGAGCGATTTGCCCTTAGCCTGGGGGCTGGAATAACGCCGTAAACGCTGTTATGTTACATAGTATCGAAATGCTCTTTTAAACTATTTTTAGAAAAGAGTAGATTCTTTGGAACTTTTTGAAAACGCTACGGTCAATGAAGTGTGCCCGTAAGTCCGCCTTCGACCAATCGGGGTCGCCCAAAGTGACTCCCGGTTGTTCGAAGGTTTTACGCCGAGCCAGCCATGTGAATGACTCAAATCCAGCTCAAGTCACCATGAACCCGTTGAAGGGCGTGCTCGCTCTCAGTTTTCTGCTGGCCTTTCTCCTCTCCCAGAGCTTCCTGTTACTGCATACCCATGCGGGCGATCTCAACAAGCACATCGATTGCGCCGTTTGTGTTAATCTGGGTTCCGGCGATGACGCGCCGACCCTGACCGTTTACCGCCCCGACATTCTGCCGGCGCGGCATCAGTACCTTGAATTGGCGGCACCGGCCGCTCAATCCTTGGCGATCTCCGCAAAATCCCGCTCTCCCCCGCAAGCCTCTCTGATCTGATTATCTGTCTGCTGCCACCTGGCAGCTCCCGGTCCTGCATTGCTTTGCGTCTCCTGTTGGTAACGCCACTTTTCGCGAGCATGCTTTTTCAGTTTCGATAGTGAGGGTAGAAATGCGTTCTTTTTACAAATCTTTCAGAGTGCGTGCACTGGTGTCAGCCGTTTCTGCGGCAATGTCTACAGGTCTGGTAACGAGCAGTGTCCAGGCGGCCGAGCCGCATAGCGGTGACGTGCTCGATGAAATCATTGTCTCCGGCACACTGCAGCGCAACCGCGCGGAAACGTCGTTGCCGGTGAATGTGCTCAGCGGCGAGGCCTTGCGGGAGAAGGCGGCCAGCACGCTGGGGGAAACCCTGAAGGAGCTGGTGGGCGTCAACAGCGCGTCCTTTGGCACCGGTGTCGGCATGCCGGTGATTCGCGGTCAGAGCGGCAATCGCGTGCAGGTCCTGCAGGGTGGCGTCAGTAATATCGATGCGGCGGCGGTCAGCCCGGACCATGCCAACAGTGTGGAGGCGGCACTTGCCGAGCGCATTGAGGTGGTGCGTGGCCCGGCGACGCTGCTTTACGGCAACGGCGCGATCGGCGGCGTGGTCAATGTCATCGACAACCGTGTGCCGACATCCATGCCCGATGCGCTGAACGGGCTGCTGGAAACCCGACACCAAAGCGCGTCGGACCAGCAGACCAGTGTCTTCAAGCTCGAGAATGGCGCAGGCCAGCTGGCTTGGCATCTCGATGGCACCTATCGTGCCAGCAACGACATGCGCATCAGTGGCTATGCGATCAATCCCGACACCGTCGACCTGACTGACGAGGAGGCGTTTGCCGAGCTGCTGGCCAGCAAGGGCTTCATCGACAATTCTTCGACACGCGCGCAAGCACTGACCGGCGGACTCTCCTGGATCTTTGATGGTGGCTATCTGGGTATGGCGCTGAATCGCTCCGAGACCCATTACGGCCTGCCAACGGCGGCACATGAGCCGCATGACGAAGAGGATCACGCGGCAGGAGAGCCAGAGGAAGAAGGCCCTGAAGGCGGCATTCGCATCGCGATGCAGCAGGAGCGCCTGGATTTCGAGGGCAAGACCCCGCTGGGCGGTTTCTTCGAGGAAGCCAATGGCAAGCTGAGTGTTGTGGATTATCAGCACGCCGAGATCGAGAGCAACGGGGAGGTGGGCACGGTGTACAAGAACGAGGGCAGCGAGGGGCGCTTTACCTTCACGCATCGCCCTGTCGGCAACCTGATGGGAGTGACCGGCGTGCAGTATGGCAGCAAGACCTTCAGCGCCCTGGGCGACGAGGCCTACATCGCCACCACTGATATCGATTCCATCGCGCTGTTTACACTGCAGAGCATCGATGTCGGCGACATGATGTATGAATTCGGCATACGCGGTGAGCACCAGAATCTGCAGCAGGTGGGCAACTGTGAAAACTCCGACAGCAGTCTCAGCGGCAGCATGTCCGGCCTGTGGCGTGCACGGGAGGATATCAATGTGCTGGTCTCGGTGGCGCACTCGCAGCGCACGCCGACGGTGGAGGAGCTCTACTCCAATATCGATGCCATGACCTGCAGGACGCAGGACGATGAGCATCAGCTGATCGCTCACGCCGCCACGCAACGGCTGGAGATAGGCAATCCGGATGCGGACAAGGAGCGTTCCACCAACTTCGAGATCGGTTTGCGCCGCCATCTGGGGCAGGTGACGGGGGAGGTCAACTTGTTCTACAACAGCATCAGCGACTATCTGTACATGCGTGATATGGGCGTTGAGGTCGACGAGATTCCCATCGCCATGCTGACGCAGCAAGATGCGAATTTCAGAGGGCTGGAGGTGGAGTTCATGCTGCCGATCGCCGGTAATGACGTGCAGCGCACAGATCTCACACTGTTCGGCGACTACGTCCGTGCCCGGTTCCAAGGTGGTGGTAACGTACCACAGATCCCTGCTAAGCGGATTGGGGCCGAGATCAGTCATGCTCACGACCATTGGATCTACAAGCTGCGTGCCACGCGCGTGGCGAGTCAGACCGATGTGGCGCTGCGCGAATCGGGAACAGACGGTTACACGCTGCTCAATGCATCAGTTGATTACCATGTGACGCTGTTCGCGGGAGAGGCTACGGTGTTCGGCAAGATCAACAATCTGCTGGACGAAGAAATCCGCAACCACACGTCTTTGCTGAAGGATGTGGCGCCCGAAGCCGGGCGCAGTGTCGAGCTGGGATTACGGATCGAGTTTTGATCAGGAGTTGCTGGCCGCCGGCGTTGCGCTGGCGGCTGGTGTGTCGACTGTTGTCCCTTCGCCGGGCTTGAAGTCGCCAGTGAAATTCACCAGCAGGTCATTCTCGAAGTACATGGTGACGCGTTCCTGCCCGCGAATTCCGCCACCGGGCTGGTAACTGTAGACGTAGTCCCAGCGATCCTGATTGAACGGGTCACGCACCAGCGGCGTTCCCATCACAAAGGTCACCTGTCGCTTGGTCATGCCTGGGCGCAGCTGGTCGATCATCTCCTGGGTGATGATGTTGCCTTGTTGGATATCGATCTTGTAGACGCCGGGGAATTGCAGGCTGGGCAGATAACTGCAGGCACCGGTAACCAGCATGCTGGCCAGCAGCAGAACCACTCTGACATGACGGGCGGAAGCATGACGGGCGGTCAGGACACGGGTGGACTGTGGAGTGCGTAATATCGGCAAGTTCGTGATTCTCGGCATGGGGCTAACTTTCTTCTGGATCGGTTAGTGGGCATAATACCTCTTTGCCAGCCGGTCTGGCCACCACGAGATAGTCATGTCATCAGAGAATCAGGAACTGCGTAAAGCCGGCCTCAAGGTCACCCTCCCGCGCGTGAAGATTCTGCAGCTGTTGGAGAGTTCTGCGACCAGGCACCTGAGTGCGGAGGATGTCTACAAGGCACTGATCGAAGCTGACGAGGATGTCGGGCTGGCGACGGTATATCGTGTGCTGACCCAGTTCGAGACGGCGGGGCTGGTGATGCGGCACCACTTCGAGGGCGGCCATTCGGTGTTCGAGCTTAGTACGATGGAACACCACGACCATCTGGTCTGCAACAAGTGCGGGCTGGTGGAGGAGTTCTACGACGAGGTGATCGAGAAGCAGCAGGACAAGATCGCCAGCAAGTTTGGTTTCGAGATTACCGACCACAGTCTTTATCTCTATGGAATCTGTCAGGCCTGCCAGAAGTCCTGATAAAAACTGCAATCTGCAACGGGCGCCCTTTCTGTCTGGCTCAGGCGCTCAGCATTTCCTCTGCATGCGCGAGGGATTCCGGCGTCAACCCCTGTTTGTCCGACTCTCCGCCAAGCATGCGGGCAATCTCCTTGATCTTTTCCTCATGGGGCAGTTCCCGAATCTGCGTCCCCGTGGTCGTGACCCGGCCACCAGCCTCCTGAACCAATTTGCTGACGAACAGATGCTGATGTCCTTGGCTCGCGACCTGCGCCTGATGGGTGACGCACAGCACCTGGCCGCGCTCCCCCAGTTGCCGCAGCAGCCTGCCGACGGCACGAGCAACACTGCCGCCAATCCCTACATCCACTTCGTCGAACACCAGAGTCGGAGTGGAGGAGGTCTGCGCGGTGATCACTTGAATGGCCAGACTGATGCGCGACAACTCGCCACCGGAGGCAATGCGAATCAGGGCTCGCGGCTCCTGTCCGGGGTTGGTGCTGACTAAAAACTCGACGCTTTCCTGCCCGTGGGGGGCGGGCGTATGACTCTCGCCGGGTGACAGCTCGATGCTCAGTCTCGCACTGCTCATGCCCAGCTCGGCAATCTGCAGGTTGATCTGTTTGGCCAGCTCCGTGGCGGCAGTCCTGCGTCGGGCGCTCAGGCGCTCGACCAGCTGGCGATAGTGTTTGTGCAGCTTCTCACCCTGCTGGCGCAGGGTGTCGAGGTCCTCGTCACTGTGTTCCCAGATTGTCAGCTGTTGCTGCAGACTCGCATGCAGCTCGGTTAGTTCATCTGGCTTGATGCGATGTTTGCGGGCGATCTGCTGAATGTCGGCGAGGCGCTGATTGATGGCCTCCAGGCGCAACGGGTTCGCTTCGAAGTGGTCGATGCCGTGACGCAGTTCGGCGACGGCTTCTTCAATCTGGATGGACGCGGTGCTTAGCAACTCGGCGACGGGGTCCAGCGCCCCAGTCTTTGCGCTCAGCTCCTGCAGCAGGGCAAGCGCCTGATTAAGTGAGCCCTGCACGGTGAATTCGTCATTCTCGCTACACAGATCCAGCAGCTGCTGAGCAGTGGCCAGTGAGCTGTCGGCGCTGTTGAGGGTGCGATATTCCTCCTCCAGCGCTTCAATCTCGCCGCCCTCCAGCGCCAGCTCCTCCAGTTCGCCGATCTGATAGCGGATCAGCTGCACCTGGGCGGAAGACTCCTCCGACTGCTGGCTCAAGGTCTCAAGTCGCTCTCGATTCTTCTTCCACTCGCGGCTGACGCGGCGCACGTCGTCGGTCAGGGCGTGATCGCCGATGAATTCGTCCAGCAGGCGCAAATGGGTACTGCGGTTCAGCAGCGACTGGTGTTCGTGCTGGCTGTGGATATCGATGAGCATCTCGCCGATAGTTTTGAGCACCTGCAGCGTCACCGGGAAACCATTGACCCAGGCCTTGGAGCGGCCATCGTCACTGACCACGCGTCTGAGCAGACAGATATGGGGTTCATCTTCGGCCAGCAGCTCGTTGTCCTGCAGCCAGCTGCGCGCCATCGGCTGATCGCTGGTATCAAAGTATGCCGTGATATCAGCCCGCGTCGCGCCAGTGCTGATAACACCCTTGTCGGCGCGATCTCCAAGTGTCAGCCCCAGCGCACCCAGCATGATGGACTTGCCGGCACCGGTCTCGCCGGTGATGACAGTCATGCCTTGGCGGAAATCGATTTCCAGATGGTCGACGATGGCATAGTGACGGATTGAGAGCTGGGTAAGCATGTGGGCTGGGTCATTCCAGAGCAGGGGGTTGAGCGCACCAGAAGGCGTCGCTGTTACTGGTGAATATAGCGCATCCTGCTCAACCTTGTCAGTGCTGGATGGTTGACGTAAGCAATTCCTGTCGGGTGGCTTGAATTGAAAAACATGTGCCCCCATATCGGGCTGCAAGTCGTCAATAGACGATGACTTTGACAGAGTGAGCCTACGGGTCGAGGAGAACGGGGTGAAAGATAAAGGGTTTAATGAGAATGGGCTAAACGAGAGCGCGGCAGGGGATAGCGTGGACTCCGTAAACGCAGAGAACGGGCAGGACCAAACAGCCGACGAATCGCAACTCATTGAAGTGCTGCAGCGTCTGGCTCAGGCCGAAATGCTGATCATGCATCAGAAGGACGAGGTCCTGCGCGTGCAGGCCGAGATGCAGAATTTGCGTCGCCGCACCGAGCTGGACGTAGAGAAGGCGCACAAATTCGGACAGGAAAAGCTGAGCAGCGAGCTGCTGGGCGTCATGGACAATCTTGAGCGCACAATTCAGGTCTCCACAGACAAGGAAAACGAGTCCGTGAAGGTGCTGCTGCAGGGCGTGGAGCTGACGCTGAAGAGCTTCGTCGACTGCTTCCGCAAGTTCAATATCGAGCAGGTAGATCCGCTCGGTGCTCCTTTTGATCCCCAGCAGCATCAGGCCATGGTGATGCAGGAGAACCCCAAAGTGGAGCCCGGCACAGTCACCGCCGTGATGCAGAAGGGCTATTTGCTGCATGGCCGTGTCATTCGCCCCGCGATGGTCGTGGTGGCCCGGGCACCTTCAGCCTCCATCGACGAAAAAGTCTGACAGCGATTTTATTGCCGGGCCTTGAAATAAGCCAGGCAGGGCCAATATAAGTGGCCAGCAGCAACTAATTAACCGGACAACAGATATCAGCACTTTCGATTGCAAACAGCGAACCGGAACTGCGCAGTGGAGAAACGAGAATGGGTAGAATTATCGGAATAGACCTTGGTACCACGAACTCTTGTGTGGCGATTCTGGATGGTGGTAAGTCCAGAGTGATCGAGAATGCGGAAGGTGATCGCACCACGCCGTCGATCATCGCGTTCACCAAGGACGGCGAGACTCTGGTGGGTCAGCCTGCCAAGCGTCAGTCCGTGACCAACCCCAAAAACACACTGTATGCCATCAAACGTCTGATCGGCCGTCAGTTCAAAGACGATGTCGTCCAGAAAGACATCAAGATGGTGCCCTACGAAATCGTCAAGGCTGACAATGGCGATGCCTGGGTGCGCGTGAATGGCGAGAACATGTCGCCTCCGCAGATCTCTGCGCAAGTGCTCATGAAGATGAAGAAGACCGCCGAGGATTTCCTGGGCGAGCCAGTGACCGAGGCTGTCGTAACAGTTCCGGCGTACTTCAATGACGCGCAGCGTCAAGCGACCAAAGACGCCGGCCGCATCGCCGGTCTGGAAGTCAAACGCATCATCAACGAACCAACAGCGGCAGCGCTTGCCTATGGCATGGACAAGAAGGGTGGCGACTCCACCATCGCCGTGTTTGACCTCGGCGGCGGTACTTTCGACATATCTATCATCGAGATTGCCGAAACTGATGGCGAGCAC
>CAIOZF010000095.1 GCA_903862645.1 uncultured Gammaproteobacteria bacterium
AACAATGCCAGACGAGCTGTAGTGATGAGTTTCATCATATCAGCAGGATCCTCAAAGCTGACAATACGCTCGTTAGGTAGTCGTTCGCCACGATCAGCTGCTCTGGCGATTTGGCGGCCGCGCTTAAAGAAGTCTTCTTCTGTTCCGGTTTTGATGATGAGTTTTGTCATTTTTTATCTCTCAGACTAAGCCAGTCATTTTCAAATTAAGAAAATCTACTTTAAACAAAAAAATTGAATGAACACACGTGCTCACATGGACCGTGCGTGGGCGCTATGCGGGTCGCATCGGCCAGGATATCGACGATGGCCGTATCCAAACGCATGATGATCCGCTGCCCGTTGTCAGGGCAGACCGATCACAACCCGCCAACCCGTAAGCGGGGCCGTCTGCCACACGAATGTGCGAGGGGTGCCATTCACCACGGCCCTCGTGCTACCCGAAGCCTGCGCGGCGATCACCGCGCCTGCGGGCAGATTCACCAGACTCTCCCCGGTATAGCCTTTTCGGAGCATCAATCGTGCCTCCGGGTGCACTATGACCGTGCCGTCCTTGCTCACGAGAAACATGTCTCCGTCTGAGGACTGCAGGCGTGTGCCAATGTCCTTCAAGGAAATGTCTGCCCCCGCCACACCGATGAATCGCCCGGTCCGGTCTCTGACAGGCCGTGTGATGCTGACCATCGTGATGTCCGAGCCGCCTTCGTCGAAATACGGTTCGGTGATGTAGAGCGCGCCCGTGCGCTTGGGGCCGCTGTACCACTCCTGCTTCGGGTCGTGGTAGTCATAGGTGACCGCCGTTCCCTTAGGCCAGCTCTTGCGGTCGACCCAAGGCATCGACAAGGGGTCTGTCCACTGCTTGTCCTCAAAGGCGATATAGACGCCATAGACGTCTCTGGGAGGGATCTCGTTGAGGATCGCGGCGAGGTATTCGATGAGCCTGCCATCCGGTTCAGCACCTTGGACCTGCTGACGCATGGACGTACCCAGCGGCAACATGGCAATGCGCGCAACCCATGCATCCAGAGCGTCAGCCGTCGCGTGTGCGCGTCGCTGCGCCGCATCGACTCGATCGGACGCAGCAGGCCCGCCGGGCAGTGAAGCACAAGCGGTGAGCGACATGGCAAGCAGGCTCACAAGCAACCTTCGCCGAAGTCTAATACGTGTATCGGTCATAGGACCTCCAAAGTTCTTATTGTGTCAGGCGACCCTGCGCCTCTGCGCGCAGCCCGCACGCAGCAGGTTATGTCAAGCTCAGGGGGTTCACGTCAAGTTGGGCACTGACTACCTGCCATACTTGGCTGTGAGCACGAAAGCATGTGCTAATCATCCGATGATAACGTTCCGTCCCGGATACAACATCACTCGACGCACGGACCTGAAGCCCCTTGGCTGTTGACACCATTGTTGTAGGCTGTGCTGCAGTAAAGCACAGTCTTGCACAGTTTTACAATAATTCACAGTACTGCAGATATATTCCTTGAACTACGCAACAAGAATAAATCTATGTTTAATGATTGGGCTGTAAGAGACCAAGACCTTAGATACTTGATTCTTTGTTCAATGTTAGGAACAGGTTTGTGTCATGAGTAAAAACGGACCCAAGTGCCCAAGAGTTGCATAATGCAACTCTTACTTCAATTACACGAATCATTGCACTGTGGTCTTTTTTGAAGATAAGTTACTGTTTTTAAAAGGGCGGTTTCAATGAGCAAGTGCAAATAATGAGGCGTGGTGCTGTTTGAAGTCAAACGCCTCAGGGGTAAACATCTCAGCTGGACACTTCCAG
>CAIOZF010000096.1 GCA_903862645.1 uncultured Gammaproteobacteria bacterium
GATCACCCGATGCCGGGGATCAAGCGCCTCGTAGGGGTTCTGAAAAATCATCTGGACGCGGCGGAGGTATGCCTTGCGTTCCACATGACCCAGCGCTGTGACATCGCGGCCCTCAAACAAAATCTCCCCGCTGGTTGGCTTCTCCTGCAGGGTCAGCAATTTGCCGGTCGTGGTCTTGCCTGAACCAGATTCACCCACGAGGGCGACGATCTCGCCCGGTGACAAGGTGAGGTTGATGCCGTCGACCGCGCGTAGCGAACGCCGCTCACCGCGTAAAGCCGCCATCATTCCTGAACGCAGGGGATAGCGCTTTTCGAGGCCTCGCGTTTCAAGCAGCAGCGTCATGTCCGCACCAGCCCCGCAAAATGGCACAGTGCCTCATGCTCAGGCGCGACGTCCACGCGGGGCGGTCGTGTCGTGCGGCAAATGTCAGCGGCCTTCTCGCAGCGTGGCGCAAAGCGGCAGGCTGTCATCGGTTCGGCCATATTGACCGGTTCACCCGGCAGCGTTTTGGGCAGCCGCTTTTCGCCGGAAACAGTCGGGAGTGCCGCAAGCAGCGCTTGGGTATAGGGGTGACGGGCATACCCGAACATCGTTTCTGTGGGTGCAATCTCGATGATCTCTCCGGCATACATCACGGCAACTCGTCGGCAGGTTTCGGCGACTGCGCCCATATCGTGCGAGATCAGGATCAGCGACAAGCCCATCTGCTTCTTCAGGGCATCAATTTCGCCGAGGATCTGATCCTGTACCAACACATCCAAAGCCGTGGTGGGCTCGTCCGCGACCAGAAGTTCGGGTTCATGCAGCAGGCTGAGCGCGATCATCACCCGCTGGCGCATCCCGCCAGACAGCTCATGCGGATACGATCCCATCCGCACTCGCGGCACACCGATCAAATCAAAAACTGCAACGACCCGCTGCATGGCGGCGTCCCTGTTGGTATCGGTCCGATGCAGCAGAAAGGCTTCGATCAGTTGGTCCCCCACCTTCATCACCGGGTTGAGAGCGTTCATCGCGCTTTGGAAGATGATGGCAGCCTTAGTCCAGCGCAAGCTCGCTAACGAATCCCTGCCGTTATGCACCACCCGGCAGCCGTCGCGCAGGATCGGGGCGCCCGCCAGGTCGATATCACCATCCGTCATGCGGGCGTTCGGCGCCATCACCTGCAGGATGGCCGCACCCAGACTGGACTTGCCGCACCCGCTTTCGCCCACAACCCCCAAGCTGTCGCCCCGTTGCAGCGTAAACGAAACACCATCCACCGGAGCGATGGAATTGGAGCCCAGATCGTAGGCCATGCGCAGGTTCGAGACGCGCAGGATCGGTGCATCTGGCTTGGGTACTGCTGGCACCAGCTCGCATGTCGGCTTTTGGGCCGCGCGTGTTGTCAGCCGACGCAGCTGCGGGTTGAGTGCTTCGTTCAGGCCATCGCCCAGAAGGTTGAAAGCCGCCACCAGAAGCAGTAAAGACACTCCGGGAAAAATGGACATCCACGGCGCCAGGCGGAGTTCACGCTGCCCGTCAAAGATCATCCGGCCCCAGCTGACGGCGTTCTGATCGCCAAGTCCCAGGAAGCTCAATCCCGCTTCCGTCAGCACAGCAAGGCCCATCAGGATCGTGGCATCCGTAATGATGGGAGCCAGGCCATTGGGGACGATATGGCGGATCAGCGTCCGCGAATGCGACGCTCCGGCCGCCTTGGCGGCCTGCACATACACCCGTGACTTCAGGCTGAGGACCTGAGCGCGCATGATCCGGGCAGAGCGCGGCCAGGTCGTCAGTGCGATGGCGACCATCGTGAACTCAATGCGGGAACCAAACAGCGCCACGATCAGCAGCACCAGAAAGAACGACGGAATCAGCAGAAACACGTCAAATGTCCGGCTGAGGACCGTATCGATCAGCCCGCCGAAATAACCCGAGATCGACCCCAGAACGATGCCCAGAATGCTGGCGATGGCGGAGGAAATCAGTGCGACCAACAGTGCAAGCCGTGCGCCCCAGACGATCCGTGACAAAACGTCACGGCCGTAATTGTCGGTCCCGAGCCAGTGCCCTGCGCCAGGGGGCGTATAGGGCATTGCGTCCATCGCATTGGGATCCGCAATCGGCAGCCAGGGTGCCGCGATCGCCGCAAACACAGCCAAACCGACGATGGCCATGCTCAACACAAGAGCGATTCGACCCGACAGGACGCGCACCAGACCGAGCATCACTTCAGGCCGACCCTCGGATCGATCACTGCATACAGCAGATCGGTCACCAGCGAAGCAATTGCCACTGTCGCTGACATGATGATGAACGAACCCATGATGACCGGTGTGTCGCGCGCAAGGATCGCGTCGTAGATCAGGCGCCCCAACCCGGGCCAGGAGAATACCGTCTCGGTCAGCACTGCCCCGGTGAGCACTAGGCCGAGCTGCAAGCCCAGCACGGTGACCACCGGAAGCAGCGCGTTGCGCAGAGCGTAGTGCATCATGATGGTACGCTCCGAAAAACCGATGGCGCGCACCGTCGTGATGTAGCTTTCTCCCATCACCTCAGCCACGGCACTGCGCGCCAGCCGAACATATTGGCCCAACGAGACGGTCATCAAAGCCAGAACCGGCAACACCATGTGCGTGGCAACATCCATCACGCGGCCGAAGCCTTCTCGCGGTCCGTCAACGCTTGTCATGCCCATGGCCGGCAGAATCTGCAGCCGCACGGCAAACAGCAGCACCAGCATCAGGCCGAGCCAAAACACCGGAATGCTGAACAGACCCACCGCCAGCGCGCTGACGCCGCTGTCCAGGGTGGATCCCGGACGCCTTGCAATCCAGGTGCCGATGCTGGTACCCACAACGACGGACAAGACAAGACTGGTACCGACAAGCAGCAGGGTGGCCGGCACCCGCAACATGATCTCGTCAAAAACCGGTTCACGCGATCGGAAGGACATGCCCATATCGCCCGATCCGATCTGCACCAGATAGCGCCACAACTGCTCGTGGAAGGGCCGATCAAGCCCGTAACTCTCGCGGATCATCGCGAGATAGGCCGGATCCGCATTGTCACCCGCCAGCGTGGTCGAAATATCCCCCGGTGCCAGATGCAGCAGCAGGAAGTTGATGACGATCACGATGATCGTGACTGGAACCAATTGCAGCAGGCGCAGCAGCACAAATCGCAGCAAGCCCACGTGCATCTCCTATGCCGTGCGTGTCATCGCGAACAGATCATTTGCCGGGGGGCACTACGCTGTAGTAGCCGAACCAGGTGATCGCCTTGTCAAAGGCTTCCGGTTCGGTGTTGAATCCAGACCAGCCAGCACGGATGATCGTGGTTTTCTGTTCGTTGAACAGGTTGATGTAGGGAAGGTCCCGCACGATCAACCCCTGCAGCTGTTGGTAGATGGCGCGGCGCTGCGCCTTGTCGGGCAGGGTTGCGGCACGCGTCGCCAACTGGTCGAACTCTGCATTCGAGTAACTCATGTTGTTACGACCACCACCGGTCATGAAGTGCTCCCGGTAGGCGTCAGGGTCAGGCCCATACCGTGTGAAGTAGC
This sequence comes from uncultured Gammaproteobacteria bacterium, assembly GCA_903862645.1. Classification (GTDB taxonomy): domain Bacteria; phylum Pseudomonadota; class Gammaproteobacteria; order Pseudomonadales; family Pseudohongiellaceae; genus UBA5078. The sequence continues at coordinate 3,551 of CAIOZF010000096.1, forward strand.
ACGAAATATCGAAATTTTTCTCGGCTTGGCGGCGAAACCAGGTGGCCTGGTCAAACTGCTCCAGCTTGGCATTGATCCCCACCTGGCGAAGTTGCTGAACCAGCACCTGCATCATCGCCTTGCAATCCGGGAAGTTCGGATTGGTGACTGAGATATCAAAGCGCCAGCCACCGGGACCACGCGGCAGCCCGGCCGTATCCAGAAGCGCCTCGGCCTTGGCACGGTCAAATGCAGGGAAGGTCGCGGCGCGGTTGATCAGGTCGCCCTGGCTTTCAACACTGGCGTGGGTCGCCGGTTTCCAGAATCCGCCGAATGCGAGCCGGTTCATGGCATCGCGGTCAATCGCATGAGCGATGGCCTGGCGGACCTCCCGCTTGTCAAGCGGTTTGCGCGTCAGGTTCAACTGAATGTCTCGGCTGAAATGCGAGGGCGTGAAGACGACCTTCACCTTGGGGTCCTGACGGAGTGCGGCGATTTCCGCGAGCGGCGGCGCGTACTCATAGTTGAGAAACTGCAAGCGGCCGCTGTCGAATTCCGCACGCGCAACGTTCACGTCGGTGACTTGACGGAACACCAAGCGGTCCACTTTTGCTGGGCCGCGAAAATACACCTTGTTGCTCTCAAGTTCGACCAGTCCACCCTTTTCCCAGCGGACGAACCGGAATGGACCAGAGCCTACCGGAGCGTTGACATAGGGGCCCTTGTCGAAGCCGTCCTGATCCGACCACAGATGCTTAGGGTAGATCTTGGCAGTCCAGGTCGAAACCTGCGCCAACATTGGAACAAATCCAATTTCGGGATCAATCAAATTCAGCACTACGGTGTGATCGTCAGGAGTCGTGACCTCACGAACATTCTTGAGCACCACGAAGGCCGGGTACTTCTTGGCAATGATGGTGTCGTAGGTGAATTTCACATCAGCTGCCGTCACGGGCTTTCCGTCGTGCCACTTCGCCGCTTTGTGCAACTTGAAGGTAACGACCTTGCCGTCAGGGCTCGTCGACCAGCTCTCGGCGAGGTCCCCGTAGGCTCCAGTACCTTTGTTCACTCCCCAATCGATGGCGACGAGGTGGCTGTAGATGTTGGAGGTTGGCGCGAACCCGAGGGAGTCAGAAGCAAAATTGGGGCTCAGCGTCTTGGGTTCGCCAAGCTGTGGAACCACCAATGTCGTGGGCTGCTGTGCCATGCTGCCCACTGCCCCCAGCAGACAGAGAGTCAAAAACCCAGTGCGGACAAGTCGTGCGATCAACAAAGGCATCATCGATTCCCCTTCAGGAACAAAAAGACAACAATATGGCATCCAGTGCAAACCACTATAGCACTCTGCCGCTTTGTCTCGATAGAAATTAGTCGTAAGCGATCTATAAACCCCGTCCTTCCTCTGAGCTCCTGAGCGAGGTA
>CAIOZF010000097.1 GCA_903862645.1 uncultured Gammaproteobacteria bacterium
AATTGTGGCTACATCCTGGGTCCCACAGGGTGGTGCACAAGACTCTGCCAACGGCTCCATAAAATTGAGTGATCCCCTGATCCAGCTCCCGCCATCGGTGTGGCTCAGGGACAGGATGGAGCTTCAGGGAAGTCGCCCCTTTTGCTGCGTTAAAGGCAGCTGCGGCGCCCTTCACGCGCCGCATCGCCATGACCTTTCACACCAGAACGGCCTTCATCATCATCACTGCCGCACTGAGAGCCCTTGCTGCGACGACCAGCATGGTTTTGGCGCCCGGTGTACTGATCGTGGTCGCTGTCACCCTCACTGCCAGCATCGTCTTCAAGGTGAGAGCGCTTGCTAAAGCCACGAGCCTTGTTGCTCTTGAACTGCCGCGCAGGAGGTGGGGCTTGCAACGCAGCTTTGCCCTTAGCGTTTTCTTGCGCGTACCCCTCACGCGTGAGTCCAGGAGTGTCATCAGCCTTGCGACAATATTCCGCAGTATGTCCATGAGCACGGCAGCGCTGGCAGAATGGGCGCTGGCATGGGCGATCGTAACACTCATACAGGTCGGCATCGGTATGCCAGCTAGCTCCCCGCTTGTCGTAAGTCCAGGTGCGTATCTTCGGCCCTTTGTCACCCTTTGCCGGAGCTTTGGCCGCACCACCGTTACCACCACCAAACCCGCGACCATTGCCGTTGTTGTTCTTGCTACGCGCAGTTGAAAGTCGGCGTTTCATCACAGCATTCGACAGGTGGCGATCGGGGCGTTCTCTGAATGATTTGCGGCGCACCGGGCGCTTGTCGGTGTTCTCGTCGCTGCCTTCGCCGGCATCATCGTATGACTTCGACCCAGCCTTGCCTCCATTGAACAGCTGCTCGACACTTCGGGCCTCGCGAAGCTTCCGCAAGAGACGACGGTGCGCACGCTCAACTCCCTTCCATTGCACTTCCTGCAGCCAATGCTTCAACACACTTTCCTTTTCAACTTCCGCTTTGAATGCAGCCTTGATAACGTTGGGTTTGATGCGCTTGCCTGCATCTTCAGCTTCTGAGCACTTATAAATAAATTTCTCAGCAAAGACTTCGTACCGAGCGATGAGAGGCTCGCCCGCATGCTTGTGTTTGATCAAACGAAGAGCACGCAGTTCGACAGCGCAGTCCGTCGAGCGCGACGGGCGCAGAACCTTTTCCAACTTCAGGATCAGCCGGGCATCATCCACCTTGTGCCACTTTCCACGAAGAAAACCACAGGTGGCGCAGACGGTTGGCACCAGCTTAGCGTGAATGATCGACTTGAACGTGCGCTCCGACCATTTGCCCTTATGTTGCATATAGTTGTCATATGCTTGCTTATGGTGTACGTACGCTTCCCAATTCAGGCCTTGTTTGTACGCCGCCGTCCCGATCGTCCACATCTTCAGATCATCATCACAAAACATCATCACCCGGTCACTTGCTGCGGCGGCAGGAGCGGGTGCTGCGGCAGCGGCAGTTTGCTTAGAACTCCCGACCGTTTTTGATTTGCGGGGCGTGCCGAGGCCGTTCATTGAACCCCTGCGCTGCTGCTCACGCTTCTTGCGCTGGCTCGTGCCTTCCAGATCACTGTCCGAGTCACCACTGCTGTTTGAGTCGCTCTTGACGAACGGATCGCGGCGGCTGTAGCTACCTACGCTGCTACCGCTACTACTAGTACCGGACCCAACAGTGTCACCAACGCTCTCGCTCCCAGTGACCGAAGTGCCACCGCTACCACCAGATGAGATCGAGGGACTGCCATCACTGCCACCGTCACCACCGCCATCACCTTCAGACTCCTTGTGATTCTTGTGAACGCGGTCCAACCCTGCCTTGTGAAGCTCACGTGCAGCCATGGAAGCAACCTTGCGGAGACGGACGTCGCGAGGCAGGCTGGCCAGGTCAGGTCGGCGCTGCAGAACTCTTCGAGCGGTGAACGCTAACTCTTCCAAGTCATGCTGGTCTTGGGTCTTACATCCTACAGGGGGAGACTTCTCGGCAACGCCAGCGGCAGCACCAGCCAAATTTTCAGTGACGTTTTTGAGCTTCTTGAACTGTGCTGCAGCAAGCGCACCAATGATACCGGGTTGACCGAGACGATATTGATTTCCCAAGTCCGCTGCCGAGCCTTGGGCGGGTGCTACGCGTTTGCGCGTGGGTTCTGCCTTGGGAGGAGCAGGCGCCTGGGGCGATTTAGCAACTCTCTCAGCAACCTTGGGCTGTTTCTGCAGCAGGTCGTCAATCATAGTCTGAAGTGCTTCGCTGCTGCTGTGCTTCGCCATCCAGCGGGTGACCGCTCCGCTGGTGAGGTACTCAAGCGCAGACTGCCTGCCCGATTCCGAACCAAGATCCAAGTCCGCCAGATTACTGAAAACTGATAGTTCTCCATCAGACTCGTCATCAACTCGATCGGCACCACCATCAGAGCCTCCAGTCAACGGGGTATCTTCAACAAAATTCTTGGCCGCACTGAACTCTCCAGAGAGCGCCCGGGCGAGAACCTTGCGGCGATTCTGAGAATTGCTTTTGCGGACACTCTTGCGCGATGAACCTTTGCGAGATTCGCCTTCAGTTGTAGCTAGCCCGTCCTCGAGCCCACTCACATCTCCAGAGATATTCCGAGAGTCCTCAGGCGTACCGGCACCGAGACTCTCCGGCCCCTCGACGCCTCCGGAAGCATCTTGGGATGGCACACCGGAGTGGCCATTGTTAACAATGCGGCCTTCGGCGTGTGCCTTAGCGCTGCGCTTTGCTTTTGCCATCACAAACTAGCGATAGTCCATTTATTGATCAAGGCACACGCGCGCTTTTGTGCCCGCTGGCCGACACCGCCATGCGCTGACGCGCCAGCAGCGCCAACCACCGCCACTGCTGCAGCAGTTGACCGCATGGTCTCGCACCTCGCATCACCAACACCACATGCAGCGGGGTTGGTGTAACAGCTGAGCAACGTTCAAACCGCCAGCAAGCCACAAAGAGCAACAGGTAAACAGTACTAGAATGCAGACTGATGAGGGGCAGCAGAGTTCCCAAGAGCAAAGAAAGCACCTAGGCCTCAATCAAGTGATTGTGACATGTGATCGCATCATCACAGCACACAAGGCAAACAGGAAGGAAGGCGAAGCAGATGACTCTAGGCTGGAGTCAGCAGGCGCAGCACAGCGCGGCACCCGACTCAGACTCGCACCGAGTCACACCACTCATGGGCTTCATCGAAAACAATGCATCTAATCCTAGGAGCTTGACTTTGAATGAATGTTTTGAAGAACAAATTTCTGACGATCTTCTCCGGAGTGCAGTAAAGGAAGAAACAATATGCCATTTTTGCGCGGACAGTTTCAGCACTTTCATCAGATGATGCGCATGGGCCCCATGCCTCATACCTTTTAACATGCGATTCAATTGTGGCTTTATATGGAACAATAATGACCACAAGAGGCGGCGGAAGCAGTTGTAAATGGTTACCACGTCTTGCAATAATTTCAAGCAACAACCAAATGATGGATTTTCCGCCTTCTGTGGGAATGATTGCAATTGTACTTTTTTGCTGAATGAGATCTGCGAGGCACTCGAACTGCCCAGGGCGCAAGCTGCTGATGTTTGGGTCGTATTGCCGAGCAATGGTTGCCATTTCGTCACGGCTTGGAACTCAACGTTTGAAACAAAACCTTGGGACGAGCAGGTGTCAGCGGTTGCCCACGACACATTGCAGTGATGATATCCATCTCTTGCTGTGTCATCACTTTCTGACCATATTCTTCTCACACACTGTTTTCCTTGCATGGAAATCATGGCACTTAACACATAAAACTTGACAAATCAAAAAGTCAACGCAAACTTTGTGGAAGCCAAAATATCCGGTAACTAAAGAACTTACACCTGATTGCCCTTCTGTGCGATTTGACGGCAACTTCATGTTACAGG
>CAIOZF010000098.1 GCA_903862645.1 uncultured Gammaproteobacteria bacterium
GGATGCAACTTCGTACGGTACTGACGACAGCAAAAAAGGCGAACACGTAGAATGGCAGTTTCACTCCACGGATGGTGTTGTCAATTTTAGTTGGCAGGATAGTTTCAAAAATAGCTTGTAGCATCTTGTCTCTTCGAAGTTGAAGTTACTGGGCTTGGCCTAATGAATTTACAAATGGAATGTAACGGCACCCATCATCTTCTCGCCAATGCGCCAAGCGGGCTTTGTGAGCCGAGCACTAAAGAGAGGATGTAATTACCGCGCCGCCAAACGCTCGCGATACTGAGCCAGAGCCACCTTCAACTTCTCGGCGTTCTGCGGCCCCATGCGCAGCAGCTGCTTCTCGACGGGAGTCATGCTTTCGATGCCGGCATCGGCATACACGTACATGACTTTTGGCTTCACGAGCTGGAAAGGACCCTCGGCAGTCTGCGCACCCACCACGTTGTCGATGGCGCGGATCAGCACTTCATCAAAATTGCGGTTCGCGTAGCCGATTTCGGCGAAGGCTTCCTGAAACAGGGGGCGGAGGATGCGGTAGATCGCCACCGCCTGATCCGGATCGACAGCCGTCAGCGCATCGATCAGCGGGGTGTAACGCTGGTAGGAAACGGTCTGCATTTCGAACAGGTTCGCGTCTACTTCACGGACCGCCATTGGCTGCTGCGGGCGGCGCACCGGATATTCCAGTTGCGGCAGTGAGCCCTGGCTGACGTTCTCGACAAATACAACAAAGCGGCGGATCAACTCTTCGGAGGTCAGCAGCTCCAGCAGCGTGGCGCCCGTCTCCAGTGCGCCCAGGCGCGTCAGCACGAAGGCGTCGCTGAGATTGAGAGTGGGCAGTTCGACGACCTCCTCGATCACGGCTGGCGCGACAGGTTCTTCGACAATGGTCCGCACCACGGCAGGGGCAGGAGCAGGCTCGTTGACGGTCGGCAGCAATGCGGTGGGCTCGACAATGCGCTCTACGGCTGCGGGTGCGATTGGGACCGGTGCTTCGATGGCAACCGTGCGGGTGCCCTCGGGAGTTTCAAAGGTGGCCGCCAGATAGACCAGAAACAGCAGCCCGATGACAGCAATTGCAGCGATGATGGCCAGACTCTTGTTTGCCATGAAAAACCCCGTGAAGAATCAGATTGTGGTTGTCGTGCCCGGCATATCGAACAAGCGTTGCCGGATGGTACGACGAGCGGGCGCCATTCTTGCACAGGCCCCCGGAGGCGACAAGCCAAGGCCTGTTAAATCAGCATCTTGCCTGCAATTGCCATGATTGCAACACAATCATGTGCTCATCCCGTTAAACCTTCTCCCGCGCCCAGCAGCACTGCCAATCCCAGCAAGGCAAAGATCGCAGCCGCGACCATGTGCACCGTGCGCACCGGCACCTTGTCGGCGATGCGATCGCCCAGAATCACAGCGGGTACGTTGGCGATCATCATGCCGAGCGTCGTGCCCATGACCACCGCCACCAGGGCTTGATAGTGTGCCGATAGGGCCACGGTGGCGATCTGCGTCTTGTCACCCATCTCGGCCAGAAAGAAGGCCACCAGCGTGGCGCCAAAGACGCCCATGCGGGCAAGCTTGGCATCCTCTTCGCTGAACTTGTCAGGGATCAGCGTCCAGCCCGCCATGGCGAGGAAGGACACGCCCAGGATCCAGCGCATAGTATCTGGAGCGACCAGCGCCGGCAGCCAGGCACCGATGCCGCCGGCAAAACCGTGGTTGAGCAATGTCGCCACCAGAATTCCCAGGATGATCGGCATGGGGCGGCGAAACTTCGCAGCGAGAATGAAGGCGAGCAACTGGGTCTTGTCGCCGATCTCGGCCAGTGCCACCACTCCTGTGGAAACTAGAAACGCATCTAAACCAGATTCCATGCTCAATCTCCAAATTCGTTCAACGCGACCCCGGCGAGATCGACTGGATCGACCTGATTCAAGGGGCGGGGATTATAGGTAAGGGCGCCATAGCCGGTCTACCGACACTTACCAGAGTAAGTCGATGCGCCGGTAGGCGCGATTGACGGTGGCAAACAGCGTTGTCAGTTCATCCAGACGCTGCTGCGCCGGAATGCCATCGCTGGTCTGCAACGTCGGATTCGCGGTCAGCAGGAGTTGCATTTCCCCCATGCTTCCGTCCAGAGCCATCAAGGCCGAGCGGATACGATCCCGGTACTGGTCCCGCTGCATTTCCATTTCTAGATACAGCGGATTCTCTCGCCGCACGGTGGCACAACTGCGCGAGACCTGCCCGCTGGGGCCGACGACATCGGTGCAGATATATTCTGATATGAACCGCTCCACCGGGCGCTGCATTTGGTTGGGCAGGGTGCGCAGTGAATACTCTGCGAGGTTGTATTCGGTCAGCGCCTTGCCATAGAGCAGTGCGAACCGGGATTGCGTTGACATGCTTTGATCAGCACCCATGAGCGCTACACCGTAGACTTCGTGCAGGTTTTCGACTTCCCGGATGTTGCCAAGCGCAGAGTTGCCCAGCAGGTTGCCGCGCAGCGCCTGCATCTTCCACTCACCCAGTGCGATGGCGGCATCGGCGTAGTCCTGAGTGCCAGCGGCATGCAGGCGGGTATTCAAATAAAAGGCCAGGTGTTCTCGATCATCGACCAGTTGCCAGGCGCCAGCGGATTTGAGGGCGGCGATGAGTTCTTCGAGCACCAGCAGTTGCTGCGGACTGAGCAGGCCATCGCTGATGCGGGTGATGTTCAGTGCGCGCTCGAAGACTTCGGCGGCGGACTGGTGTTGGCCGATCTGGCTGAAGTAATGCCCCATATCCAGCAGGGCTTCGATCAGGCTAACGTCATAGGGGCCGAACTCGCTCTCCAATGCCGCCAGATTTTCCTCGAAGCGGGTAAGTTGCTGGCTGATCTCCAGAGCGGTCTGTTCGTCCACCACTGGCGCGGCTTGATCACCGGCATTGGCGGGCGGCACTTGCGACCCGTCATAGATGACGTCATTGAAGATGGTGGCGCCATCGATAATGACGGCGCCACCGACGGAAGGCCCGCCGGGGTTGTCGATTATTTCGGCTTTGTCGGATTTTTCTGCCGTATTTACATCATCGGCAGCTGCCGCCGCCTGCAGTGAAGCGCCAGGCAAACCAAGGGCTAGGCAGACCATGATTCCCGCACAATGCCGCAGGCCAACGCCCTTGAACACACCCCGTTTCTGCCAATGCCAACCCATCGCTTTCTCGCTTGTTACCAGACCCAATGCCCGTGGCACCGATGAGATTGACTCTCTTCATGCCGACAGGTCACACTACGGCGCACCCCCTGTACCAGACCTGAATAATCAAAACATTAACCGGGGGACTTACGCAAGGAGACCCAACATGAACAAGATCACCCTGACGGCCTCAGTCCTGGCACTGGCCTGCTGCACCAGCGTTATCAGCGCACAGAACAATAGCATGAGTTTCTTCATCACCAGCGTCGGCTCCGGCAATGGCGCCAACCTCGGCGGTCTGGCCGGTGCCGACGCCCACTGCGCCGCACTGGCTACAGCGGCTGGCGCAGGCGGCAAGACCTGGCAGGCCTATCTGAGCACTCAGGGTGCCGGCGGCGTGAATGCGCGTGACCGCATCGGCACCGGCCCGTGGTTCAATGCCAAGGGCGTTCAGATTGCCTCCAATGTGGCCGAACTGCACAGTGAAGCAGCGTTGACTGGCAAGGAAAATTCGCTGACCGAAGCCGGTAATGTGGTCAACGGCCGTGGCGATGAACCCAACCAGCACGACATTCTGACCGGCTCACAGGCCGACGGTACCGCCTTCACAGACGGCGCCGACCAGACCTGTAACAACTGGACCAGCAGCAGTGAAGGCGCTGCCGCAGTGGGCCATTTCGACCGTCAGGGTGGTGGCGCCAACCCGACCTCATGGAATAGCGCACACGCCTCGCGCAGCTGCAGCCAGGAAGACCTCATCGCCACCGGCGGCAACGGTTACTTCTACTGCTTCGCCACCAACTGATAGACACCAGGGCTGCTGTGGGCAATGTGCCCCGGCAGTCCCGGTTGCGCTTGCAACCACCCGCAGAGCAGATCGACCATGGACTTCAAGGATTACTACAAGATTCTGGACGTCGCCACCGACGCCGATCTCAAAACCATCAAGACCGCTTACCGCCGTATGGCCCGCAAATACCATCCCGATGTCAGCTCCGAACACGACGCCGAGAAGCAATTCAAGGAAGTATCGGAGGCCTATGAAGTCCTCTCCGATGAGAAGAAGCGGGCGGAGTATGACGAGCTGCGTAAATACGGCAGCTCGGGGCAATCATTCGAGCCGCCTCCGGGCTGGCAACGCCCCGGGGCACAGGCCGGCCAACAAGGTGGCAACGCCGACTTCTCGGATTTCTTCGAGCATATCTTCGGTGGTGGCCGCTTTCGCCAGGGCGCCGGCGGACCGTCCTTCGATGGCAGTGAGGACTTCAGCTCCAATCGCGGGCGCGACATCGAGGTCGAGTGGCCGCTGCTGTTGGAGGAGACGCTCTCGGACGAATCCCGCAGCATCGAATACAACCTGCCGCATTACGGCGAGTCAGGGCGGCAGACCGATATCCGCAAGACCCTCAAGGTGAAGATCCCCGCCGGGGTCAGCGATGGCGAGCGTATTCGCATCAAGGGCCAGGGCGCTCCCGGTTTCGGCAATGGACCCGCAGGAGATCTCTATCTGCGCCTCCGACTGGTGCCACATCCTTTGTTCGATGTCACTGGCCACGACCTCACTATCACAGTGCCGGTCACGCCCTGGGAGGCGGCGCTGGGGGCAAAGATCACCGTGCCCACGCTGACTGGCAAGATCAGTCTCAACCTTGCGCCGAACAGCCAGAGTGGCCAGAAACTGCGCGTCAAGGGACGCGGTCTGCGGAGCAAAACGGGGCCTGGCCATCTTTACGCACTGCTCAAGGTGGTGATGCCACAGAATACCGACGACGCGACACGGGAACTCTGGCAGGCACTCGCCGCCAAGGCCGGTTTCAATCCCCGCAAAGATTGGGAGGTATGATATGCACACTGAATACGTAGTAAGTTTGAGGCTGATGGATGCGTGTCATGCCCTGGAGCTGGCATCGCCGCAGGTGTTGGAGATCGTCGAACATGGCATCATTGTCCCTACTGGCGCGACGCCGGAGGACTGGCTGTTCGATCTGCAGATGATCAGCACGGCCAAGCGCGCCCTGCGTCTGCAGCGCGATCTGCAACTGGAGTGGTCGACGGTGGCGCTGGTGCTGGAACTGCTTGAGGAGCGCGATCGTCTGCGCGACGAGAACGCCATGCTGCAGCGGCGTCTGCAGCGTTTTCTGCATGACTGACTTCTGGATTGCTCCCGCATGGCCGTAGAGATCGAACGCAAATTCCTGGTGCTCCCCGAGCGCCTGCCGCTCTTGCCCGAGGGCAGCCGCATCTGTCAGGGCTATATCCCCACCCTGAACCGCACTACCGTGCGCGTGCGTCGCAGCGGCACGCGCGCCTTCCTCACGCTCAAAGGGCCAAGCAATGGCCTGAGCCGCTCCGAGTTCGAATACGAGATTCCCGCGCTGGACGCTGAGCAGATGATCGATCAACTGTGCGCCGGCGGCACCGTGGACAAGATGCGTTACGAGATCGTGCACGAGGGGATGGTGTGGGAACTCGATGTCTTCTCCGGGGAGAACAGCGGCCTGATCGTCGCAGAAATCGAGTTGCTGCACGAAGACCAGCCCTTTGCGGTGCCGGTGTGGATCGGCGAGGAAGTCAGCACCGATCCACGCTACTCCAACCTCGCCCTGCTGCAGAATCCCTTCAAGCGCTGGGCGGCGCAGCCCTGAGGGGCATACGCCGCAGCGAAAGACTCAGGGAAGCACTCGCGTAAACTTGCGGATAGCCGTCTCTGCGACTTCTGCCGCGTAGAGGTTGCCGTCCTCATCTACCGTCACACCCTCGGCATGACTCGTAGTGCCTTCCGGATCGGTGACCGGGTCCGGCGTAAACGCCGTCACGAAACCATCGCGGGCGCTGCCCACACGAATGCCGCGCTCCCAACCGGGATTGCGATCATCCCCCGTGTTGGATTCTGAATCGGCTGAGTAAAGCATGTCGTTGGCATCGATGTAGACATCACTGGGACGCCCGAACTGGGTCCAGGTGCTGATGTGATTGCCTTCCTGATCGAAGAGCTGGATGCGGCTGTTGGCGCGGTCGGCGACGAACAGGCGGCCCTGTGAATCCATGGCCAGTGCGTGAGGTACGCGGAACTCCCCCGCTTCCAGCCCGACTGTGCCCCACTGCATCAGAAATTTACCTTCACTGTTGTACTTGATGATGCGGTTGTCGGTGTTGGGGCTGTGGCCGTCGGCAACGAAGATGTCACCGTTGGGGGCTACGAGAACATCATTAGGCGCATTGAAGAAGTAGCGTCCGGTGCCCGCTACGCCTGCGATCCCCAGACTCATCAGCAACTCGCCCTCGGGGCTGAACTTGTGCACCTGATTGCCCTTGCGGCCAGTGCTCGCTGTCGCCGCATCGGTCACCCAGACGTTGCCGTCCTGATCGACAAACATGCCGTGTGGCCACACGAACAGGCCTGCCCCAAAGCTGCGCAGAATGTTGCCGTCGGTGTCCATCAGCATGATCGGGTCAACAGTGGGGCTGTCTTCGCAGCTTCCCGGCCCCCGGTTACCCCCGCAGCGATCTGCCACCCAGACAGTGCCATTGCCCGCGTAGTGAATGGCACTCGCAGCGCCCCAGCTTCTGCCGGCTGGCAGATTGCCCAACGCCTGCTCACCGCGCGCGAAGGGGTTGGGTATCCCGGACATACCTTGGACGATCGTGGCGGAGGAGCCTGTGCCTGAGGAATTGGGGGGCGAAGCGCAGGCTGTGCACAACGCCAGCAGGGCTAACACTAAAGACATTCGACAGATTTTCTTAGGGTCCATACCTCTCTCCACTCTCTCTCCACATCGGGATTTTTTGATTGTTATTGTGAATAACTGCCCGGATGTTACGGCATAAATCTACCCGAAAGCACTCTGAATCTCTCGACTGTGAAGCACTTGCTCGGATCGATATTCGATTTCCGTATCACTCTGTAACTTTACAGGGCGGCCGCAATCTGTTCTTCTGCTCCGCGGTCACAAGAAGACGCGGCGAAAAAAGCTCGATCGCGCATACGAAAAACGGCCAATTAAATCAGCCAGATAATAGTAGCCCTAACTAGAAGCACGAGAGCACGATAATGATTAAACGATTGCTGAAAACCGCCGCTGCACTGTTGATTGCCGGACAAATTTCCGGTCTTTCCGCCGCTGAGAACGAAGTGATTCTCGGCCCAGTCGGCCCGAGCCCCTACGACATCATTCCTTACTGGCACAAGCCCTTTGCCCAGCCAGGCTATGCATTTGGTGGCAACTCCGGTCTATTCGCCGAGTCCCCCGACCGCATCATCATTGCCCAGCGTGGTGAAGCCCGCCTGCCCAACCCGATACCACCGGAATATGCCGGCTATGCGGGCTCGCTCGGTATCAACGTACTCAGCGCCACCGAACTGCGCACCTGGCAAAACTGCCTGTATGTGCTCGATGGCGACGGCAACGTGATCGAGAACTGGACGCAGTGGGACGTGCTGTGCGCTGGCTCCGATGGTCCAGGCCCGCACCGCTTGCGCATCAGCCCCTATGATCCCGACAAAAGAATCTGGGTCATCAATGAAACCTTCCACACAATCTATGTGTTTAGCAACGACGGCAAAGAGCTGTTGATGACACTCGGTGAAAAAGGCGTACCCGGCGCTGACGCGACCCACTTCGCCAGACCTCAGGATGTAGCCTTCCTGCCCGATGGCCGTGTGCTGATCGCCGATGGACTCGACAATCACCGCGTCATCATCGCGGACAGCAAAGATGGCAAGTACATCTCTGAGTTTGGGGGTTTCGGCACCGAGCCAGGACAGTTCAACGGCGTGCACACAGTGGCGGTGGGACCAGATGGTTTGATATTCGCATTGGATCGCTCCGGCGGACGCGTCAACGTCTATCGCACGACTAATGACCCGGCCCGTGTCGAACACGTCAGTACCTGGGACGGATTCAGCCTGCCATTGGACATGATCGTGAATGAAGATGCTGTGTGGCTTACCGACCTCAATCCGCTGCGCTTCGTCAAACTGGATTTCAACGGCAATCGACTCTATTCATGGCTTGTCGAGCGCGATGGCCCGACCGGTTATCTGGAGGTACACGCGTTTACCGTGGACTCGGATCTCAATCTCTACGGCGGTGACAATCAATACGGCCGCACGCAGAAACTGGTTCCAAAACCGGGCGCCGATCCTGCACTGATTATCGGACAGCCCTGGGTGGCGCGCTGATAGCGGAGTGCGGATCGCCTTCCGCGCGCCAGTTCAGGCGGTGGAAGTCGAAGCCCTGCTCAATCGTCGGCTTGACAACCTGGAAGTACGGCGAGAGATCGAAGTCACGCGGCACAAAGTGAGTGAAGTGGCGCTGCCGGTATTCCAGCTCTGCGGAATCGGCGCCGGGCTGCGGGCGCGGCATGATCGGATAGTTGATTGACTGAAACGCCTGGGCGATCAGCGTCGAGCAGATCGCCTTGGTAGGTTCACCACTGCCAAGACTGATGAGCTTGCGGCGATAACGCGTCGGCACCATCGGGTTCTGAATCAGGTAGCGCATCAGATCAATGATGTTCTTCATGTCGTAGCGATACCCCAGCCGCTCCTCCACAAAACTCAACAGCTTGCGTCTCTCGATTTCGGTCAGCCCGACCGGCCGGCAGATGCGCAAATTGTAATGCTCGTACTTGTTAAGCGGCACCAGCGTGACCCCTTCATTCAGATCCGCTTCAATCAGACACGGAATATCCGTCGACTGATCGATCAGACCCATAAACATACACGCATGCGACCACGTAGATTGAGTTAGGTATTTGATTGCCAGACTGATACGGCTGTTGCCATCCACCAGCAAGATATCGCCAGGCTGAATGACCTTGAGTATCCGCTCCAGCGGTACGGAGTCATGACGCTCATAGTCGGGAAAGGGTTTGCTCAAGTAGGCTGCGAGGCTGCGCCCAATTGTGCGGGTAATCTTCAGCATTGTTGAAAGTCTCTGTGTGTCCTGCACTGACAACTGCGCCAGCACTAATCTGCATGCACTATAACTTACCTCAACCGCCAAAAAAATTCAGTTATACTGGCCGCCTGCTCAGCCCTCCGCCAAGGATTCGCGGCAACAAGATGTTGCCGCGCATCTCACTGGCAACCAATTTTCGACCCGGAGCACTCTTCATGGCAGTTGACTGTTTGAAGTTCTATATCAATGGCAAATGGCTGACTCCCGGCCCCAGAACCGTCCATCAAGTCATCAATCCCGCGACCGAAAAAATCTACGCCAATATCAGCATGGGCAATGCCAGCGATGTGGATACCTCCGTTGCGGCTGCCCGCGCCGCGTTTCCGCTGTGGTCGCAGAGCAGCATTGAGGAGCGTATCACCATACTCGACAGGATAATCGCCGGCATCCAGGCCCGTGCCGAAGAACTGACAGTGGCGATCTCCAGCGAGATGGGCGCGCCTATCGCCTTCGCCCGCGCCGCACAGGTTGGCACCGGTATCGGCCACTTCGCAACCGCCCGCGAGATTCTGCGCCACTATGTATTCGAGAAAACCCGTGGCAATACCCGTATCGTCAAGGAGCCCATCGGCGTCTGCGGATTCATCACGCCGTGGAACTGGCCGCTGAATCAGGTCAGCTGCAAGGTGGCACCGGCTATCGCCACGGGTTGCACCATGGTGCTGAAGCCAAGCGAGATGTCGCCGGTCAGTGCCTGCATTCTCGCCGAGATTATCGCCGAAGCCGGATTGCCTGCGGGAGTTTTCAACCTCATCAACGGCGACGGCCCGAGTGTCGGCGCTGCTATCGCGGCACATCCGGATATCGATCTGGTCTCCTTCACTGGCTCCACCCGCGCCGGACGCGAAGTCGCCAAAGCGGCGGCTCACAGCATCAAAAAGGTCACTCAGGAACTGGGTGGCAAGTCAGCCAACATTATTTTGAACGATGCAGATTTCCTGCGTGCGGTCAGCGGCGGAGTCAATGCTTGTTTTGGGAATTGCGGTCAGTCTTGCAATGCGCCGACCCGCATGCTGGTGCCGCGTGCGCGCCTGGCAGAGGCGATCGAGATCGCCAAAGCGGCCGGGGCGAAAGCAATCCCGGGAGACCCCAGCCTGGAGTCAACGCGCATCGGACCAGTGGTCAGCCGCGCTCAGTACGAGCGCATTCAGCAGCTGATTCGCAAAGCACTGGAAGAAGGCGCACAGGCCATCGTCGGCGGCCCAGGCAAGCCCGAGGGGTTGGAGACTGGCTTCTTCGTACGCCCCACCATTTTCGTCAATGCCACCAACAAGATGACGATTGCCCGTGAGGAAATCTTCGGCCCGGTACTGACGATCCTGGCCTACGAGGATGAAGAAGACGCGATCCGCCAGGCCAACGACACCGATTACGGCCTCTCCGGCTATGTCTCCGGGGAGCCGGAGCACGCCCGCCGCGTCGCCCGCCGCCTGCGCACAGGCATGGTTCACATCAATGGCGCGAGCACCGACTTTGCGGCGCCATTTGGTGGCTATAAGCAGTCAGGGAATGGCCGGGAATGGGGAATCGAGGGGTTCGAAGAATTTCTGGAGACAAAAGCCATCATGGGGTATGGCGTTTAAGGCGACCTTGACTGTGGGAGCGGGCAGGCCCGCTCCCACAGGTAGAGTTAGGTCTCAGTGGTGATGATGATCACCATGCGCATGCACATGCCCGTGGTCCATCTCTTCTTCGGTAGCGGCACGGACGCTGACGACTTCCACGTCGAAGTGCAGAGTCTGTCCTGCCATCTCGTGATTGCCATCGATGATCACCGTTTCGCCCTCCACCGACTTCACGGTGATGTGCTGGTGACCATGTTCGCCTTCGGCAGTAAACGTCATGCCGGGCTCAATCTTGTCGACGCCACGGAACATGGATTTGTCGATGGTGTGAATCAGGTCCGGGTCAATCTCGCCGTACGCCAGCGCCGGCGGAATCACAGCCTTGAACTTGTCGCCCACTTTCTTGCCCTGCAGTTCGTTCTCGAGACCCTGGATGAGACCATGTGTCCCATGCAAGTACATCAGAGGTTCGCTGCCATCTGAGGAGTCCAGGACTTCTCCGCCGTCGTTCTTGAGTGTGTAGAGGATCTCCACTACCGTATTCTTGCCTATTGTCATTGTCATGAGTCAGTCCTGGCTTCGAGTTATCTGATATTTTCAACCGGGGCGTCATTATAAGGAATTGAAGTCGCGGCGAAAGAGCCAATCACGATTTATAACTGTCGCCAAAACGTGCCTGCAGACGGCGCATCCCGCCGAGCCAGCGCTCATAATCCGTCGCTTTGCGTTGCATATAGGTGAGCACTTCGGGATGCGGCAGCACCAAAAAGTGCTCCTGTTCCAAGGCCTCAATGACCGTCTGTGCCAGCGCAGCGGGTTCCAGCATGCCGTCGACCCCCGCCACACTGGAGCCACGCCCAGTCATCTGGGAGCGCACCGCCTGCGGACACAACACCGACACCTTGTCTTTGATCTGCATGAGTCCCCCTAATTTCTTAATTGTTCTTGTTGCCGTTCGGGGTGGCAGGCATGGGGAATCAGGACACGCCGTGAATACGTCCATGTAGGCTCGCTTTCGCCATCCACGGATGGGTTCACGGCGTGTCCAACCCAGCGCTAACCGTCACACAGACCGTGATACGGAGTACTGACAATATAAAAAAACAACATCAGAGCAGCGAGTTCAACCTGTCGCGGATGATAGCCTCCGCCTCGGCGACAAGGCGCGCCAGCAGACCAGACTCCATGTTCCAGATCTCCAGACTCGAAAAGTTCTCTGCGGCGCACACCCTTGACGAGCGGCTCAATGTCCTCGAAATGCGTCTCCCCCGGCTGCGCCGCAATGGCCAGAACCTGCTCCGCGTCACCAGAAAGCGCGTTCCCATATTGATGCCATCTGCCCCCATTGCCAATGCCGCCGCGAGTCCGCGACCATCGGCGAAGCCACCGGAGGCGAGAAACGGGATACTTAAACGGCGTGCCGCGAGTGGCAATAAAATCAGATTGGTGACGTCATCCTCGCAAGGATGACCGGCGGTCTCGACTATGCGGACGCCAGACGCAACGATGGCATCCACGTACTCGTCATAAGGAACGGATTTAATGGTCGGCAGGATGGTAAGGTTCAGGGCGAAGGGCTTGTCCGTCATGTTACGGCAGCGAGCGATCTCTGCACGCAATGCCTCTGGATCGGACTGGGTCAACGCCGTCAGTGTGCCCAATGCCCCGGCATTGGAAACTGCGGCGGCCAACTCCGCACGACCGACCCATTGCATGCCACCCTGCACAATTGGATGTTCGATCCCAAGCATCTGCGTCACTCGCGTTTTCATGAATCCCCTAGATTCTCTGATACAAAAAATTGGATTTTAGACACCCGCCGCGCAGCACTCACAGTGGAATCGCCTCAGCCTGTCGCAGGATGGAATTACTCGGTAGACAGAGGCAATTCAGCCCGTGAACGGACAGTTGGGTGTGGCGTCATAATTGGACAATTGTGCTATACTTGCCAAGCTAAAAAACTCACTATCAAGGGAGACATAAAATTGAATAACAAGAGTGTACACAGCACATCATTCCACGGTGTTGCACCCCGCCTGCTTGCCTTGTCATGCGCTGCAGCAATGTCTGTACTGACGGCTCCGTCCGTCATGGCGCAACCCGCATCAGGCCAGCCAGAAGTTGAAGAGATCATGGTGACTTCCTCCACAAGAAGACCCGAATCTCTTGCCACCATCAATGCCAGCGTTGGCGTCCTCTCCAATGAGGAACTGCGTCTGGTCAACCATCAACACATTCAGGAAGTCGCCAACCGTCTGGCCGGCGTGAACATCAACCGCAACAATGGTCAGGAGAGCCTCACTGCCATCCGCTCCCCCGTGCTGACCGGCGCCGGTGCCTGTGGTGCCTTCCTGCTGGCAGAACAGGGTATCCCTTTGCGTGCTGCGGGCTTCTGTAACGTCAACGAGTTGTTCGACGCCAACAGTGAAAACGCTTCCCGCATCGAAGTCATCCGTGGCCCAGCCACTGCTTACTACGGCTCCAATGCCGTGCACGGCATGATCAACGTCGTTCTGCCTGACCCGGAAGAAGGCGGCGAGCTGACGCTCGAAGCAGGCCCGCGCGGTTCAACGCGCATCAACGGCACAGTGGGCATGGATTACGGTAACTTCAAACACATGTTCCTGGCCAATGGCGCGACCGAGAACGGCTGGCGGGACAACAGCGGCTTCGATCAGCAAAAGCTGTCCTGGCGCTACCAGTACACCACGGCCGGCGGCTACGCTCTGGACGGTGGCTTTACTGTCACCAACCTGAACCAGGAAACAGGTGGCTACGTCGAAGGCAAAGACAACTACAAGAATGATGCATTGCGCGATACCAACCCGAACCCCGAGGCTTACCGGGACAACCAGAGCATGCGCGCCTGGACTCGTATCACCAAGGAGCTGGCCAATGGCTGGCAAGTTGTCGCCACGCCTTACTACCGCAAGGCTGACCTGAACTTCATCCAGCACTTCCTGCCGGGCCTGCCCACGGAAGACAACCAGCACACCAGCTTTGGCGTGCAGACCGCTGGATACCGCGACCTGAGCGACGACACAATGATCTCCTTCGGACTTGATCTGGAAGCCACCGACGGCAGACTGTTGCAACAGCAGCGCTTCACGACAGTAGGCTCTGCGGCATTGCGTGCGCAGATCCCGATCGGCAAGCACTACGACTACGAAGTAGAAGCCACCCAGATCGCCCCGTTCGCACATATGGAACACAGCTGGGGCAACGGGCTGGATATCTCCCTCGGCCTGCGCTATGAGCGGATGGAATACGACTACGACAACCAGATGCTGACTGGCCGCACCAACGACAAAGGCGTTGCCTGTGGCTTCGGCGGCTGTCGCTACAATCGTCCTGCGGATCGCTCCGACACTTTCGGTAACTGGGCACCCAAACTGGGCCTGCGCTACAACCTCAATGACAACCACAACGTGCAGTTCCGCATGAACAAGGGTTACCGTGCACCCCAGGCCACCGAGATGTACCGTCTGCAGAACACGCAAAGCGTTGCGGATCTGGAGGCCGTGGAAATCGACAGCGTTGAACTGGGCATGGAAGGCGGTCAAGAGGGCTGGAATTACGCAGTCACTGCTTACTACATGGACAAAGACAACGAAATCATTACCGACAGCGCCCGCCTCAACCTCAACAACAGCCATACGAAGCACCGTGGTCTGGAGGTCTCCGGCAGTCTGGATCTGGCGGAGGACTGGACTGTGGCCACAGCCTATAACTTTGCCCGTCACACCTACGAGAACGACGAACTCTCTGGCGGCGTGAATATCAACGGCAACGACGTAGACACCGCACCACGACGCTTCGGCAGCGCACAGCTGCAGTGGGATGCGACCGAGACTCTCTTCGCTGAACTTGAATGGGCGAACTCTGGCGCCTACTACTCCAACCCGGAGAACAAGAACCGCTACGATGGCCACAACATTATCAACCTGCGTGCCCGCTGGAACGTCCGCTCCGACGTGACTCTATCTTTGAATGTGTTGAACCTGACGGATGAGAAATACGCAGAACGCGCCGACTTCTCCTTCGGAAACGACCGTTACTTCCCGGGTGAGCCGCTACGCGCGTTCTTCTCCGTGAACTGGAAGTACCTCTAAGCAACTGATGTGATGTGTGAGCGGGCCTGCCCGCTCACACATCAGATACACGCAAATCGTCACTCAATCTGGCTATAATCCCGCCCATGACGATTCCAGAACCCCACCAGGATGACATGCTGCTGCAGGCGCTACTGCGTTACTTCGAGCAGTCACCGTCGGCACATTCGCCCATCCTGCACCCCGACCAAAGCATCAATCGCCTCATCAATTCGCCGGAGTTGCCCGAAGAGAACTTTCGACACGCGGCCGTGCTGATCCCCGTTGCCTGCGCCGAAAGCGGCAGCAGCGTCATCTTCACCCTGCGTACCGAGCATCTGAGCAGCCATGCCGGCCAAGTGAGTTTTCCAGGCGGAACCCGTGAAGATGGCGACATCAGCCTTGAACATACGGCGCTGCGGGAAAGTGAGGAGGAAATCGGCTTGCAGCCTGAGGCAGTACGGATCATCGGGCGGCTCGGCAATCTACTGATGCCCTCGGGTTACTGCGTCACACCAGTGGTGGGACTGTTTGTCGCCGACACGCCGCTGATACCGTCACCACGCGAGGTCGCGGAAATCTTTGCAGTGCCGACTGCAATTGCGCTGAACCCAGCCAGTTATCGGCGCTCGTCAATGCTGTATGGGGACTTGGAAAGGGAAGTGCTGGAGTTCCATCATGACGGTTATCGTATCTGGGGAGCGACCGCGACCATGCTGCACCACCTGGCAATGGAGCTCTCGCGGCAGTCATAACGACCTATTTTGTTCTCAGTTTCCCCGCAGCAGTTCCCGCTCCTCGGCACTGACGCCCGACTGAGTTTCCGGTGGCGCGTGGCAGACGCGATTGCGGCCGTTAGCCTTGGCGTGAAACAACCAGGAATCCGCACGATGCAGAAACTTGCTGGGGTCGTCCCGATCTGTCGGCAAATAGGCATCCACACCGAAACTTGCTGTCACTGCCACGGGCTGATCGTCACAGTGCAGAGTGGACTTCTGAATCTTGTCGCGCAGGCGGTTAGCCAGCAGGATACCGGCGGGCAAGGGAGTATCGGGCAGTACGATCGCGAATTCCTCGCCGCCGTAGCGACAGGCTATATCGAGTTTGCGGATGGTGCCCGCAACCAGCCGGGCGATGTGGACCAGTGAGGTATTGCCGAACTCGTGCCCCCAGCGATCGTTGAAGATCTTGAAATTGTCCAGATCCAGCATGATTAGCGACATCGGCTTGAGTGAGCGACGAGTGCGCTCCATCTCCAACTCCATGACCTGCATGAAATGGCGGTAGTTGTAGAGACCAGTCAGTTCATCGGTGCGCACCAGTGCCGAGAGAGCCTTTGCCTCTGAGCGCAACTTATCTAGCTCGGCAAGAAACACGCAGGAGGGATCGCCCAGCGGGCATATGAGCTGCTTCTCTGAAGGCTTTGTACTCTGCACAGTACGACGCGTTATGTTCTCGGAATTTGGCAAAACTTGGCCCTCGATCCTATGGCTCAGCGCTTCTGCGCCAACTTTGATGCCCGGATACCCCTGATACTCTGCTATCGACTCGCCCGCGCAAGACTGAAGCAGATCTGTACTTTTCGCGTCAAATCGTCTCAATCCGTTCAGCACGATGCGGTCAGCGCCGCGCCCAATCCGGTATCGGCCCGAGCAGATCGAAGGAAAGATGCCCGATCGTGTACACGAACAGCGTTACCAGAATAACAGCTATGGTGTCCAGCCAGAATCCTGCCCACACCATTTTCATAATAGGCACTCGACCGGTGCCGTAGACAATCGCATTCGGCGGTGTCGACACCGGCAGCATAAAACCACAGGATGCCGCCACCGCAGCCGGAATCATCAGCAGCAACGGCGATACTTCGATAGCTTGAGCGAGACTGCCCATGATGGGCATCGCCATGGAGGCGGTGGCAGTGTTCGAGGTCAATTCCGAAAAAACGGTAATGAATGACACCACGCTCATCACAATTGCCAGCGGATTGGCATCGGCCAGCAGTGTCTCGAAGACATCCGCCAGATAACCTGAAAGCCCGGACACGGCAAATCCTTTCGCCATTGCCAGCCCGCCACCAAACAGCAGCAGGATGCCCCACGGCACCTGTTTGGCGGCACTCCAATCCAGCAGAAAGCCACCCTTCGCCTTGCTTGCGGGAATGATGAACAGCAACATCGCCATCGCGATAGACACCGTGCCATCATCGGCAAAAGCCCCAACTGGTGATACACCGAACTTCTCCAGCACCACATCGAGCCAGTGACTCCACCCGTAGATATCGATGTCGGCGCCCAGCAGGCGTTCGCTGCGTGTCATCCACAGCAAGGCCACAGCGAGGAACACCCAGGCCACTTTTTTCTCTTCATTGCCCATCGGCCCCAGCGCCCTGATCTCACCCTGGATATAGTCTTTGCCGCTGAACGGGGTAGTGGTGGGTAGTGGGTAAAGGATCTTGCTGAGCAGGAACCAGGTCAGCAAGGTAAAGGCCAGTGCCAGCGGGAAGGCGAACATCATCCACGACGCGAAGGTGATCGGAGGGGCCTCGGGAAACAACTGCCCCAGCTGAGTCACCAGCACGCCATTGGTCGGTGTGCCGATGAGTGTCGCCATGCCGCCCATCGACGCGGCATAGGCAATACCCAGCATCAGCACAAGGCCGAAGTTGGGAGCCCTGATGTCGACAGTGCCCCCGGACTCGACGATGCCTCGATTGAGCTCTTCGTAAAGAACGATCAGCGAGAGCCCCATCGGCATCATCATCATGGTGGTCGCGGTGTTGGAGAGCCACATCGACAGGAACCCGGTAGCGACCATGAACCCGAGCACCAGACGCTGGGGCTGTCCGCCGATCAGTGCAAGGATGTGCAGCGCGATGCGTTTATGCAAATTCCATTTTTCCACCGCAATCGCGATCAGGAAGCCCCCCAGGAACAGGAAGATCAACGAGTCCATGTACTGGCTGGCCGCGTTCGGAAACATGATGTCCAGATCGGATGGTTCAAGGCCTCCACGCAGTGTGGTCTGGGAGAAATCAATCTGGTTGCTGGCATCGCGGAAACCCCCGCGCATGATGCCAAGCAGAGGGAACAGGACAATCGGCAACAGCGAGGTCACCGGGATGGGAATGGCCTCGCTAATCCACCAGACAGCCATGAGCACCAGCACAGCGAACATACGGGTGACCAGCGGGTTGGCGGGGTCCAGATCCACGAACAACAGAATGAAGACAAACAGCCCCGCGCCCAGCCACAGACCGATCTTGCTGCGCAAAGGCACAGGCTCGGCTGCTGCAACAGACAGTGTGGAAGACTTGGCAGGGCTGGCAGATGTATCAGTGGGTTGCGTGCTCATCGATCTTCTCTTTTCGACCTGTTCTTGTTGTTCCAGCGGTGTTCGCCGCGACTGCGGAGAGGATCAGTCCGCCTGCCAGGGCTCTTCGACAGCGCCCCTGGGACTTTTGAAAAGTTCAGCAAGAAATTGGCAATGATCCGTTGCGCCCCGTCGTTGGCCAGCTGGTTGTAAACCGTTCCCTGCCCATGATCATTCGCTGCCGGGTTCGTGAACGCGTGCGAGGCTGCAGCTCGGTGGCCGTCTCGTCCGAGGCGAAATGGCACTGCCAGTGGCGTGTCACCATCCCGGCAGTCGATGTACTCGGTCTTCAACCAGTCTCCGGCAGTTCAGAGCTTCGCCAGTATTGCGTCCGCAGCGCTCTCTACGATGCCACCGGCAGGTTCAACTGCCAGATGGGTCACCACACCTTTGTCGACGATCATGGCGTAGCGCTTGCTACGGATACCCATGCCGAATCCGGTGGCATCCAGCTCCAACCCGACTGCCTTGGTGAAGACACCGTTGCCGTCGGCCAGCATGATCAATTCCTCGGCGTTCTGGGACTTGCCCCAGGCGCCCATCACAAAAGCATCGTTGACAGCCAGGCAGACGATAGAATCCACGCCCTTCGCCTTGATCTTGTCTGCCAGCACTACATATCCAGGAAGATGTGTCACTGTACAGCCGGGCGTAAACGCGCCTGGCACAGCAAACAACACCACTTTTTTGCCGGCAAAGATGGCCTCGGAAGTGATGTC
Source organism: uncultured Gammaproteobacteria bacterium (assembly GCA_903862645.1). Classification (GTDB taxonomy): domain Bacteria; phylum Pseudomonadota; class Gammaproteobacteria; order Pseudomonadales; family Pseudohongiellaceae; genus UBA5078. The sequence goes on from CAIOZF010000098.1 coordinate 18,890, forward strand.
TTGCGGGCCTTTCTCGCCCATGATTTTGAACGTGGTGGCTGGAATCTTGTCGCCGATTGCAATAGTCATGTCTGTGCTCCTCGTGTTGAATTTTTAATAGCTCGGATTGATGCAGAGCAGGCGGGGCAGGCTGTTCTGGCAGAAGCGCCGATGGTAGCAAAATTCCGTTGAAGATACACAGGCCTGCGGACTGTCGACAACAACCGGGCAGAACAGCAGTGACCACTGCCGGGCAGCCTGGAATGGAGATAAGATGGCGGCCCGATTCACAAACACGCCAGCGCGCGAACACCATCCATGGACACACTTTTCTTCTGGGCCTCCAAACTGCTATGGGCGCTCATCTCGCCAGACAGCCTGCTGTTAATCCTGCTGCTGTGCAGCGCGGTGCTGTTGCATCTGCAGCCCAATGGCTGGCTGTTCAAAGCAGGGCGGCGCCTTCTGACCCTGACGTGCGTGCTGGCACTGCTGGTGGCGTATTACCTGAGTGGCAGGACGGATCGTCTGCTGCCGGATGGGTCGACGCATTGCCTGACTGACAGCATCAGTGCCCGATGATCCCATCTATCCAAGGCTGATGCACCGAGAGGCGCTCGTAGATCCCGACGGCGCCATACAGCCCTTGGGTAGAGTTAGTTCCGACCCCCTGCGCGGCACCGACCTCACCCACGGCGACTCCCGCAATGCGCCAGCCTTCGGCCGTCTCCAGAAGTGCCGGGCCACCGCTGTCACCCAGTCCCGGTAAACCTTCCAACTCTACTGCCGCACTGCCGGGCACACGGGGATCATCAAAATTGAAGCGCAGGCGCTGCGCCGCCGCCGTCACGACATTTCTGGCCATACGGAAGCGTCCATCATCGTGTTGAATACCGATCGTCCCGATGCCGAAGTAACCCCATCCCAGGAACATCGCGACTCGGTTCAATTCGTCTTCCGCGCGATAGAGGCCGAGGGGCTGGGGCCGCTCCAAGGGGCGATTCAAATGCAGCAGGGCAAGATCCACTTCCACCGCAGCACGGGTGGCGCCGTCTCGAAACTGATACTCAGGATGGATCGCCACCCGATCTATGCCAACCTCGACGCCGGCGATGTGTACGGCGAATTCGCCACTGCTGTCGAGCCGCTCCTGTATGGAGGTTTCCTCGACGCAGTGCGCTGCCGTGATGGCCCACTGAGGATCAATCAGCGTGGCCACACAGACCTTGCGCAACGCCCGCTGCTCCAGCCAGAACACGGCGGGGAACTGTGTTTCACTGGCCACGTGTCTGGAGTATCCAGTATCATGCCTTATCACGATAGCCTGCGTTTGATGCAGGGTGCCCATGGTCACCATCACCAGCACGACCATCACCAACGCTATTCTGGACACTTTTACTGGCACTGCTGATTTCCTGTTAGAAGTGATTTATTGATTCAGATATTTACTTATACAGCGCCGACCATTGCGGTCGTACTGCTGATTATTCGAGACCTTCTGCATGAGCATCGAAAACAAGACCCCCGACACTGTTGTCGAACCGGCCGTCGACCTGGCCGCCACACCTTCCACCAAATCTGCTGAGGCGGATCGGCATTATGAACAGACAGGACTTTATCCGGAGGGAGGGAAAGCCTTTCGCCTTTACGCCCTGCTGGGCTGGCTGTTGGGAGTCATTGTTTTCATCGCCGCTTCTGCTGCTGTGCTGGACCGCATCCTACTTTAACAGCAGGATAACGCCAGCCGGTGTTTAGCCGCCCAAGCGCCTGCTCCGCAGATTGGGACGCGCACGCTTGCGGGTCGCCATCTTGTAAATGCTGTACAGGCGCAGGACCATCACCAGACTGGCCACCACCACAAAAATCATGACACTCACGATCAGCCATTGTTCCTGTGTCCAACTACCCGCACTCAACCAATTTTCCAACATGTTGTGCCCCTGACTACAGATACGCCGAGCTGCCAATCGCGATTCGGCTTTAAAAAAAACGCCGCCATTATGCTGCATAGATCAACGTCGCTTCAATCAAGCATCGTCGTGGTGGAACGGGAAGATTGTGTCGCGGACTTACGGTAGATCTGCACGAGAGTGACATCGAACCCTCGCGAAATACAGGTAACGACTACGCTTTCCGTTTCACGCGAGGTGTCTATAATCACAACGACAACCTGCTGGTACTGGTGGATTTCACCAAGCTGTCTTCGTTGTCGCTTTCGATCTCATGCACAGGTCTTACGATTCGTTGATCATGCTGTCGATGATCTTTTCAATCTCGCGAATACGCTCAAAAGGCTCCTGCAGCTCCAGAAGCGCCTGCTTGCGCTCCAGCGACAGCGGAATCAGTTCACTCAGCCGCCAGCCTAGCTGTCGCAGATCCTGATAATCGATTGCCATCCCCAGTTGACTGATGGCGGGATGTTGGGCCAGTTGGTCCAGCAGCCCTACCAGCACCTCATGCTCGTCTTCCACTGCCAGCGCTTCCTCGCCGACAAAATCCACACCGCAGTAATCCACGCTTGCCACCAGCAGCTGATCCTGCTCCGACCAGCACTCCTGTACAACAAACTTGTGGCTGCCCTCGACGGTCACACCCAGCAGGCCATTGGGCAACTGGTCCCAGTCCACTACGCGTGCGTAGGTACCTACCCGATGCACCTCTTGGCGGACTCCCTGCGGGGCTACTTCCTCGCCATCCTTGAGCAGACAGATACCGAAACCGGTCTCCGTCTTCATGGCGTGTCGAATCAGATTGATATAGCGCTGCTCGAATATCTGCAGCGGTAGTCGTCCGCGCGGAAACAGCACCGACTTCAGAGGAAACAGCGCGATGATCTCGGAACCGCGCCGATTTTTGAACTCAATCTCACTCATGTTCTCTGGTCTTCCTCATCTGACTCGGGTCGTCATTCGCGTGACTACCCCGCGGGTCAGTTCCCCCGCGCGGCCAATGCCTGTAAAAGTTTCTGATGGATGCCGCCGAAGCCGCCATTGCTCATCACTACCACGTCGTCACCCGCCCGACACTCCGCCACCAACGTCGCCACGATGGCATCAATACTATCGAATACCTGGGCCGGACGCGGACTGGCTGCGGCAATGCTGCGCAGATCCAACGCTGCTGAGCCGGCATCGAACCACAGCGTCAGGTCCGCACTGTGACAAGCTTCGCCCAGCGCCAACTGATGCACGCCCATCTTCATGGTGTTGGAGCGCGGTTCGATAACGGCAATCAAGCGCCCGCTGCGGCCGGCACTGGTAAACTTTGCTCGCATCCCCCGCAGGGTAATTTCGATCGCAGTGGGGTGATGCGCGAAATCGTCGAACACTCTTACGCCGCCGGGCTCGCCCAATAGTTCCTGACGCCTTTTAACGCCACCAAAACTCGCCAACGCCTCACAGGCGACCTCGACAGCGACACCGGCATGGTGCGCCGCGGCCACTGCCGCCAGCGCGTTGCGAACATTATGGCTGCCGCCCAGTTCCCATTGAACGCGATGACTGCCAGCATCCACTCCGCGATTGCGTTTGCCCAGCTCAAACTCGCTGCCATCTTCGCGGCACAGACGGGCATACCAAGAGATGGTCTCCTGACTGGCCGCTCCGTCAGCGACAGAGGCGCTCCTGCCGGCGTCCAGCAGTTCCATGTATTGATGCCGACTCCAGCACCCCTGTTGCAACACCTCCTTGAGGTTATCGTCGTCTCGTGGCGAGATGATGAGACCATTGCCTGGAATTATTCGCACCAGGTGGTGGAACTGGCGCTGGATGGCCGCGACGTCCGGGAAGATATCACCGTGGTCGAACTCCAGATTATTGAAGATGGCCGTCCGCGGTGAGTAGTGCACAAACTTGGAACGTTTGTCGAAGAAAGCGCTGTCGTACTCGTCGGCCTCCACCACAAAAAACGGGGCATCACCGAGATCTGCCGAGGCTGGAAAATTCTTGGCCACGCCACCTATCAGGTAGCCGGGTTTGAGTCCGGCACAGGTCAGAATCCAAGCCAGCATGGAGCTGGTAGTGGTCTTGCCGTGGGTGCCGGCGACAGCCAGCACCCAGCGACCGCGCAGCACGAAACGGGACAACCACTCTGGCCCTGAACAGTACTCGAGCCCATGCTCCAGGACATACTCCACAGCCGGGTTGCCGCGCGATAGCGCGTTACCGATTACGACCAGATCAGGATGAGGCTGCAGGTGCGCGGGAGTGAAGCCCTGCTGCAACACAATGCCTTGTTCTTCCAGCTGAGTACTCATGGGTGGATAAACATTGGCATCAGACCCGCTGACGGTGTGCCCCAGTTGTTTGGCCAGTACAGCCAGGCTGCCCATGAAGGTGCCGCAGATACCTAGAATATGTATGTGCATAAATCAATCTCGTGGTGGCACCGGCCCTCGTGGGGTCAATGCAAATCTTCAATTGCGAATCTTCAAAAGCAGAGCAGCAGACACAACCGGGCAAGAACCTGCACGTACTTCGGGTCTTATCTGCAAGTCGGTCGTGCATTGTCGCAAAATTGTACATGCAGTAACATCCCGGCGACTCCATGTCAGCAGCAGAGCCTTCACACGAGTGCAACCACGCATGGACAGGATAGAGATCATTCACACGCCGCCCACAGCATCGGAAAGTTTCTGGGACTATTCCAATCGTATCTACCGAAAAAGCGGTGTGACTCAGTGCTGCCTGTCATTGCAAGATCTCTACGGACTGGACGTGAATCTGCTGCTGTTCGCCTGCTGGCATGCACGCTCAAGAGGGCTGTTTGCATCCACTATGCTGAATCATGCCCTGGCTTTTTCTAGTGCGTGGTCAGTCCATGTCGTCAACCCCCTGCGCAATGCCCGCCGCTGGATGAAGACGCAGATGCAAAACGATGCACTACCTCTCGAAGATACTGCATTCACTGCAAAATTCAGCAACCTGCGCGAGCAGATCAAAGGTATAGAGTTACAGTGCGAAAAATTTCAGGAGCACACGCTTGAGTCGCTGGCCACAGCGCCTGAGCTGTCATTGAGCCTTGAAATGCAGATTGCCTCGGCGGTCTACAATCTGCATTGCCTCCTGGATGACGCTGCCAATCCCCGGCATATCCCGCACCCACTGCCTCTGCGAGATTTCCTCGCCACGCTGATTCTCAACGCTCTGGATCAGGACCCCGACGACCCCGTCATCCTGCAGGCCGTGAGCCGTGAATTGACTGCGCAGGCTCGCGACCTGCCCGCAGACGGGCATCGGTAGCACTCCCGCAGCATCGACCACGAAAAGAATACGTCGGCCAGATAGATCAAGATGGCGAGCCTAGAATCAGGACTTGCGAATGCCTTCCCAGCGTCTGACGATGCCTGCGTCGATATCAAACAGATCCAATACACGCCCGACGCTGTGGTTGATCAGATCATCGATGGTCTGCGGATTGTTGTAGAGCGCCGGCATCGGAGGCGCGATGATCGCCCCCAGCTGGCAGGCCTTTAGGAGCAGCTCGCAGTGACCGGCGTGCAGCGGCGATTCGCGGGGCATCAGCACCAGACGGCGGCGCTCCTTGAGCACCACGTCGGCCGCACGAATCAGCAGGTTGTCGGCATAGGAGTGCACGATGGCCGACAAGGATTTCATCGAGCAAGGCGCCACGATCATACCGTCGGTCCTGAACGAACCACTGGCAATCGACGCCGCCATGTCGTTGATCGGGTGAACGTGATCAGCCAGCGCCTGAACATCGGCGAACGCCCATTGCGTTTCTATGGCGATGTTCATACGCGCCGACGGCGTCATGATCAGATGCGTCTCCACCTCCGGTAAAGTCTTCAATATCTCCAGTAGACGAATGCCATAAATCAGCCCGCTCGCTCCCGACATTCCAATCGTTATCCGCATGATCTTTCCTCAAAAACTTTCTCTTCTATACCCTCACACACCCGGCGCGCCGTTGCCTTGCAAACCGGCGGCAAGGTAACATCCTGCTTCCCTTTCAACGGTCAGACTAGCAGGTTCTCTCACCATGGCCAAACCAAACCTATTCTATGCCCAGTCCGGCGGCGTCACCTCCGTCATCAATGCCAGCGCCTGCGGAGTGATCGAAACTGCCCGTCTGCACAAGGACAAGATCGGTCGCGTGTACGCCGGTCGCAATGGCATCATCGGCGCCCTGCAAGAGGAGCTGATCGACACTGGCAAGGAGCTGGCGGGCACTATCGCGGCGCTGCGCTACACTCCGGCCGGCGCCTTCGGCTCCTGCCGCTACAAGCTCAAGAGCATCGAGGAGAATCGCAGCGAATATGAGCGCATGATGGAAGTCTTCAAAGCGCATAACATTCGTTATTTCCTCTACAACGGCGGTGGCGACTCACAGGATACGGCCAACAAGGTCGCGCAGTTCAGTATTCAGCAGGGTTTTCCAATTCAGTGCATCGGCGTGCCCAAGACAGTCGACAACGATCTGCCGATTACTGACAATTGCCCCGGCTTTGGTTCAGTCGCCAAATATGTGGCGGTCTCGATTCGCGAGGCGGGTCTTGATGTGGCCTCCATGTGCGAGAGTTCCACCAAAGTGTTTGTGATGGAAGTGATGGGCCGGCATGCGGGCTGGATCGCCGGAGCGGCGGGACTGGCGGCCGAGCAGGAGGGCGATGCGCCGCACATCATCCTGTTCCCCGAGATCGCCTTCAATCAGAAGAAATTCCTGCAGAAAGTACAGAGCTGCGTGAAGCAGTATGGCTACTGCGCCATCGTTGTCTCGGAAGGTGCACAGAACAAGGACGGCAGCTTCCTCGCAGATGCGGGCGGCAAAGATGCATTTGGTCATGTGCAACTGGGCGGCGTGGCACCATTCGTGGCCGAGATGGTGACGAGAGAATTGGGTTACAAGTATCACTGGGCAGTATCGGACTACCTGCAGCGTGCGGCACGCCATATCGCATCTGCCACTGACGTGGAGCAGGCCTATGCCATGGGTCAGGCAGCGGTGGAATTTGCACTGGCTGGCAAGAATGCGGTGATGCCGACCATCGTGCGCAAGCCCGGCAAGAAATACAGCTGGAGTGTGGGAGAGGCGAAACTTTCTGATGTCGCCAACGTCGAGAAAACCATGCCGCGCGAGTTCATCAGCGAAGACGGTTTCAGCATCACGGCTGCAGCGCGTGCCTACTTCACGCCGTTGATTCAGGGCGAGGATTATCCGCCCTACAAGGACGGCCTGCCAGATTATGCGCGCTTGAAAAAAGTGCTGGTGGAGAAGAAGCTGAAACCTTGGAAAGGCTGAGGCTTAATTGGGTGTGCGTCTTCGAGACGGCGGCGTGAGGCGGCAGGAGGCTTCAGCGACGGACCGCGCCCCTCCGGGGTGCCCTCTCTCCGCAAAAAGCCTAGGGTCTTTTTGCTGTGTTCCTCGCTGGTCTTTTATGTCGCTGATGCCCCTTGCCACCTCGCGCCACCTCGATGAGTGCCATACGAACCGAGTTGCAGATTCTACACACAGCGCCTGTGAGGAGATCTACCCTCAAGCTCATCACCTATGATGGTTTTACATTCCCTGCGTTGCACCTGCCGGCTACAAGGGGCGTTGTCCATGCCCACCGGCGACAATCAGGGCCAGCGCCGAACGCAGCAAAAAGACCTTGGGCTTTTTGCGAAGGGAGGGCACCGCGGAGCGGCGCAGGACCGTCGCCGGTGGGCATGGGCAACGCCCCGAATACGATCGCGAGCAGGGCTCGCTCACACAGTTAGTCTTCAGCAGTCACGACATTCAGCTTGCGGGCATCGATGACCAGTTTCGCCGCCACGACCACAAGCAGCAGCCCTACGCCTAGAATCTGATTCAACTCCGGGAACGCCAGCTTCTGCCCGACATACACCAGTATGAGCGCCAGCACGTTACGCACCCAATGCTCACCCACAACACCAGTCATATGGCTGCCGATCCAGATGCCGGGAATGGAACCAATCAGCAGCGTGCCCAGCAGGCCATAATCCACCGTCCCCAGACTCGCGTGTCCAAGCCCTGCAACCAGAGTGAGCGGCACCGCGTGGGCCACATCAGTGCCGACGATTCTGTTGATGTGAATTTTGGGATACAACAGCAGGAGTGCGGTGACACCCAGGGCGCCAGCGCCCACGGAGGTCAGGGTCACGACGAAACCCAGGATCATGCCCAGTACCAGTGTCAACGCGGCAATGACTTTGGGATTGAGCCCGCTTTCACGATGCATGGATGTCACCAGCTCATGACGAAACAGCACCGACAATGATGTGATCAGCAGCGCGATGCCGAGCCAGAATTTGATCTGGTCGACCAGGTCTCCCGACCCCAGGTCCAGCTCGCTAAGATAAAGCGTGGTGATAAAAGAGACCGGCACGCTGCCAGCTGCCATAGTGCCAACGATGCGCCAGTCAATATTGCCCAGTTTACCGTGTGCAAAAATGCCTGCGGTCTTGGTGATGCTGGCGTACAGCAGATCGGTGCCGACGGCGACCGCCGCCTTGACGTTGAAGAACAACAACAAAATCGGGGTCATGAGAGAACCGCCTCCCACTCCCGTCAACCCTACCAACCATCCGACGACGAATCCGGCGATGATATAACCCGGCTCAATAGACATAGTGCCTCCGCAAAAGAGGCCCGCACTATAGCAGCAGCCTTAGCACAAAACTAAGACTTAAAAGCTATCTGTTAGGCTTATTTTTTCTAAGAGCGCAAAGAGTCACGGAGCCAGACGTTCAACGTTCCATTGCTCGCCTGCCTGCAGCGTGTACTCGAATCGATCATGCAGACGGTGCTGGCCACCCTGCCAGAACTCGATCTGCTGCGGGCGCACACGATAGCCCCCCCAGAACTCGGGCAGCGGTATCTCTCCCTGTTCGAACTTGCGGCTGATGGCATCGAACTGCTGCAGCAGCACCTCTTTGGATGCCAGTGGCCGACTCTGCGCGGAAGCCCAGGCGGCCAGCTGACTCTCTCGGGGACGGGAGAGAAAATATTGCAGCGACTCGTCGGTCATCACTTTTTCGACCACTCCGCCGATCGCCACCTGACGTTCGATGGCGTGCCAGGGGAAGTGCAGGCTGACCTTGCTGTTGCAACTGATCTCACGAGCCTTGCGACTGTCGTAATTGGTGAAGAAGGTAAAACCCTTGTCATCGATACCCTTCAGCAGCACGATCCGCTGACTCGGCTGACCATCGCGCCCGACCGTAGCAACGGTCATGGCATTGGCATCGGGCAACCCCATATCGATCGCTTCCTGCATCCAGCGCGCAAACAACTCGAGGGGATTGGTGGTGAGATCATTGTTGTCCAGCCCGCCCTTGAGATACTCACGACGTATTGCTTTGAAATCCATACTCACTCAATCCTTACAGACTCAAAATAGCTAATTCACGAACTCGCCATACTCCCATAACTGCTGGCGTATGGTGCCACGCGGGTAGTGGAAGGTACCCGGTCCATGCTTGTCATTGGCGAAGAATCCGCCAACGTACTTCTGACCGTCCGGCCATCGGTAAGTTCCTTGACCGCTGAAGAAATCATCCCGGAAATCCCCGGTGTAATTCTCAACATTCTCGGAGAGCCAGTGCTCGGTATACTTGTTCTCAGTCCAGTCATTCAACCCGAAAAAATAGGAGCCTTTGCCGTGCCGCAGATTTTTTTTCCATTCGCCGATATACAGATCGCTCTTGCCATTGAAGTAAGTGCCACGTCCATTTTTTATACCTGCTTCCCAGTTACCGTCGTAATAAGCGCGCTCTGAGTAGGAAACCATTTCGGTCAACTTGCCACTACCGTGGTACAAACCATCCTTGAAATTGCCACGATAGACATTCGTGCCAAATGTGGTTTTTATTTCCTGCGTTCCGTATCCGCTCTCACAGTCACCGAAGATGCACTGCCTGCTCAGTTCACGCAGCTCCTGCTCCTTTACAGCGAGTTGTGCGTGCGTCACACCACTCAGCAGCACGATGAACAGGGCAGCTATAATTCTCATCATGATGATCTCCTCGATACCCGATCAAAAATTTTTAAAATCCTATCAGCCAATATGACGCAGCACAGTCAGCGGGCTGGTGTTGACTACTTTGCGCGTTGCCACCACTCCCAGCACAGCAATGACCAGCATCCCCAACACGGGACCAGCCAGCCACACCCAGTAATGCAGTGCGAAATCCTGCTGGAATACGCGGGTCTGCAGGTAGTAAAGGCTTGCTTCCGCGCCCACCGTGGCAATCACGCCGGCAACCAGACCGATGGTCGCAAACTCGATGAACAGACTGCTCAGGATGAGTTTGCGGCCGGCGCCAAGTGTACGCAGGATGGCGTTCTCGCGAAAGCGTTCATCCAGGGTCGCTGTCACACAGGCCAGCATCACCAGTGCACCACAGGCCAGCACCAGGAAGGCGATCAGCTCGATGGCAGAGGTTACCTGCGCGATGATGTTCTGGATCTGCTCGATCAGAGCATCGATCTCGATCACCACGATAGTCGGGAACAGCCCCAGCAATTCGTTGATGAGTGCCTTCTGTTCCTGCTCCATCAGAGCGGTGGACAGATAGGTCCCTCCCAGCCCAGCCAACGTACCGGGGGAGAAGATCACAAAGAAGTTCGGCTGCATGTTGTCCCAGCGCACGGTACGCAGGCTTTGCACCTGTGTCTCAATCAACTGCCCCTGCCCCACGTCGAATTGAACGACATCACCGATCTTGGCGCCGAGGCGCTCCGCATAGTCCTGCTCCAGAGACACAAACCCGGGCTGGGGATTGTCAGTCCACCACTCCCCTTCCACAACCTGATTGTCTTTGGGCAGCTCGCTGGTCCAGGTAACCTGCCGGTTGCTGACTCGGCGCGGACCATCCTGACTCTGTTCACCGTCAGCGCCATCAGCGCTTTGGCTATCAGCAGCCACGTCATCGGAATCGGCGTTGTCGAAGTCCTGATCACCGCCATCGGTACCGGCACTGCGCTCGGTCACATTGCTCTGTTCATCATTGTCCCTGACTGGACGCGGCTCCTCGCCATTGATGAGGGTGATGCCCGCACTCATCATCGGGAAGAATTGGTTTGGCTCAACACCGTTTTCGCGGAAGAAGGACTGTATGCCGACCACCTGCGGCTCGGTGACGTTCATCAGGAAGTGGTTGGGCGTGTTCTCCGGCAGTTGCGCCTGCCAGTCGGCAATCAGATCAGTGCGCAGCAGCGTCAGGATCAACAACGACATGATGGTCAAGGAGAACACCAGCACCTGCAGGATATTCTGCTTGCGGCGACGACGGGTGGCCGACATTGCCAATTTCCAGGCACTGCCCGCCTTCATGCCGACGCTGTTGCTGGAGTGCAGCAGCAGCCAGGAGATAGCTGACAGCACGAGCACCACCCCCGCCACCGCGAGCACGATGATGGTGGTGAGCAAGACGTCCTGGCTGTACCAGAGCATCAGCACCAATGAACCTATCAAGCCGACACCATAAGGCAGCCGGGCGCTCAGACTGTTTTCGTCCAGATCCTTGCGCAGCACCCGCAATGGCGAGGTATTGTGCAGAGCCAGCAACGGCGGCAGCGCGAAAGACAGCAGACAGATGATCGCCGTCAGCGACCCGATGATATACGGCGTGAATCCGGCCGGTGGCAACACGATTGGAATCACTGACGCCAGCGCCTTCAGGATCAGGGCGTGAATCGCCCAGCCGAGCACTGAACCTACCACGATGGCGATCACTCCCAGCACGATTTGGATGCTCAAGTAGATCGACATGATCTGGGACGATGTACAACCGAGGGTCTTGAGAATGGCGACGTAATCGAAATGACGCTCGCTGTACCGCCGCGCGGTCAATGCAATCGCCACCCCCGCCAACAACACAGCGAACAGACTGCCCAGCAGCAGAAAACTCTCGGCCTTGTTCAGAGCGTCAGCCACTTCAGCGCTCTCGTCACGCACGTCGCGCAGACGGAACTCGCCGCCGGTGCGCTCTTCGAGCCAGAGTCCGTAGTCCTTCAGTTCGGCTTCCTCGCCGGCAAACAGGTAACGATAACTCACCCTGCTGCCAACCTGGATTACCTGCGTGGCGGGGACATCGGCCAGGTTGAGCATCAGGCGCGGGCCGGCATTATCCATCATACCGCCCTGCTGACGGTCGGGTTCCTGAACAATGATCCTGGTGACGCGCAGCGCCGCCTCGCCGACGTACACCGTGTCGCCGATATTGGCCCCGAGTGCGGGCATCACCCGCGACTCTACCCACACTTCACCGGCGGGCGGACCACCTGCAATCGGTGCGCCTGCAGTGAACGGCTGGTCAGCCACCACCAGCTGACCTCGCAGCGGATAGGCGTCGCTGACTGCCTTCGCGGAGACCAGCACGTTGCCGTTGTCTGAGAACACCATTGAACCGAAAGAGACGATTTCCGCCGTGCGCAAGTCGCGGCCACGGGCCTCGTCGAGCCACTCGGCAGGAGCCACACTGCGACCGCTGAGAACGCGGTCAGCGGCCAGCATGTTGGCAGACTCCCCCAGCAAGGCCTGCTCCAGCCGGTCTGTAAACAGCGCGATACCGGTCACGGACGTCACCGCCATGATCAGAGCCAGCAACAGCAGACGCAGTTCTCCGCCCTGCCAGTCCCGCCACAGCAGGCGTAAAGACAGCCGCAGCAGAGTCTCCAGCTTCAGAGGCTCGACCCGCACCTGCTGCCCGGTTACGTTCGTGACCGGAACGCTTTCCTGAACGCTAGGCATGGACGCTGCCTTCCGCAGCGACGGCTGCTGCAGCATTGAATTGGTCGCTTACCACTTCGCCGGCCACCAATCGGATGGTGCGATGGCACTTCTGTGCCAAGCGCTCATCGTGAGTAACCAGCACCAGCGTCGTCGCATATTCCTTGTTGAGAGAGAACAACAGGTCGATGACCTTGCCGCCGGTTGCGCTGTCGAGGTTTCCGGTGGGTTCGTCGGCAAAAAGGATGCGCGCTTCCGAGGCGAAGGCTCGGGCTATCGCCACGCGCTGCTGCTCACCACCGGATAGTTGATTCGGATAATGATGACAGCGCTCGCCCAACCCTACCCGCGTCAGCAGTAGTGTGGCTTTCTCGCGGGCACTGCGATCATTCTTTAGTTCGATCGGCAGCATGACATTCTCCAGCGCCGTCAGACTCGGGAGCAGCTGAAAGGACTGAAACACGAACCCGACCAACTGCCCGCGCAGGACAGCGCGCTGCTCCTCGTCAAGCTCGCCCAGGCGATTGCCATTGAGGATCACCTCGCCAGAACTGGCAGTATCCAGCCCAGCCATCAACCCCAGTAGAGTCGACTTGCCGGAACCAGAGGCCCCCACGATGGCGACTGTCTCCGCCATTTTCACCGCCAGAGAGATGCTCTTCAGGATCACCAGTTCACCTTCACTGGTGGTCACGCGCTTTACGAGGTTTTCGATTTTTATCATGAATCCTTGCCCTGTCCTGCCATTCTTGATTTTGAATTGAGTAATTGTCCTGAATACGCTCAGGAAGCGCAAATCGGTTCATCTGCGCACTCTTATCCACTACTGACCGGCAATGCTCAGCAGCATTGAATAACCCGGACGGAAAGATTAAATTGCCTACTGACTCATTCACATACCCCACTCACGTAATACTCAAAACTCGACACATGACCGGTATTTCTGCAAAACATATCCTGCCACACCGCCTGCTCAATGGTTTGTTCATTCTGTGCAGCCTGCTTATGTTGGCGTTGCCCGCGAGCGCACAAGAGGACTCGCCCGTGCTGCTGGTGTTTGGCGACAGCCTCAGCGCCGGCTACAGAATGAATGAAGAGGAAGGCTGGGTGGCGTTGCTGGCAGTCCGGCTGGAGCAGGAAGGTGCGAGTTTTCGCGTCGTCAACGCCAGTGTAAGCGGCGAAACCACTGACGGCGGCCTTGCGCGACTGCCTGCCGCACTTGCTACTCACAAGCCTGCCGTAGTTATCCTCGAACTCGGAGGGAACGATGGCCTGCGCGGCTTGCCCGTGGCCAGTATCAAGCAGAATTTGCTGCAGATGGTGACGTTGAGTCAGGCGGCCGGCGCACGGGTTATCCTGGCCGGCATTCAGATCCCCCCCAACTATGGCCCCCGCTACACCGGTCCCTTCACCAGTCAGTATCAGGAAATTGCAGAAGATCTGGCGCTTCCGCTAATTCCCTTCCTGATCGATGGCATTGCGCAACAACCGGAGCTGATGCAGGACGACGGTATCCACCCCACGGCAGAAGCTCAAGTCAAAGTGCTGGAAAATGTCTGGCCGGTCCTGGCACCAGTGCTCAACGAAGTAAGTGCCGCCAACAGCTGAACCTGCAGATGCCAGTGCTCAGTGATCAAAACAGATCTCGATATTGTCGACATTGACGATCTTGAAACCACGTTTGCGATACCAGTTCGTGAGAAACGCTGTCTCGCCTTTGACCTCGCCATAAAGACGGGTAACGCGATTGGATCTGCAAAATTCGAGCACCTCATCGAGCAGCGCAGAGCCCACACCCATGTGGCGGTAGTTTTGTGCCACCGCGATGTTCCGCAGGCAATAGCTGACGCCAGGGCCCAAACCATCATTCCAGGAAGGAACAGTGCGGCGTGCCACGCTGGGTCGACTCAATTCGGCAAAAGCGATGGAAGTGGGGCCGCTGTAAACGCGGAAGAATAATTGATCTGACAAACCAATAGGCTGCAGGATCTGCAAGTCCGGAACCGGACACTTCAAATTTCTCATGCTGCGCTGATTACCAAAGGCTGTGAATTTTCAGGGCGCCGCTCACAAAGCGATAAACATCTGCGTGTACTTTGCCTTGCCTGGCAATCGGGCCGACCAAAATTAATCTGGCCAAAAAATCTTGTCTAGAAAAATCTGCTCTTTAGCCCTCTTTCAACCCAGAACGGGTTGCAGGAACATCCTCGGACATCCTCGGACATCCTCGGACATCCTCCACAACAATAGGGCGCCAAGATGAACTCCTGCAAAGTAATCGATCCTCCCCACCTCAGCACCATGAGCACCATTAGCACGACAGAGATTCCCGTAATGGCTTGCTCAGGAAAGCCAGCGATATCATCGAAATGTCGAGGACATGCCAAGGAACTGCAACGCGATGAGATAACGTGGGTTACTTATAGTGATTGCGACCGCCGCGTTCGTCTCTGCGATCGGCACGCTCTCTGTCGTAGTGCTCATCGTAGCGGTCGTTGTAGCGGTCGTCGCGACGCTCATCGTAATCATCGCGTTGACTGTCACTAAGACGCCCGTCGTGCTGCAGACCAAAAGGAGCGTAAATGATCGGGGGTGCACGATGAATGACGATGCGGTCGGATTCGTAACGCGGAGCGTCCCAGCCACGCGTATAACTCACATAGCCACCGCTGATACTGTGAAACACCGACGTGATTCTGAGGTAGGTGTTGTGCACATGACGATAGTTGTAGTCGAGATGGCTGCGGCGATATTGCCTCTCGAAGCGATCGTAGTACTTGGCCATCTCATTGTAGCGCGCCTGCAGATACTGTCTGTCACTGCGTCCGGCCAGCGCGTCACGAAAGCGGCGCGCCTCGCGGGCCAACTTTTCCGCATCGTCGCGCAAGGAGCCATAGACACCGGCATAATGCAGTTCGCGGGCAATCTCATAGCTGATGTCTTCCAGATGACTTGCCTGTCTGAGGAGGCTGGCGTCATTGCCCATTGCCGGGGCGCCAAAGATGAGCAATCCCAGTACCAGCGTACCCAGTATTGTCGTTTTCATGGTTGAGCTCTCTACAGAAGTTCCGCAAGGCTTTATTGCCCTCATGAGACCATTCTAAGCAGCTCAACTGAACTCGAACTGAATGGGGCTACTCGCCGGTGATGGCGAGGTATTGGCGCACCACGTTATCGATCCCCTGCTCCAGAGATTCGACCACCAGTGCGTGACCGATGGAGACTTCGAGGATTGCGGGAATCTGCAGAAAGCGCGCGAGGTTGTGCAGATCCAGATCGTGCCCCGCGTTCAGCCCGATACCCAGTTCGCTGGCGCGTTGCGCGGCCGCACGGTAGGACTCGAACACCGCTGCCTCCTGTGGCGTCCCAAAGGCGCGGGCATAGGCTTCGGTATACAGCTCGATGCGATCCGGGCCGACCTCCGGAACCTGCTCGACAGACTCGACTGATGGGTCCAGAAACAGGCTGCTGCGTACGCCCAGACCCCGCAGTTGTTCGAGCACATTGCGCAGCAGTGCCGCGTTGACACGCACGTCCCAGCCATGATCAGAAGTCAGTTGATCGGGGGCATCCGGCACCAGTGTGCACTGCGCTGGCCTTGCCCGAACGATCAAGTCCATGAATTCAGGCGAAGGGTAGCCTTCAATATTGAACTCCAAGCCAGGAAATTCACGCAGCAATGCAGTGATATCGACAACATCCTGGCGCGTCACATGGCGCTCATCCTGCCGTGGATGCACGGTGATGCCTTTCACTCCCAGTCCGATGAGACGGCGCACAAAAAGCAGCACATCAGGAAAGTTGCGGCCTCGGGAATTACGCAGCAGCGCGATCTTGTTGACGTTCACACTCAGGATAGTCATGGTTGGTTCCAGAGGCCGGAATCAGGTCGATTCTGCAGAAGAGTCGGCTGCGGCAGGGTTGAGAAAATTGTGGACAATGCGATAAAACGTCTGCGGTTTTTCTGCGTGCAACCAATGTCCGGTGTGCATGATGAGCTTGGTCTTCGCATGGGGAAAACGCCGCAGAATCTCTCCACGATGCTGTTCGGTAATATAGTTCGACAAGGCGCCCTTGACGAACAGCACGGGCCCTTCGAAGACACCGTCTGCAGGCGGACGTTCGCGCAGACTTAAATAGTTGGCCTGCAAAGCCGGCAGATTGATGCGCCAGTAGAAAACCCCGTCGGGTCTCTTCAGCAGGTTCGTCAGCAGAAACTGTCGGACCAGTTCGTCTTCTTCGTACTGCGCCAGTACCATGTCGGCGGCACTGCGGCTGCCAATGGTGGCAAGATCAATGGCCAGCAGTCCGTCGAAGATGCTGTCATGCTGCCCGGGATAAGTCACGGGCGCAATATCGGCCACCACCAGTCTGTCGACCCGCTCGGAGACGCTGAGCGCTAGCTGCATCGCAACCTTGCCACCCATCGAATGACCGAGCAGATGACAGCGGGCAATGCCGTGGTCATCCATGAACTCCAGCACGTCCTGCGCCATGCAGGCGTAATTCATGTCGTCACTATGAGGCGAGCCCCCATGGTTGCGCAGATCGAGACCGATGACTGCAAAGTCTCTGGCCAGCTCGCGACTATGCCAGGCCCAGTTGCCCAGACTGCCGAACAGCCCATGCAGGATCAGCAGCGGTTCGCCTTGCGTGGAATATTGTTTGAAATGCAGTTTCATCGATCTCTTAGAATTCCGTCTTACCCGGCGTTCGCGTGGTTTTTCAGCAGCGCCAGCACATCGTCGTGATGAGTCTTGGTCTGGACCTTGTCCATAATGTGCACAAGCCGCCCCTCCTTGTTAACAAAGAAACTGGTGCGCAGAATACCCATGAACTCACGCCCCATGAATTTCTTCATTCCCCAGACCCCGTACTGCTCCGCCACCGCATGATCCGGATCCGAAAGAAGCGTGAAATTGAGTTCGTCGCGCTCGGCAAATTTCTTCAGACTCTTGACCGGGTCGGGGCTGACGGCGAGCACCACCGTGTTCAGTGCTGCCAGTTCGGCCTGCACATCACGCAGACCACAGGCCTGCACGGTACAACCAGGTGTCATGGCCTTGGGATAGAAATACAGCAATACGTTCTGCGTTCCGCGCAGGGCCGTGAGCTGCACAGGGCTCCCTTGCTGATCACTGAGGATGAAGTCGGGAGCCAGGTTACCGATTTTTGGAAAGCTCATACAGGGAATCCTGAAAGGTTGCAGAATTGAGTTGGCAGCGCCAGTGCGACGGCATTGCGGGCGGCCATTATATCCGTGTGCCGAGCACACAGTCATCGCTTTCCGTGCCGCTTCAGTGTGTGATGGCGACCCCTTCTAGCGGCTCTTGGCACTACCAGACTTCGTGCTAGAATCCGGCCCCATGAGACGTCCAGTCAAATCCATTGTCGTTCTGACCGGTGCGGGAATTTCCGCAGAATCGGGTATCAGTACATTCCGGGCCAGCGATGGACTCTGGGAAAATCACCGCATAGACGATGTCGCCACCCCCGAAGGTTTCGAACGCAACCCGCAGCTGGTTCACCATTTTTACAACCAGCGCCGCCGCCAGTTGCTGCTGGAAGACATCCGCCCCAACGCGGCCCATACTGCTCTCGTCAGACTGGAGCGCGAATTTCCAGGCGAGGTGCTGATCGTCACCCAGAATGTGGACAACCTCCATGAGCGCGCGGGCAGCCGCAAGCTGCTGCACATGCATGGCGAACTGCTGAAAATGCGCTGCGTGGAGACCAATCAGATCTTCGACGTGCAGGAGGATATCGGTTTCGATACGTTGTGCCGCTGCTGCCAGACTCCGGGCAATCTGCGCCCCCACATCGTCTGGTTCGGCGAGATTCCGCTGCACATGCCGCAGATCAGCCGCGCGCTGGAGAGCTGTGATCTGTTCGTTGCCATTGGCACCTCGGGCAATGTCTACCCGGCGTCGGGTTTCTATCAAACGGCGAAGATTCATCGCGCGCACACCGTGGAACTAAATCTGGAGCAGACGCGCTCCAGCTTCGACGAACGTCTCTTTGGGCGTGCCTCCATTGTGGTCCCCGAGTATGTGGATCAACTGATCTGCTCCGCCGTAGCACCTTGATGTTTTACTTCCCTCTGAGAACTGCACACATACTCAAGGAGGCTGATAAGCACTTCGCACACCCCGCTCGAACCACAGAGAAAAGCTACCTCAATCCAACAACACCGCCAGTTCTTTAGGGAAGTACGGACGGCCCTGCGGATTCAAAGCAGCGGTGATGATGCGCGCGTCCAATAGCGTCTGTCCTCTGTCGGCGTGCACGATACGCTGCACGAAGGTCAACCTTAGCCGCGACTCCAGCTCGGCATGCACTGCAACGAGGAAGGCATCGCCGCTGCGCAGCGAGCGCCGATAGTCCAGTTCTGCACGCACCACCACGACGCTGATCTGCTGCTCCGTGAGTCGCGCAAAATCCAGCCCCCGCGCCTTCAGAAATTCGTGACGCGCGTGCTCCAGATAGTTCTGGTACACCGCGTTGTTGACGACTCCCTGCATATCGCACTCGTAGTCGCGCACCGCCATTGCTATGGTAAATACACTCATCCCGAACCGACCCCCTCACCCTGTGACTGCGGATTCTCTGGCGACGATGATATCATCCCAGCAACACGTATTTTATCTCCTCACTCTCTCAGGATTGCCACCATGCGTCTGTTCCCACCTTTCACGCCCATGCTGCTATCCTTCCTGCTCACGGCGAGTGCCTGTCAGAGCGGCAACGAGAAGGAGACTGCATCCCTGCTGGATGAGGCCGACGTAGCCACTCTGCAGGCTGCGATGGGCGCCGGCGAGCTGACCGCCGTGGCGCTGGTGGCTCATTACCAGCAACGCATCGCGGCACTCGATCCACAGCTGCACGCCATTCTGGAGCTCAACCCCGACGCCCTCAGCATAGCCAGCGCACTCGATGCAGAACGGGCGGAGGGGAAGGTGCGATCAGCGCTGCACGGCATCCCCGTGCTGCTCAAAGACAATATCGATACTGCCGACGGCATGCACACTACCGCAGGCAGCCTCGCTCTGCTGGACGCTCCGGCACCGGCACGGGATGCGTTCCTGGTACAGCGTCTGCGCGAGGCCGGCGCGATCATATTGGGCAAGACCAACATGAGTGAGTGGGCCAACTTTCGTTCGTCCGGCGCCTCCAGCGGCTGGTCCGCACGAGGCGGTCAAACCCGCAATCCCTACAATCTACTTCGCAGCCCCTGCGGTTCGAGTTCAGGATCAGCGGTCGCGCTGGCCGCCAACCTGGCCGTGCTCGCGGTAGGCACCGAGACGGACGGCTCTATCGTCTGTCCCGCCGCTCACAACAGCATTGTGGGCATAAAACCCAGTCTGGGGCTGATCTCCCGTGCCGGCATCATCCCGATTGCTCACAGCCAGGACACGGCAGGACCGATGGCCCGTACGGTCCGCGACGCCGCGCTGCTGCTCAATGCGCTGGTGGCCACCGATCCTGAGGACTACATCACCACCAACGTTCAGACCCGCAACCCGGTGGACTACACCGTTTACCTGCTTGCAGATGGCCTGCGAGGGCAGCGCATTGGTGTACTGCGCCAGGATTTCGGCCAGAACCCGGCCCTGGACGCACTGATGGAGGAACAGCTGACGATCTTGCGCAATGCCGGTGCCGAGCTCGTGGACCTGGGTATTCGGACTCGCGACTCTTTCACCGCAGCGGAGACTGAAGTT
Organism: uncultured Gammaproteobacteria bacterium; assembly: GCA_903862645.1. Taxonomy (GTDB): domain Bacteria; phylum Pseudomonadota; class Gammaproteobacteria; order Pseudomonadales; family Pseudohongiellaceae; genus UBA5078. Next base: position 39,284 of record CAIOZF010000098.1, read on the forward strand.
CTGCTTTTCGAGTTCAAGAACGACCTCAACAACTATCTGTATGAGCGCGGCGGCCCCCTGCAGGACCTCGCGGACGTGATTCAATTCAACGAGGAAAATGCCAGCATCGAACTGGCGGACTTTGGTCAGGAGCTATTCCTGCTGGCGCAGGAAAAAGGTGATTTGGGGGATGGTGAATATCTGTCGGCATTGGGCATGAGCAAGGCCTTGAGTCAGACCAACATCAATTCCGCACTTCAGCAGATGGAACTGGACGCACTGGTCGCTCCGACCAACAGTATTGGCTGGCTGGTCGACCCAAGCGGAGACAAGACCGAAGGCTATATCTCCAACTCCAGCCTGGCGGCCGTTGCGGGCTACCCCAATATCACGGTGCCAGCGGGCTATATCGATGGCTTCCCGATAGGCATCAGTTTCTTCGCCGGCGAGTTTTCAGAACCCCGACTGCTGAGCATCGCCTATGCCTATGAGCAGCTGTCGCAGGCGCGCAAGCCGCCGCAGCTAATGGAGACCAACTAAGCAGTCTCGCACTGCAACAGCGCCTTCAGAGAGCGGATGAACTTGCCGGGATCGCCAAGGTTTTCAATCAACGAGGGCTCTGCTATCTCGAAGCAGATACAGTTGCCCGGCATCTTGTGACGGGTAGTGACACTACATACCCATCGGGCGGGATCTTTTAAATTTGGGGTCAGAGTAAAAATACAGCTGTATTTTTACTCTGACCCCGAATGACTGACCCCGGTCATTCCACGCCGGGCTTGCGGTACTGCCCGAAGAGAAGCTCTTCGACGTATTCAACGCACTTGAACTCTATCAACTCCATGTTCGGATCAAGGCGACGATACAGCGGCAGGCTGATTGTCCAGGGCTCACTATAGACCTCCGGATCAGTGATGGTGGCTTCGTAACGGATCACGTTCTCGCTCTCCAGCGTGTACCGCTCCTCTACACGCATCTGGTAACTGTGCCAGTTACCCGAGCTGTCCAGCCAGGTGTCCGGCATCTGCCCTGTTACGGTGATCACCAGCGTGTCACCTTCCCAGTGACCGATGTTGTGTCCCATCCAGCTGTCGACCTGCGACTCCAGATCAGGCTGATCCATGTAGACGATGCGATCGGCACCTGCAAATTCGTATGTGATCAGTGTTGTATCCGGCGCCTGTATAATCTGGAAGGGATAAGGCAAATAGGTGGCACGTGGCACGCCAGGCAGATAACACTTTACGACGGGATCTTTCACCAGCCAGTCAGCCTGATTCTGTTGCTTGACGACCAATGCTTCCGGCTTGTAGGGAATGTTACCGCCAACCACAACTCCCATGCCTCCCGGAATGGCGCCCAAAGCCCCCATTTCCACGACCGGACCCGGTCGCGATGCGTGGGTCTCCAGATCCCAGTGGGCAGTGCCCAGGGTCTGCCAGATTCCATTGAAATCGGGTTTGCCGTCGGGGGTGCGGGGAATACTGTTGCTCTGCGCAAAAACCGAACCGCTCGCCAGTACTGACAGCGCCGCAGCGGTCATCATCAAATTTTTGATTGTTGTTTTCATGAACTACCCTTTTCCTGTTTTTGCTCAGTTACCACTGGAATCCACGTAGGTGCCTTCTTCCACACGCTGACCGCGCAGGATATTGACCATCCCGTAGTTGCCTTCGTGGCAGGCGTACTCATATATCGCTTCTTCCACCTTAAGCATCGGCACCAGAACCGTCACCGGCGCAACGAAGGCCTGCGGATCGTTGACCGTAAACTCATACTCCACCTTATCATCGGCGACGCGGGTGAAACGCTCGATCAGATGCATGTTCTTGGCGACACCGGTACCCCTGAAGCTCTGGGTCTTGTCTGTGAAATTGGTGGTTTCCACAACCAGCGTGTCGCCGTCCCAGTAGCCGCGAGAATCACCGGTCCACTGCTCGATATCGCCGGGCAGATGCGGACGACCATCGATGGGGACGATACGCGCCTCGTGGATCATCTCATTGAGGAGCACGAAGTGGTCTTTGTTCTGGAAAAGTTGCACGTTGTTGTTGTACATGCTCGGCATAAATGGGGGAACGGAATTGAATCCCATGAGACAACGCTCGGAAAGTCCTCGATCTTCCGGACCATCCTTGCCGATGCCGCCCACGGTAAAGCGCACGGGGCGCTCGCCCTCAATGTCCGGCCCAAGACCTCCGAACGCCACTGGAGCTCCCGGGACGCGGGCAGGCATTCTGCCATTGGGCGGATCGATGATCAGCGAGGTGCGGCGATTCTCTTCAACTGGAAGCCCCTCAATCCAGAACTGGTTATACCCGCCCACACCACCCTGGGAGGAGTTGCCGTCGGAGGAGGCAATCTCTGCCTGCGCCTCTTCACGAATCCGGGCGACATCATCATCAGTAAGATATTCCTGTTCGGCATACCGCGCCGGACGTTCCAGTGGAGTGTTGGAGCTGAAGTTCCACACTCCGCGCAGATCGGGTTGCCCCCACTCATTGCGCGGAGCTGTGTAATTGCTGTCGGCAGCAAAGGCTGCAGCGCTCAACGACGCGGCAACGCTCATGGATATCGCGATTGATATAAGGCATCGACTGGTCACTTCATTCTCCTTTGGAGCTATTGATGGGTTCTATAGGCAGTATTTTCATGATGAATGCCTGGTGAAATCATCCATCTATTTCACGAAGGTGGCCGGAGAGTAATCCAGCCTTTTTCTTTATTCAATGCTTATCCGGGGAATTGCGACAGGGCGGTCTATTGCTCGGAGATTAGTAATCCGAACTGATCAATCTCGATCAACACATTGCGCATGCCAGTGATATCGACCGAGGCTGAAGTGGAACTCTGATGTTCGGAGAAGACCAGAACCTTGAAGGCACTCGTGTGCCGTTCTGGCAACTTCAGGGTTGCACCACCAAAACCTTGTGGAACCGGCAGATTGACGATATCGATGACGTCCGCCCGCGTCGCACGGTAGTCGCGCTTCTTCGAGTACCAGTCAAACTGGGTGAGAGGTTCATCCTGCACAATGCTGGTGTCATAGAAGAACACCACGTCAACGCCACTGATCAGAACCGAATTGAGGTCAAGCCGGGACGAAACTTGGATGCTGGTCAGCGATGTCTCCGCCAAAGCGCTGTTCACCAATGCGAGAGCCAGAAAGCAGGTTGCCAACAGCCTCGGCAAAGCACCTGAAAGGACTTTCGGGGAAAATTGCTGCGCAGCGAGATTTAGTGGCCGATTCATGACGTCTCCTTCAGGGTGAATACAATTGTCACCCGCCGGGAAAATTGCGGCAATAAAAAAGGCCTGCATCTCTGCAAGCCTTTAAAGTAGTGGTGCCGTCACCAGGAGTCGAACCCGGGACCTACTGATTACAAGTCAGTTGCTCTACCAGCTGAGCTATAACGGCATTGAAACATGACGTCTTGGACGTACAGGGCGCGCATACTACCAATCCTTCCACGGCCGAGCAACGACTTTTTGGCCGCCCCTTTCATTGAACGCTCGCAGATAATGCGCTAGCTTAGCCTCTTGGCAATATCCTCTCCTCCACTATCCAGGCAGCACAGTGATGACCACCCCCAGCCGTACTCATTCCTGGCAGAAACTCACTGCACACCGTCAGCAACTATTCTCCAGCGGAACCACGATTGCCGATCTGTTTACCGGCGATGCCGCACGCTTCCGACGCTTCAGCGTCAACACTGGCGAAATTCTGCTGGATTATTCAAAGAACCTGATCACCGATGAGACAACCCGGCTGTTGCTGGCGCTGGCCGACGAGGCTGGCCTGCAAGATGCCATCACTGCCATGTTCCGGGCCGATGTCATCAACACGACAGAGCAGCGGCCCGCGCTGCATGTGGCGCTGCGCACACTGTTGCCCGAAGCCAGGCTGAATGTAGGCGAGGAGGTGCAGGCCACGCTCGACAAGATGGAGGGCTTTGTCGAAGAGGTGCAGAAAGGGCGCTGGAAAGGTTACACAGGCAAACCTATCAGCACGGTGATCAATATCGGCATCGGTGGTTCGGATCTCGGGCCGGCCATGGTGACAGCAGCGCTGGTCAACTGGCACGTACCACAACTGCACTGCCATTTCGTTTCCAATGTGGACCCAGTGCACATGCGTGAAACACTGGCGACCGCAGACCCGCAGACCACTCTTTTCATCATCGCATCGAAGTCATTCAACACCTTGGAAACTCACCAGAACGCGGCCTTGGCGCGACGCTGGTATCTGGACAATGGCGGCGATGTCGCGCTGATTGCCCGCCACTTTGTGGCTGTCACCGCCAATGTTCGCAAGGCGCAGGCGTTCGGCATTGACGCCGCCAACATTTTCCCGATGTGGGACTGGGTCGGCGGACGTTACTCACTGTGGTCGGCAATAGGGCTGCCCATCGCACTGGCGGTGGGGATGCCAAAATTCCGCGAATTGCTGCACGGCGCACGGCTGGTGGACGAGCATTTCCGCGACACTCCCTTCGAGCGCAACATCCCTGTCATCATGGGACTGCTCGCCGTATGGCACAGCGGTTTCTGCGGCGCATCAAGCCAGGCAATTCTGCCCTACAGCCAATCCCTGAATCTGTTCCCGGCATTCCTGCAACAGCTGGAGATGGAGAGTCTTGGCAAGTCTGTGGAAATCGACGGCAGCCCTGTGCGCACCGCCACCGGTCCGATTGTCTGGGGCAGTGCGGGCACCAACGGCCAGCACTCATTCCACCAGCTGCTGCACCAGGGCACACATCTGATACCAGCCGACTTCATCGGCATTGTCAGATCGGTGTATGGCCAGGACCATGACCAGCACACCCATCTGCTCGCCAACTGTTTCAGCCAGAGCCAGGCTCTGATGCAGGGCAAGAGCGAGGAGGAAGCCTGTCGTGAACTGCTCGCCCAGGGGCGTGATGAGACTTTTGCCAGAGCGCTGGCGAAACATAAGGTCATCCCTGGCAACAAGCCCAGCAATACGCTGCTGTTGCGGGAGCTTTCGGCACAGAACCTTGGCAGCCTGATTGCCATCTACGAACACAAGGTCTATGTCGAGAGTGTCATCTGGAACATCAATGCCTTCGATCAGTGGGGTGTGGAGCTGGGCAAGCAACTGGGAGAGAAGCTCTACGAGGCACTGACAGCGACGACCGCGAGCGAGCGTTTCGACGCCTCGACCAATGGCCTGATCAACCACTGTCGCAAGCGCGACTGACAGGTTTTACAGAACAGGATGTGAATGGATCACAGATCAGGAACCCAATGACCGGCAAGACCACACACAAGATCATCGTCGGTAGCGAGGAGTGGTGCTCACTGCCGCTGTTGAGTATCCCTGCCATCAAGGTGCGGGTGGACTCTGGCGCCAAGACCTCGGCACTGCACGCCTTCAATATCAAGGGCTTCAAGCGCGCTGACAGCGACTGGGTCAGCTTCGAGGTGCATCCGTTGCAGGGCAATCGCAGCACCATCGTGCCTTGTGAGGCGGAAGTCCTGGACAAGCGCACGGTGAAAAGCTCCAGCGGCCTGACCGAAAAGCGCTACGTCATTCGCACCTCACTCCTGCTGGGCGAGCAGACCTGGGAAATTGAAGTAACGCTGACCAATCGCGACTCGATGGGGTATCGCATGTTGCTGGGCCGCGAAGCGATGGTGGGGCGCATCCTGGTAGACCCGGCTGCGGGCTTCATGGGTGGCGAGATTGAAGAGGAAAATCTGGAACAGCAGTACTTCGCCCACAACCGCAAAAGCCTTGGGCTCAGCATCGGTCTGCTAGCCAGCAATCCGGAGTTGCCGAGCAATGTACGCCTGATGGAAGCTGGTGAAGAACGCGGCCATCGCATGCATTTTTATGACATCCGGCAGTGCTACATGAAGCTCGACGCCGAGACTCCAGAGGTGCATTACCGAGGCGGCAGAATTCTCAACAAGCTTGATGCAGTGATTCCGCGAATCCGACCCGACCTGACCTTTTACGGTTGTGCGCTGGTGCGGCAGTTTGAAAGCATCGGCATCTACTCGCTGAATTCCGCCGAGGCCATCGGTAATTCACGCGACAAGCTGTTCTCTCTGCAAATGCTGCTGCGCAGTGGCCTGAGTATTCCGACCTCGGGGTTTGCCGACAGCCCCATCGAAACGGGCGAGTTGATCGACATGGTCAATGGCGCTCCACTGGTAGTCAAACTACTTGAAGGACCGCAGGGAAGGGGCGTGGTGCTGGCAGAAACCCGCAAGGCCGGTGAAAGCCTGATCAATGCCTTCAAGTCGTTACAGGCCAATCTGTTGGTGCAAGAATTCATCAAGGAAGCAGACGGCAAGGATCTGCGCCTGTTCGTGGTAGACGGCAAGGTCGTGGCCGCCATGCAACGTCACGCTCTCACCGGGGATTTCCGCCCGAGCCTGCACCGCAGCGTTTCCGCCACGAAAGTGAAGATCAGTGTCGAAGAGAAGCGGCTGGCCATCAAGGCCGCCAAAGTTCTGGGGCTCAAGGTCGCTGGAGTCGACATCATCCGCTCACGCAAAGGCCCTTTGCTGCTCGAAGTCAGTTCCTCTCCGGGCATTGGCAGCATTGAGGAGGTGACGGGAAAAGACGTGGCCGGCAATATGATCATTGCCATTGAGCGACAGCTTGGCTGGCAACGTAAAGTCGCAGCGCCGCGGGAATTGAGTACGGGCTCATGAATACCATCCGCTTTCGCCGCGCCGCGCCGTCGGATATGGGCTGGCTATACCAGACTTTCAAACTGACGATGCAGGACTACATCCAGCAGACCTGGGGCTGGGACGAGTTGCTGCAGCAGCACAGCTTCCACGACAACCTGCCGGCAGCGAGTTTCACCATCGCCGAGCGCGACGGCTTCGATTTTGGAGCCTACAGCGTCATGGAGAAGAGCGATCACCTGTGGCTGGAAATGGTGCTGGTGTTGCCAGCGCTGCAGAATCAGAGGCTGGGCAGTGCGCTGTTATGCCACGCCCAGGACGGCGCAGCGACCAGAGGCAAACCTTTGCGATTGAGTGTGCTGAAGGTCAATCCAGCTCAGCAGTTCTATAAACGACATGGCTTTCAGGTGACTGGTGAGGATGCTTGGAGTTTCAAGATGGAGTGGGCAATCTGAACTTGAAGACTGACCTTGTGGGAGCTTGCCTGCAAGCGAGTCTTGGAGACAGACCGATCGCTTGCAGGCAAGCTCCCACAGCGGTTACTCCATAAGCCCCAACAGCTCCGCAGTCTTCGCTTCCATGAGCGCCGCATCGGCCCGCGACTCCACGTTCAGACGCACCACCGGCTCGGTGTTGGACATGCGCAGATTGAAGCGCCACTGCTCGAAAGTCATGCTCAGACCATCGGTGAAATCCAGTGCCAGTGCGGACCCTTCATAGTGGGCCTGCACCTTCTTGAGCAGCGCTGCCGGATTCTGGATGGTGCGATTGATCTCGCCGCTGGCCGGGAAGGCTGCCATGCGCTCTTCGACCAACTGGGACAGCGTCTTGCCGGTCTTGCAAATCATCTGCGCCACCAGCAGCCACGGAATCATGCCGCTGTCGCAGTACGCGAAGTCGCGAAAGTAGTGATGGGCGCTCATCTCACCGCCATACACCGCATCCTCCAGACGCATACGCTCCTTGATGAAGGCGTGCCCGGTCTTGCATTGGATTGCCTCGCCACCGAAGGCCTCGGCAATCGCGATGGTGTTCCAGGTCAGGCGCGGGTCGTGGATGATCTTGCCCCCGGGATTGGCACTCAGGAAACTCTCTGCCAGCAGGCCGACGATGTAATAACCCTCAACGAAACCGGCGTGCTCATCGAAGAAGAAACAGCGGTCGAAGTCGCCATCCCAGGCGATGCCGATATCCGCCTTGCTGGCCAGAATCGCATCGATGCTGGACTGACGGTTTTCGATCAACAGTGGATTAGGCACCCCGTTGGGGAAGTGGCCATCGGCCTGATGATGGACCTTGATGAACTTGAAAGGCAAATGAGGCTCCAGCAGATCGACAATTGCGCCTGCACCACCATTGCCAGCATTGACCACGAGCTTCAGCGGCTTAAGTGCGCTGACATCGACATAGCTCAGCAGATGCTCCACATAAGCAGGTTTGGTGTCCTGCTGAGTCAGCGTGCCACGCTGCCCGATCGGGGCGAATTCTCCCGCTTCCGCAATGGCCTTGATCTCATTGAGACCGGTATCACCACTGATGGGTTTGGAATCTTCCCGCACCAGCTTCATGCCGTTGTAGTCCTTGGGGTTATGGCTGGCCGTCACGACGATGCCGCCACTGGTTTTCAGGTGCGAGGTCGCGAAATAGATCTCCTCAGTGCCGCACTGCCCGATGTTGATGACATCCACACCGGCGTCCAGCAAACCCTTGCTCAGAGAGTTGCAGAGTGATGCGCTGGTCAGACGAATGTCATACCCCACGACCACATTCTTCGGTTCGAGCCAAGCGGCATAGGCTCGCCCGATGCGATAAGCAATCTCTTCGTTGAGCTGGTCGGGAATGCGACCACGGACATCGTAGGGTTTAAAACAGCTGATCTCGATTTTCATCTGAAGTCTCCATCCTTCTCAGGTTAGCGGTGCTGTTTCTTGTAGATGTGTTCGTAATTGTAGTTCGAGGCCTCCATAAAGCCCTCGATACTGCCACAATCAAAGCGACGACCCTTGAACTTGTATGCAAGGACATTACCCATTTTGGCCTGGGTCATCAGTGCATCGGTAATCTGAATCTCACCACCGCGACCAGGTGGCGTTTCGCGCAGGATGTCGAAGATGTCCGGGGTCAGGATGTAGCGGCCTATGATGGCGAGGTTGCTCGGGGCTTCGGCCGGGTCCGGCTTCTCTACCATCTCCCGGACACGGTACAGATTGTCTGCTTCCAGGTCGCCCGCGATGACGCCATACTTCCGGGTATCCTCGCGCGGTATTTCTTCGATGGCGACGATGCTGCAGCGATACTGTTCGTAGAGCTTGACCATCTGGGTGAGCACACCGTCTTCACCGTGCTCCGTCGCGCAGTAGTCATCGGCCAGCACGACCGCGAAGGCTTCCTCGCCGATCAGGGTCTCACCGCTCAGAATCGCGTGTCCTAACCCTTTCATTTCGACCTGGCGCGTGTAGGAAAAGGTGCACTGATCAATGATGCGGCGGATGTCCGTCAGCAGCCATTCCTTGTCCGTTCCTGCAATCTGATGCTCCAGCTCGTAGCTAATGTCGAAGTGATCTTCCAGCGCGCGCTTGCCGCGCCCGGTGACGATAGCCATACCGGTCATTCCCGCCTCGATCGCCTCTTCAACACCATACTGAATCAGGGGTTTGTTCACCAGCGGCAGCATTTCCTTGGGCATGGACTTTGTCACCGGTAAAAAACGCGTACCATAACCGGCCGCAGGAAAGAGACACTTCCTTATTTTATGCATTTGTCTGACAAACCTCTTGATGGATGGGGTAACCAATAACTTAAAATTTTCTGCGGGTCACCGGCGTCGACCGGCTCAACTCTTCCCCGCCGCTCGGCCATAAACGTCTTCGAAGCGCACGATATCATCTTCGCCGAGATATCCCCCCGTCTGCACCTCTATCAATTCGACTGGCTCCTTCGTGGTGTTCTGCAGGCGATGCCGGCTGCCAAGGGGAATGAAGGTAGACTCATTGGCTCCCAAGGTGAACACGCGCTGATCGCAGGTCACCGTTGCACTGCCTTTGACAACGATCCAGTGCTCCGCCCGGTGATGGTGCATTTGCAGGGAAAGACATCCCCCTGGTTTCACGATGATGTGCTTGACCTGAAATCCCGGCCCGATGGCGAGCGACTCATAGCTCCCCCAGGGGCGATAAACCAACACATGATTGACGCTCTCGGCGCGCCCGGCCCTGTCGAGTTGCTGGACGATGCGTTTAACGTCCTGCACCCGGTCCAGCGCCGAAACGAGGACCGCATCGGCGGTCTCGATGATCACGGCATTCTCGATGCCGACAGCTGCCACCAGTCGCGAATGAGCACGGATATAGCTGCCTTTTACATCCTCGCAGAAGACATCTCCAGCCAGCACATTACGCGAGGCATCCTTCGCAGACGTTTCCCACAACGCATTCCAGGCCCCAAGATCATTCCACTGAGCGTCCAGCGGCACGACGACGGCGTCAGCGGTTTTTTCCATGACGGCATAGTCAATCGAATCACTGCGGCAGGCGCTGAACTGGGCCTGCGGCAGGCGCATGAAGTCAACATCGGGCTGAATCGCGGCGAAAGCGGTCTCGCAAGCTGCGAGGATGTCCGGGGCATGTTGTCGCAACTCCTCCAGAAAACGGGCCGCGGTGAACATGAACATGCCGCTGTTCCAGTAATACTCGCCACTGGCAAGGTAGGTTTGCGCAGTCACCAGATCGGGTTTCTCAACGAAGCGCTGCACGGCAAACGCCGTGGAGGAGCGACCCTCTCCGCGCCGGATATAGCCATACCCGGTTTCCGGTGCTGTCGGCACGATACCGAATGTTACCAGGCGCCCAGCAGCGGCGAGCTCTGCGCCGTGCTCGATCACCTGACGCAATACCTGAGTGTCGCGAATTGCATGGTCGGCAGGCAGCACCAGCAGGATGGCATCGGGGTCATCCTGTAGAGCCTGCAACGCAGCAACTGCTACAGCAGGAGCCGTGTTGCGACCGACTGGTTCGAGGATGATGCGGGCACCATTGATTCCCAGCTCCTGCAATTGCTGGGCGGTGAGGAATCGGTGGTCGTCATTGCACACCACGATCGGGGCGCCGAGGTTGGACAATCCCTGCAGCCGGGTCAGCGTCGCCTGAAACAGGGTGTCGTCAACCAGGGTATCGTCAACCAGGGTATCGTCAACAATGTCGGCGGGCGACTCGGCAGTGACAGCGTTGACTGGAGCTGAACTTCCAGATTGTCGGGGAGATGAGGCCAGTGCTGTAAATTGCTTAGGATAAAGCTGACGCGAGACTGGCCACAAACGTGTGCCTACTCCCCCCGCAAGAACCACTGGAATTATCATGTTCCACCTTGTTTCCCCGCGGCTCTTTTCAGGAGCTATCCGAGGCTGATTTTGTTTGGAATTCATACACCGTTATGGCGCCACAGTGTGCCACAAAAGCGCGGCAGCTGCGTGTAAGGCCGTAGTTCATAGCACAAAATAATATCGATTATTTTACAGCGCCGCGATAATATCGCAGGCTTTGTGAGCCGGGCAGCCGGTTTCAGCCCACTTTTTGATGAAGTGAAAACTCAATTTCCAGATGAATTTCCCACTATGAATGGCCACCTCCGCAAGAGCTCCTATACCCGTGACGAACTGTTGGATTGTGGCTATGGTCGCATGTTCGGCCCAGGCAACGCGCGCCTGCCTGTCGGCAACATGCTGATGCTGGATCGCATCATCGCGATCAACGACATCGGTGGCACGCACGGCAAAGGCGAGATAATCGCCGAACTCGATATCCGCCCGGACCTGTGGTTCTTCGACTGCCATTTCCCCGAAGACCCGGTCATGCCTGGCTGCCTTGGACTCGATGCTATGTGGCAACTGGTGGGATTCTTTCTGGGCTGGCGCGGCAATCTCGGCAAGGGCCGGGCGCTGGGTTCCGGAGAGGTAAAGTTCAGCGGCGAAATTCTGCCAACAGCAACTAAAGTGGTCTATCACCTATCCCTGACCCGCGTCATCGAGCGAAAATTGGTAATGGGAATTGCCGATGGTACAGTGTCGGTCGATGGCAAAGAGATCTACACAATGACTGGCTTGAAAGTGGGTCTGTTCACCCCCGAAAGCAGATTCTAAAGAGTTGACACTGTTCTACTAATGAGGTTTTTATGAGACGCGTTGTTGTTACCGGTATAGGCATCGTTTCCTGCCTTGGCGCAGACAAGCAGGCCGTGCTGGAATCCCTGCGGGAAGGCCGCAGCGGCATCCGCTTCAAACCGGAATACAAGAAAATGGGGCTGCGCAGCCATGTTGCCGGGTCAATTGACCTGGATCTGGCCGCGCTGATCGACCGCAAGGCTTTGCGCTTCATGGGTGATGCCGCTGCGTTCGGCTACCTTTCCATGGAGCAGGCGATCAAAGACGCCAACCTGAAGGAAGACGAAGTCTCCAATTTCCGCACCGGCATCATCATGGGTGCTGGCGGCTCATCGTCTGCCGACCAGGTGGAAGCCGCCGATATTCTGCGCACGCAGGGCGTTCGCAAGATCGGACCGTATCGCGTGACACGCACCATGGGCAGCACCGTGTCGGCCTGCCTGGCGACCCCGTTCAAGATCAAAGGGGTGAACTATTCCATCTCTTCGGCCTGCGCGACCAGCGCCCATTGCATAGGCAATGCGGTCGAACTGATTCAACTGAACAAGCAGGACATTGTGTTCGCCGGTGGTGGCGAAGCCGAGCATTGGTCCCTGACCAACATGTTCGACGCCATGGGTGCGCTTTCTACTCAATATAACGAAACTCCCGAAAAAGCCTCCCGTGCCTATGACAAGGATCGCGATGGTTTCGTCATCGCTGGCGGTGGCGCGGTACTGGTCATCGAAGCACTGGACCACGCGATCAAGCGCGGCGCCAAGATTTACGCGGAAATCACCGGTTACGCCGCGACTTCGGACGGCTATGACATGGTAGCTCCGTCAGGTGAGGGTGGTATCCGCTGCATGCAGATGGCCATGAGCACCACTGCCGGTCCCATCGATTACATCAACACTCACGGCACCAGCACACCCGCTGGCGATGTCTCCGAACTGCGCGCAATCAAGGCGGTATTTGGCGACAATTCTCCGCTGCTGAATTCCACCAAATCTTTAAGCGGTCACTCGCTGGGGGCTGCCGGAGCACAAGAAGCTATTTATAGCCTGCTGATGATGGAGAACAACTTCGTGTGTGCCGCCGCCAATATCGAAACACTGGACCCGGAGGCCGTTGGCCTGAATATTCCCCTCCAGCGCGTCGACAACATCCGCCTGAACCGCATCATGTCCAACAGCTTCGGCTTCGGTGGCACCAATGCGTGCCTGGTGTTCGATCGTTACGACCAGTAGGACACAACATCGGGGATTCACCTTGACTTACAGCGCCAGACCGACAACACAAGGCCGCATCGGACTCCTTCTGGTGCTGGTGGGTCTGTTCACATTCGGTCTGGCCGCTTCGTTCACCGGGGAGTCCACCGCCCAGGGGTTACCCGGCACCGGTAGCCGGATGTTCTCAGAACCGAAATTTCTCCCCGTAGATGAGGCATTCAGCTTCTATACCAGCCTGCCCGAACCCGGTATCGTCGTCGTGCATTGGGATATTGCGCCCGGCTACTATCTGTATCGGGAGAAATTTGGTTTTGCGGCGGGTATCAAAGCAGAGGGCGCCGAAACTCTGAGCGCGGAACTGCCCGTCGGTGTCGCACACCACGATGAATTTTTCGGTGACGTGGAAGTGTATTACGACCGGGTAGAAGCGCGCATCAGCTTGGCAAAGAGTGCTCCGCAACAAGCCCTGGTGCTGGTCATTGACTTCCAGGGCTGTTCCGAACAAGGACTTTGTTATCCTCCGCAGCAACGGGAAATCGAACTGACCCTTTAGCGCCCAGGGTATCAACCCGGCAACCAGGTCGACCAGTGGTGCAACGGAATGATCCAAACCAGCACTGAGCAAGGAATTCCAGGTGAAAGTCTGGAGATTTTCTGAGAAAATACAGGCAAAATAGCCTAAAGCGATAGAACTGCCAAACGCTGTTCATCCCTTAAAATAACGAGATTGCAACTGATCATGGCAACGATACTTGTATTGCACGGACCGAATCTGAACATGTTGGGAACGAGAGAACCTGCTGTTTACGGTTCCGAAACGCTCGCCGATATCAATGCCAGAATGACCTTCACCTGCATCGAAGCAGGACACCACCTGCAACATCTGCAGAGCAACGCCGAATACGAACTGATTGAACGTCTGCACGATGCCCGCAACGAAGGCGTCAACTTCATCCTCTTCAATCCTGCCGCCTTCACGCACACCAGCGTGGCATTGCGCGACGCGATACTGGCCTCCGACATACCGTTCATCGAAGTGCACATCTCCAACGTCTACAAACGTGAGTCCTTCCGCCATCACTCCTACTTCTCGGACATCGCGGTGGGCACCATTACCGGATTAGGATCCTACGGCTACGACCTGGCGCTTCAGGCTGCCATCAGACAGATCGCCAAAAGCCGTTAGACATCTGCAAAACAACACCCACTGACAAGAGAAAACTCTATGGATATCAGAAAAGTAAAAAAACTTATCGAATTGCTCGAATCTTCAGACATCGCCGAAATCGAAATTAAAGAAGGCGAAGAAGCCGTACGTATCAGCCGCATCTCCAAGTCAGCACCGGCGCAGATGCACTATATGGCACCTATGCAGCAGGCACCGGCGTATGCACCCGCTCCCGCACCACAAGCCGCTCATGCCGCACCGGCTGCAGCCCACGAAACCGAGAGCAAGAGCCTGCGCGGCAACCTTGTCAAGTCGCCCATGGTCGGCACATTCTACCGTTCACCCTCACCGTCCTCTCCGGTGTTCGTGGAAGTCGGTCAGCATGTAAAGGTCGGTGACGTTATCTGTATCGTGGAAGCCATGAAAATGATGAACCAGATCGAAGCTGACCACGCTGGCGTGGTGGAAGCGATTCTCGTCGAGGACGGCGATCCCGTTGAGTATGATCAACCACTGATCACCATCGTCTAATGACGCTGGCTCCGGGCAGTCTTCAAGGTCACTAACAAAGGTTTTTCTTCATGCTTGATAAAGTTCTGATTGCCAACCGCGGCGAAATCGCCCTTCGTGTACTCCGGGCCTGCAAGGAGCTGGGTATCAAGACTGTGGCCGTGCATTCCAGCGCCGATCGCGATCTGATGCATGTGCGTCTGGCCGATCAATCTGTGTGCATCGGCCCCGCCGCCGCTACCGACAGCTACCTGAACGTTCCGGCCATCATCAGCGCTACCGAAGTCACCGACGCGGTAGCAATTCACCCAGGTTACGGTTTCCTTTCCGAGAACGCCGATTTCGCCGAACAGGTCGAGAAAAGTGGTTTCATCTTCATCGGACCGCGCCCCGAAACCATTCGCCTGATGGGCGACAAGGTGTCCGCGATCAAAGTGATGCGCGAAGCAGGAGTGCCCACGGTGCCTGGTTCGGATGGCCCTGTTGGTGACGACAACAAGCGTACTCTCTCCATTGCCAAGGACATCGGCTACCCTGTCATAATCAAGGCGGCGGCAGGTGGCGGCGGGCGCGGAATGCGGGTGGTGCACAGCGAAGCGGCTCTTCTCAAGGCAATTTATGTGACCCAATCCGAAGCCAAAGCCTTCTTCGGCAGCGGCGTTGTCTATCTGGAAAAATTCCTCGAGAATCCACGCCACGTCGAGATTCAGGTACTGGCCGACGGCCAGGGCAATGCGATCCATCTGGGTGACCGTGACTGCTCCATGCAGCGTCGACACCAGAAAGTGCTTGAAGAAGCGCCTGCACCAGGCATCCCGGATCACATCCGCGCACAGGTCGCCGAGACCTGTGTCAAAGCCTGCGAGAAGATGAACTATCGCGGCGCCGGCACACTGGAGTTCCTCTACCAAGACGAGCAGTTCTACTTCATCGAGATGAACACCCGCGTGCAGGTCGAGCACCCCGTCACCGAAATGGTGACCGGTATCGACATCGTCAAGGAACAACTCAAGATCGCCAGCGGCGAGAAGCTCTCCATCAAGCAGTCCGATGTGCAGATCAAAGGCCACGCCTTCGAGTGCCGCATCAATGCTGAAGACCCTGTGACCTTCCTGCCGTGCCCCGGAAAAATCAACCTTTTCCACGCCCCGGGCGGTAATGGCGTGCGGGTCGACTCGCATATTTACAGCGGCTACACCGTCCCGCCTTACTACGATTCGCTGATCGCCAAACTGATTACCTATGGCACGGATCGCAACGGTGCGCTGGCACGCATGAGTAATGCGCTTGATGAGTTGCTGATTGATGGTATTCGCACGAACACTGCGCTGCACAAGGAGATCATCCGCGATGCAGAATTCCAGAAGGGTGGCGTCAACATCCATTATCTGGAAAGCAAGCTGATCGCTCACCACAAGATGCCCGCAAAGTGATGCTCATGACGCTTCCTGCGCTTTGCGCTTACCACTCTGCGGCGCGAGTCTGATATGCCGTGGCAACAACTGAAAGTACGCGCCCCTGAAGCCGGTGCAGCGCTGATTGAAGCACTGTTGTCGGAACTCGGTGCCGTCTCCGTCACGCTGCAGGACGCCGAAGATCAACCGGTGTTTCAGATCGACCCTGGCTCCACGCCCATCTGGCACAATACGGAAGTGGTCGGCCTCTTCGAGTACGATGCCGCCATGGCGGAAATAGTCGCTGCGTTGCAAGAGCGCGGCAAACTGGCCGACGATGAACCAATCATTGTCGAGGAAGTGGCTGACACCGATTGGGAGAGAGTCTGCATGCAGGACTTCAAACCCATGCGCTTCGGTAAACGGGTATGGATATGCCCGAGCTGGGAGACACCACCGGAGCCCGACGCCGTCAACATCATGCTCGACCCAGGACTCGCTTTTGGAACTGGCACGCATCCGACCACAGCACTATGCCTGGAGTGGCTGGACGCGCAGGAAATCAAAGACCGAATCGTCATCGACTATGGATGCGGCTCTGGCATTCTGGCGATCGCTGCGGCTCTGCTTGGAGCAAGCAAGGTCATCGCCATTGACAACGACCCGCAGGCAATCATCGCCTCCGAAAGCAACCGCGAAGTAAATCATATCAGTCCGGCGCAGATGAGCGTCTACCTGCCTGGCGTGCCGGGACATCCGCAGGCCGACATGCTGGTGGCCAACATTCTTTCCGGACCTCTGGAGGAACTCACGCCAGTCCTCGCCGCGCTAGTCAAACCCGGTGGCAGGATCATCCTGTCCGGGGTACTCTCGCAGCAGACGCAATCCTTGATGGACAGTTATCAGAACTTTTTTACAATGCTTGTTCCAGTAACAAGAGATGAGTGGGTTCGCGTGGAAGGCATTCGGCGCTGACTAACCCAGATTCCTGGTTTACCTGCAACACTCCAGAGGCGGATTAATCCGGATTGCATGGCGTTATTCATCACGCAGTGTCCTTACTGCAAGACATCCTTCAGGACCAACATCACACAGCTGCAATCCGCTGATGGCATGCTGCGTTGTGGTGCCTGCGTGAGGATATTCGCAGCAGATGACAATCTAGTACCTTCTGCGGAGCTGCAGACAGTCTCAATGCCTGTAGTATCGAATGACGATTCCTGGCAATTGCCACTGGACGGGCCCGACGAACCACCCGCGCCCCTCAATCACCCCCGCGAGCCGGATGAAGAGCAAATCTTCACGTTGGATCTCGCCGACTCACTTACCAGCCGGCTCGATCCTTCGATCTCGACGAGCACGTCTTTCTGGGAGCTGGTAGAGGAAGCTGTGCCGGAGCACGAATCCACCCTTGAGCCCGTCATAGATGCAGATGTCGAACCTGTTGAAGAGGTGGCTGCCAGAATCTACGCGCTATCCAAGCACGACCCGCAGCAGGAAAAACCGATGCCGACGCTGCGCGCCACCAATATCGGCGACGATTTCCTGGGGGATGTTCTGCACGGTGTCTCCATGCAACACCCTCGCGAGCATTTCAGCGCTGAAAACCTGGCGGCTGTTCACGAAGTTGCCACCCCCCTGGAAATCGACTGGCAGCCACCACGCCGCAGCGGTGCATCCACTTTGATCATGGGATTCCTGGCCTTGGTGCTGGCTGCAGGTCTGCCGGCACAATACGCCTGGCGGCACCGCAGCGAGCTCAGTCAGGACCAGCGTTTGCGGCCCTGGCTGGAGCTGGTGTGCGAAACTGCAGGCTGCAGCCTTCCCCCGCTGATCGACCTGCGCGCCATCAGCAGCGACGAACTGCTGGTAAGGAGCCACACGGAAATCGCCAATGCACTCAGCATCACGCTTGTATTTCGCAACAATGCCGACTTCGCGCAGCCTTTTCCTGCACTGGAACTGCGGTTCACGGCTGCCGACAACACCCTGGTTGCCCAGCGCCGCTTTCTGCCCCGGGAGTATTTGAACGAAGAACTGGCTGGCATGCAGATGATGATGCCGCCGGATGCACCGGTGCAGATTTCCTTGGAAATTCTTGATCCCGGTGTGCGAGCCATCAATTACGAGGCAAGCTTCAGCCCGGCGTTTTCCCAGAATCAACCCTTGCATTGATGCTCTTCATGTGGCAAAAAACCGCTCGTGCATTTGTACCCTATTTTTCCCTTGCTGCCACAGTTCGTCCTACTATCATTGGCTCTATCCAAAAACCTATAGATTACAAATACTTTGTCAGCAATTGAGGCATTACCCTGATCAGCATCGGCCCGCATAACCTCGCGAATCGCGTCATCCTCGCACCGATGGCAGGCATCACTGACCAGCCCTTTCGTGACCTGTGTGTCGAACTGGGTGCGGGATTGGCGGTCGCAGAAATGCTGACCTGCAATACCGAATTATGGACCAGCGACAAAAATCGCGCGCGCCTGACCCGTCCTGCGGCCGGAGGCCCGGATTCCGTGCAGATAGCCGGGTCCGACCCCCAAATGATGGCTGAAGCGGCGCGGCTGTATGTGGATCTGGGCGCCGACATTATCGACATAAACATGGGTTGCCCGGCCAAGAAAGTACTCAAGAAAGCGGCGGGGTCAGCGCTGCTGAAAGATACTCGACTGGTGCGCGAGATCCTCGACGCCGTGATCAAAGCCGTCGATGTGCCGGTCACACTGAAAATACGCACAGGCTGGTGCCCGGAAACGCGCAATGGCACTGAAGTGGCTCGCATCGCCGAGGACGCGGGTGTAAAACTTTTGACTGTGCACGGCAGAACGCGCGAATGTCGCTTCGTGGGTGAGGTGGAATACGACACGATCGCCGCCATCAAGAAGACCGTGAAGATTCCGGTGATCGCCAATGGCGACATAACCAGCGCGGAAAAAGCCAGGGCAGTCCTGAGTTTCACCGGAGCAGATGGCGTGATGATTGGTCGCGCGGCCCAGGGAAATCCCTGGATATTTGCGCAGATCAATCACTATCTGAATACGGGCGAACGTCTGCCAGCCAGACCTTTGCAGGAAGTTTGCCAGGTGCTGCTCCGACACATGAATCAATTATACGAGCTCTACGGCGAGTTCAGAGGTGTACTTATCGCACGCAAGCATGTCGGCTGGTACACCGGCAATCTGGAAGAGGCGGAGACGCTCAAGAAGAGCTTCAATCAATTGACCTCCGCTGATCAGCAGTTGTACAACGTCAGGAATTATTTCGAGTCACTGATCAAACATAAGGAAACAGCGGTATGAGCACTATGGACGATCTGACGCCACCCATCGAAGCCTATACCAATGGCGGCGGGGCTGGCACTCCTCCTCAACATCCGGCAGGGCTGCGTCGCGATGTGGAAAAATCCATGCAGATCTATTTCTCACACGTTGGCGAAGAATCAGTAAGTGATCTCTATCAGCTCGTGCTCAATGAGATCGAATTGCCCCTTCTCGAAGCCGTCCTGCGCCACACCGGCAGCAACCAGAGCAAGGCCTCTATCATGCTGGGTTTGAACCGTGGTACCCTACGCAAGAAATTGAAACAACACGGATTGTTGTAACCGACGCTCGTAACTGACTGATTTTACAGGCTTGCAATCGAGTCCATGTGGCAGTGAGTTGGTGATGAAGCGCCAGGTATTCGGATAATCTCTAACAGGATTGCAAGCAACGGATCCCAGTCCTGTTAATTGACTGACAGACCTTCCCTACTATGCCCACAGCCAAAACTGCCGTAGTCCGGCGCGCCCTTATCAGCGTGTCAGACAAGACCGGCGTCGTGTCATTTGCCAAATCTTTGCACAGCGTCGGCGTCGAAATCCTCTCCACCGGAGGTACCTACAAACTCCTGCGCGCCGAACAGATCCCTGCTATTGAGATCGCCGACTACACCGGCTTTCCCGAGATGATGGACGGCCGCGTGAAGACGCTACATCCGAAGGTGCATGGTGGCATTCTTGCCCGACGCGATATCGATCAGGCGGTCATGCAGGAGCACGGCATACCCCCGATTGATTTGGTTGTCGTAAACCTCTACCCATTTGAGGCGACAGTCGCCAAACCCGATTGCGATCTTCCGACCGCCATCGAAAATATCGACATCGGCGGCCCGACCATGTTGCGTGCCGCTGCCAAAAATCACGCCTGGGTTGGAGTCGTGGTCAATCCATCCGATTACGATCGCATCATCGCAGAGCTGAAAGACAACGGTGGCGCACTGAAGGCCAGTACCCGTTTCGATCTGGCGGTGCGCACCTATGAACACACCGCCGCTTACGACGCCGCCATCGCCAATTATCTGGGACGCCTGGTACCCGATGCGCAGGGTGACGAGAACTCCAACCGTGTTTTTCCACGTACCTATAGCACCCAGTTCATCAAGAGCCAGGACATGCGCTATGGCGAGAACCCGCACCAGCGCGCCGCGTTCTATGTGGAAAAAAACCCCCAGGAAGCCAGCATCAGCACCGCCGTGCAGCACCAGGGCAAGGAGCTGTCCTACAACAATATCGCCGACACCGACGCGGCACTGGAGTGCGTGAAGTCCTTCACCGAACCAGCCTGCGTCATCGTCAAGCACGCCAACCCCTGTGGCGTGGCCATCGGTCATACCATCAAGCGCGCTTATGCGCTGGCCTATCAGACCGATCCAACCTCGGCTTTCGGCGGCATCATCGCTTTCAACCGCGAACTGGATGCAGAGACCGCGCAGGAAATCATAAACCGCCAGTTCACCGAAGTGATCATCGCGCCGACAGTGTCTGCCGATGCCTTGCAGGTACTGGCAGCCAAGCAAAATGTGCGCGTGCTCAGTTGTGGGCAATGGCAGACAGAACGCTTGGCAGACCTGGACTACAAACGCGTCAACGGTGGACTGCTGGTGCAGGATCGCGATATCCACCAGATTACAGCAGCGGATTTGAAAGTCGTGAGCAAGCGCCAGCCGACTCCACAGGAGATCGCCGATCTGCTATTTGCATGGAAGGTCGCCATGTTTGTGAAATCAAACGCCATCGTCTACTGCAAAGACAATCAGACCATAGGCATCGGTGCCGGCCAGATGAGCCGCGTCTACAGCGCCCGCATCGCCGGCATTAAAGCAGCAGACGAGAATCTGGAAGTGCAAGGTTCGGTGATGGCCTCCGACGCATTTTTCCCATTCCGTGATGGCATTGATGCTGCGGCAAAAGCCGGCATCAGCGCCGTGATTCAGCCCGGGGGTTCCATGCGTGACGAGGAAGTGATAGCGGCCGCCGACGAGGCTGGCATGGCCATGGTCTTCACTGGCGTGCGCCACTTCCGTCATTGAAGACCGTCATTAAAGACCATCACTAAAGGCTGTCATCAGAGACTGTCACTAAGGCCCTGCACCGCACGCCGTAACAGAGAATGCTTAGATGAATGTAATGATTATTGGAAATGGTGGCCGCGAACACGCGCTGGCCTGGCGCCTGCGCCAATCCCCGCAGGCTGGCCGCATCTTCGTCGCCCCTGGCAACGCCGGTACCCATCTGGAAGCGGGGGTTGAGAACGTCGCCATCGACACGCTGGATTTCCCGGCACTGGTGCAGTTCGCCAGACAGAATGACGTCGGCCTGACCATCGTCGGCCCCGAGGCACCACTGGTGGCCGGAGTCGTGGACTATTTTGCGAGTCATGGCCTGCGTTGCTTTGGTCCCTCGAAGAGTGCCGCTCAGCTGGAGGGTTCCAAAGCCTTCACCAAAGACTTTCTCGCCCGTCACAACGTGCCGACCGCCGCTTACCGCAACTTCACGGAGATCGCCCCGGCAGTGGCCTATGTCCGTGAACAGGGCGCCCCAATCGTCATCAAGGCTGACGGACTCGCTGCAGGCAAAGGTGTCATCATCGCCCAGAGCGTAGACGAGGCGATTGTCACTATCCAGGACATGCTCTCCGGCAACAAGTTCGGCAATGCCGGGCACCGCGTCGTCATCGAACAATTCCTGACCGGCGAAGAAGCCAGTTTCATCGTTATGGTGGACGGCACCCACGTCCTGCCATTCGCGACCTCGCAGGATCACAAGGCACGTGACGACGGCGATCGCGGTCCCAATACCGGCGGCATGGGCGCCTACTCGCCCGCCCCCGTGGTAACCGATGCAGTCCACGCCAGGGTAATGCGGGAAGTCATCATGCCGACCGTCAACGGCATGCAGGCCGACGGCAGTCCCTATGTCGGCTTCCTGTATGCCGGATTGATGATTGGGGATAACGGCGACATCAATGTCATCGAATTCAATTGCCGCTTCGGGGACCCGGAAGCGCAACCGGTGATGATGCGCCTGCAGTCGGACCTGATCACCCTGTGCAATGCCGCTCTGGATGGCCGTCTGCACACAGTGGAAGCAACATGGGATCCTCGCCCCGCGGTGGGCGTCGTGATGGCCAGTGGCGGCTATCCCGACGCCTATGCCAAGGGCGATGTCATCAGCGGATTGGAGACAAACACAAACAGCGACCGCAAGATATTCCACGCGGGCACAGCCATGCGCGGCAATGATGTCGTCAGCAGCGGTGGTCGCGTCCTGTGCGCGACAGCATTAGGGAATACCGTCACCGACGCACAACAGGCTGCCTACACGTTGGCCGACGGAGTACACTGGAACAAAGTCTACTACCGACGCGATAT
Organism: uncultured Gammaproteobacteria bacterium; assembly: GCA_903862645.1. Classification (GTDB taxonomy): domain Bacteria; phylum Pseudomonadota; class Gammaproteobacteria; order Pseudomonadales; family Pseudohongiellaceae; genus UBA5078. The sequence continues at coordinate 62,057 of CAIOZF010000098.1, forward strand.
CGCCTATCGCGCCATCGCCAGAGAAAAGGTGAGATAACCATGCGCGACCACGCCCCCTCCAGCAGCAACGGCACAAACCTCAATGCTCTCGATCAGCTGATCATGCAGTTCGATCAGGCCCTGCGCACCCTGGTGCCGGGCGCCAGCACTGCGCGGCGCACGACGCCGGCGCGCGGCAAACAGGAGCGCGAACTGACACAGGAACAGCGCCAGCACGCCGCCGCGCTGATGCGTATCAATCACACCGGAGAGGTCTGTGCCCAGGCGCTCTATCAGGGGCAGGCGCTGACAGCAAAACTGCCCGACATCCGTGCCACCATGGAACATGCCGCTCAGGAAGAGGTGGATCATCTCGCCTGGTGCGAACAGCGCCTGCGGGAACTGGACAGCCGCACGAGCTACCTCAATCCCCTGTGGTATGGGATGTCATTCGGATTGGGCGCCGCAGCAGGCATGGCAGGCGACAAATGGAGCCTGGGCTTTGTGGCGGAGACTGAGCAGCAGGTATGCGAGCATTTGCGTGAGCATATGGAAAAACTGCCGCACGAAGACGAGAAAAGTCACGCGGTTCTCAACCAGATGTTGATAGATGAGAAGATTCACGGGGAAACAGCGAAACAGGCAGGCGGTGCTGAGTTGCCGATGCCCATCAAGCTTGGTATGAGCATGATGTCTGTGGTTATGAAGAAGGCTGCCTATCGTTTTTAGGAAACCGAAGCTGACGGGCGTGGCCTGTCAGATTCGTCGGCCTCCCAAGCAGATCATTCCGGCACAATCTCAAAATCGTGTGTCACCTGCACCCCACCTTTCACCATCATGATGGTCGCCGAGCAATATTTTTCAGCAGACAGCGCCACGGCCTTCTCTACCTGTTTGGCGCTCAGATCTTTGCCGCCGACACGAAAATGCATGTGAATTTTTTCGAAGACTGCGGGGATTGCATCGGCACGCTCCGCGCTCAAATCGCATTCGCAGCTGCTCACGTTCTGACGCGCCTTCTGCAGAATTGTCACCACGTCATACGAAGAACAACCACCGGCACCGATCAACAACAACTCCATCGGCCGCATGCCGATGTTTTCACCACCACTCGATTCCGGCCCTTCCATCAACACGGCATGGCCACTGCCGGATTGGCCCAGAAATTTCACTTCGTTTATCCAACGCACTTTCGCTTTCATCGTCGTCTCTCTTCAGTGTCTACTAAGGCAGTGCCTCATCCTCGTTTCGAAAAAGTCCGGCACCGCACCAACGTGAGGGAAGATTACCACAGACCGACAGCCCGCACGACGCACCAGACATTCACAGGTCTGCGAGAAGTGTGATATAAATCTGAGGTATCTGAACCCGGGCGCGCTGCGAATCATAAGTGCCGGCCCGTTCCGCACCGCTGTCGCTTTGCTGGCGAGGAGTATTTCAATATGGCGCTAATGGCCATCACACCGCATATCAAGGATGTGGATAATTTCCTGACTCACTGCCATCGTCGACGCTATCCAAATCGCAGCACCATCATTTACGAGGGCGATACCTGTAATACGCTTTACTACATCATCGCAGGGTCTGTCTCCGTCATTCTGGAAGATGATGATGGCAAGGAAGTCGTTATCGCCTATCTCAATCCAGGGGATTTCTTTGGGGAAATGGGGCTTTTCGAACAGAAAGAGGCGCGCAGTGCCTGGTGTCGAGCACGAACCATGTGTGAGATTGCCGAAATCAGTTACACCAGTTTCAACAACTACATCCGCCTGCATCCGGAAATCGTTTTCACAATCGGCAAACAGATGGCTCACCGTCTGCGCAACACCACTCGCAAGGTCGGCGACCTCGCCTTCTACGATGTCACCGGTCGCATCGCCCGCACCCTTATCGAATTGAGCAAGGAACCCGATGCCATGACCCATCCGGACGGCATGCAGATCAAGATCACGCGGCAGGAATTGGGTCGATTGGTCAACTGCTCACGCGAGATGGCCGGCCGGGTGTTGAAGGCCCTGGAGGAACAGGAGCTGATACACGTCAAGGGCAAGACCGTCGTTGTCTTTGGCACACGTTGAATGTGCTCCTTTTCTCTGACTTCGCCCTCTCGGCGGGGGAGACTCAATCCGCCGACGCCAGCAGCAACAATCCCTGTTCGCTTCTACTTTGTGCCAGCAGCTTTTCCTTTCTAGCCTCGATAACCGCCAGTTTCTCGCTTCGCTCCCGACCAATGTAGGGGCCGCGCACCACCAGACTTTCAGCCCGCTGAAAATTGCTCAGCGCCTTGATCTTGTCACCGTCTCGCAATGCCAGCTCCCCCATTTGGAGGTTGGAATTGACGGCGACCGTGAGACTGAGCGTACCCAGATAACGCGCCACAGATTCCAGCTGATCGCCACGCACCTGACGAAACTGGTAGAGGCGTCTAATGATGCTCATTGCTTCGCTGATGTAGGCACGCGTGATCTGTATCTCTCGCTCGCTGCTCAGGCCCGTGCGCTGCTCCAGCCTCTGCCGGCGCAGCTCCAATTGCTCAGCACTGGCCCTGTCAACCTCAGTCAGTGAGCCAAGACTGGCCTGCACCTGTCGCAGGTCGCTCTCCAGATCGGCACGGGAAGGGTCGAGCAGCTGGATTTTCTGCAGGTCGGATTGCAGGCTCTGATACAGAATTCTAAGCAACTCCGGGTTATCGTCCAGATCGAGCAGCGCCCGGATGACGTTACGGGTCGCGGCCCGGCGTCGATCCAGAGCTGTCAGGCGATATAGACGAACCACGTTCTGCTCCTGCATTTCCTGGGCATAGCGGGCGATCAGCAGCGAGGCCACCATCACGACCAGAAGGCAAGGGAGAATGAGGAACTGGGAAAGGTCCATGGGGCACCGAACAACCGACGACTTTGACGCGGAAGATGCGTCTCCTAGTTTGTTATCGGCGCTGTCGGCGTGAGGTTTATGCCGGAGAGGGTATATTCTCTGGAACAATTGCAGGACGGGATAATTCGAGGGCTGTCCGAAGTCAGAGCAACAACAACCCCCAGACCAAAGCCACCAGCAACATCGCCAGCAGGACGGCGGCGGAACCGATATCCTTGGCCTTGCCGGACAACTCGTGGTACTCGGAGCCAATGCGATTGACGAGCACCTCAACGGCCGTGTTGAGCAACTCCACAATCAACAGCAGTAACAGAGACCCAATCAACAACGCCACTTCCAGACGCGTCTCCCCCAGCCACACGGCGATTGGCGTGAACACAACCAATACCAGCACCTCCAGCCGAAAGGCCTCTTCCGACGCGAAAGCGGCACGTAATCCCGCCAGCGAATAGCGTGTGGCCGCGATCAATCGTGGGATGCCCTTGCGCTTGGGGGGGACGGTTGCAAAGTCAGGTGATGGGATTTCAGACATGGGCAGCAAATAACTCCTTGAGCTTGTCGCCGGGATGGGTCGCGCGCATGAGGGTCTCGCCAATCAGGAATCCGTAAATACCGTGCTCGATCATCTGCTGCACATCGGCAGCGGTGTTGATGCCACTCTCCGTCACCAACAGCTTGCCGGGTGGGGTCAGCCGTGCCAACCGATAGGTGGTCTCCAGACTGGTCTCAAAGGTGTGCAGATTGCGATTGTTGATGCCGATCAGGTCGAAACCATTGGCGAGAGCCGTCTCCAGCTCGGCCTCGTCATGCACTTCCACCAGCACATCGATATTAACGAACCTGGCATAGGCTGCCAGCTCACTCAATTGCGAGGGAATCAGCGCCGCCACGATCAACAGGACACAGTCAGCACCCAGCGCCTTGGCCTCAGCGATCTGATAGGGATCGACCATGAAATCCTTCCGTATAACCGGCAGCGCACAGGCTGAGCGAGCCTGCTGAAGGTAGTCATTACAGCCCTGAAAAAACTGGCGATCGGTCAGCACCGAGAGGCAAGTTGCGCCTGCGGCCTCGTACTGGCGGGCGATCTGCACAGGATCAAAATCGGCACGAATAAGCCCCTTGCTGGGCGAGGCCTTCTTGATCTCGGCAATGATGGCCGGCTGCTGTGCCCGCATGCGCTGACGCAGGGAGCCAATGAACTCGCGTTTGTCACTGACCTGGGTGGCAAGCCGTTCCAGCTCCAACAGACTGACGTGCTGACGCCCTTGCGCGATCTCGCGGTGTTTTTGGGCAATAATCTCTTCGAGAATGGTGGCCTTGCTCATACGACTGATCTACTTTCCTTTACAAGCTCTTTTAACAAGCCAGGTTCTACAAAGTGTTGCTGAACGCGGCCAGCTCTTCGAGTTTTTTCAACGCAGCGCCGCTGTGCAGAATCTGCTGCGCTCTGGCGACACCAGCACTCAATGAGTCCACGACATTTGCTGCATACATAGCGGCACCGGCATTGAGTGCCACGATGTCTCCCGCTGCCTCGTCATCATAACAGAGTGCACGTCGCACCATGGTGAGGCTCTCCTGGGCGCTGTCGACCTTGAGCATCGCGAAACCATCGCGACGCTTGATGCCGAAGTCCTCGGGGCGAATCACATAGTGGCGAATGGTGCCGTCCCTGAGTTCGCCGACCTGGGTATCGGCAGAAATGCTTATCTCGTCCAGACCATCATCGGAGGCAAACATCAGCACGTGCTCGCTGCCCAGCGACTTGAGCACGTCCAGCATGATGTCGATCAGCTGTGGGGCATAAACGCCGAGCACCTGATTGGGAGCCGCGGCGGGATTGGTTAACGGGCCCAGCACATTGAAGATGGTACGCACACCAATCTCACGACGGGCAGGTCCGACATGTTTCATGGCGATGTGATGTCCGGGCGCAAACATGAAGCCAACACCAACGGTCTCGATACAGCGCGCCACCTTGTCGGGGCCAAGATCCAGTTTGACGCCTGCGGCTTCGAGCAGATCGGCACTGCCACTCTTGCTGGTCGCCGCACGATTGCCGTGCTTGGCCACGCGCGCGCCGGCGCAGGCGGCAACCATGGCGGAGGAGGTGGAGATGTTGAAGGTGTCCTTGCCGGTTCCCCCGGTACCACAGGTATCCACCAGATGCTGCTTATCGGCCACCTCAACGCGAGTCACCAGCTCTCGCATTACCGTCGCAGCCCCCAGCAGTTCCGAAGGCTTCACGCCCTTGATCTGCAGCGCGACCAGAAAGGCACCAATCTGGGCGCCAGTACACTGCCCCGTCATGATCTCGCGCATGAGCGTGATCATGTCCTGGGCACTGATGTCCTGCTGCTGCGTTAAGTGGCGAATTGCGGTCTTGATGTCCATGTCAGCGGCAGCCATCCAGAAAGTTTTTCAACAATTGGTGGCCGTGTTCGCTCAGAATCGACTCCGGGTGGAACTGCACTCCTTGCACATCGAGCGTCTTGTGATGCACACCCATGATCTCGTCCAGCTGGCCGTTCTCGTCCTGGGTCCAGGCGGTCGCCTCCAGACAATCCGGCAACGTCTTGCTGTCGATTACCAAAGAGTGATAACGGGTCGCGGTAAAGGGGTTGCTGAGCCCGCTGAAGACACCCTTGTTGCTGTGATAAATGGCCGAGAGCTTGCCATGCATGACCTTCTTCGCACGGATCACATCGCCACCAAAGGCCTGGCCGATACCCTGGTGACCGAGGCAGATGCCCAGCAATGGAATTTTGCCGGCAAAATGCTTTATCACCGCCACAGAAATGCCTGCTTCATTGGGGGTGCAGGGACCAGGAGAAATCACGATATGGTCGGGCGCCAGCGCCTCGATCTCGGCAATGGTAATAGCGTCGTTGCGATAGACCCGGACATCTGCCCCCAGCTCGCCCAGATACTGGACGATGTTGTAGGTAAACGAGTCATAGTTATCAATCATCAGCAGCATTGGGGGGCTGTCCTCCTGATGGGCTTGTAGAGTGGACTGGTCTAGCGGCCCTGTATTGGCGGGGGGATTCTAGCATGGAAAATGCGGCCGTCTCAGGCCGCGTACCAGTACACGGAAAAGTAATGCAGTGTCGTCCCGGCCATCACAAACAGATGCCAGACGAAGTGGGCATAGCGCACGCGTGAGCTGACTGCATAGAATCCAACTCCCAGGCTATACGCGATGCCGCCAGCCAGCAGCAACAGCAGCCCCTCCATCGGCACCCTGTCGAGCATCGGTTTGATCGCCACTAGAATCAGCCAGCCCATCAGCAGAAACATCACATTGGACAGGCGTGGATGAAACAGGCGATTGGAGGATTTGAGCACTACCCCAACCAGCGCCAATGTCCACACCAGCGCGCACAGGGTCCAGCCCCAGGAACCCTTCAACACGCCCAGCGTAAAAGGCGTGTAGGTACCGGCAATCAGCACGAAGATCGCCGAATGCTCGATCATTCGCAGCACCTGCTTTGATCGCCCTTTGGGCAGCGCATGGTAGAGCGCGGAGGAGAAATAGAGTATCAGGGTACTTAGCGAGAAGATCAGTGCTCCCACCAGAAAAGCAGTGCTCTCGGACTGCCCGGCCCGGATCAACAGAAAGGGACACGCGATCAGCGCCAGCACTAAACCGATACCATGACTGAGGCTGTTGGCGATCTCCTCACCACGGGTCTGCTCGCGTTTATGGCTGACGGTTGCGGTGCTCATGTGCTTGCCTCCTCGATGATGCGAAGACTGTAGCCAAAGCCTCCGGACAGCACAAGCACTGCGCCGCAAAACAGCACACAAAAAAAAGCCGTTACAAAATGCACGCATCTTGTAACGGCTGGAGTCTAGCAAACGAACTCAGCTCCCAGACGAACCTTTAATTGCAATGCTCAAAACTTGTAACGCACTCCGATCATGTAGACCCAAGGATCAACATCCAGGTCAATCTTGAGCGCTCCATGATCTATGTCGGCCGTGGTATCGACATCAATGCCACCACCGCCGAATTAGCCCAAGAAAAAACGGATGGCTTTATTATTCTGGAATTGATTGTTGCTCGCATAGAGCACTACTCCCTTGTTCATGCATGGGAGAGAGCATACTGCATAGCAGAGGAACTTCTGTTGACCTACATCATGGAAGGCAAGACTTTACTGCGCTTTTTATAAAACTCGGCAACGACTCTCGGCTATGGACAGCCGCCTAATTTGACCTTGGCGACAGCCTTCAGCGCGGCAATATCGAGCACCTGAATTTCTTTGTTGTCCACGGCCACGATATTCTGTTTGCTAAGGCGGCTGAACACACGACTGACCGTCTCCAGGGTAATTCCCAGATAACTGCCGATCTCGGCGCGGGTCATGGGCAGACGGAAATTCATCTGGGAGAGTTTTCGACGATGATTGCGGCTGGAAATACTCAACAGCAGTGCGGCCACCCGCTCTTCTGCCGCATTGCTACTGAGCAGGGTTAGCATTTGCTGATCTTTGACGATCTCCTGTCCCATCAACCGGAAGAAACGTCCCTGCAGTGAGGGAATGCGTGCACTGAGCTCTTCCAATTGATGGAAGGGAATCTCGCAGAACGAACCAGTTTCTAACGCGACAGCGGAGCCTCCATGGCGATTGCTGCTGATGCCGTCCATGCCGAGAATCTCGCCGGGCAGAAACAAGCCGGTGACCTGCTCGACGCCATCCCAGCTGCTCTTGAAGGTTTTGAAGCTGCCGGCACGAATCGCGTAGATGGCAGTGAACTCATCGCCTTCGCGGTAAAGATAATCCCCTTTCTTCAGATTCCGGCCTCGCTTGACGATCTCGTCGAGGTGACTGATTTCCTGGGCATCCAGTGCAATCGGCAGGCACAACTCACCCAACCTGCAATCACCGCAGGAAACACTGGGGTTGGAATGACAGGCACGTTTCACCTCGCGTGAAGAATCATCGACCACGTCTAGCTGGTAATTTGCTTTCACGTTTCTGCCTTGTAGGGGAAGTTGGGGTTGCCGGTCATTGTAGTAGATTGCAGACCGACGGTAATACTTATTTTGCTCCCACGACACGACCTCTTTTCACTATGAAGACAGAAGGCGGCTTCACTGCACGTACTTTTCAACCAAGGAGTCAGATTGACGATTATATCGCCCGTGAAAAAAGCGGCCTTATGGGTGCTCCTCTATCAAGGTACCCATAGAAGGCCATGCATATGTTGCGCAACAATAGTGTGCCGTCAGCAGTTACGGTCAGAGCCTTCTGCTTCTGCCACATAATCAGTCCGTCACGTTCAAATTGTTCAAGTTCTGGTAATAACAAACGAAAGTGTTCATTGAAATCGATGCAGTAATCCCGCTCTATCCCGCTGATATCGAGCGCGCGGAAACAGCTTAATTGCTCGATTATTTCGCAACGCAGGGCATCCTCTTCCCCGGACACCACGCCTCTTGCGATAGGCAACTGATTCGCATCCAGTGCCTGATAGTAACGTTCCAGTTGCACCTCGTTCTGCGCAAACACATTGCCCGCCGTACTGATCGATGACACTCCCAGGCCAATCAGATCCGCCGCCTTGTCAATCGAGTATCCCTGAAAATTGCGACGCAGTTTTCCCTGCGCCTTGGCCAGGGCCAGCGAGTCACTGTTCTTGACGAAATGGTCAATGCCTATATACAGATAACCGGCACCTGTCAGAGTATCGATGATCGTCGTCAGTATCTCCAGGCGCTGAGCCGGGGTTGGCAGGTCCTGCGCATCGATGGCACGTTGCGCTGGAAAACGCTCCGGCAGGTGCGCATAACTGTAATAGCTGATCCGATCAGGGGAGAGTGCAATTACTTGTCGCAGAGTTTCCTGGATAGTCTCGACCGTCTGCAACGGCAAGCCGTAGATCAGATCGAAATTCAAGGAACTGAAACCCCGGGTACGAATGGTCTCTACCAGCTCCACAATCTCGTCGAAGCCGTGCACCCTGTTAATGGCCTTCTGTACACGCTCGTCGAAATCTTGAATCCCCAGACTGATGCGATTGAAGCCCAAGCCGCGCAACAAGTCGATGCGCTCGCGGGTGACTGTGCGCGGATCCACCTCAATGGAATAATCACGGTCTTCGCGCGCCTGCAGATTGAAATAATGTGCCGTCAGATGCACCAGCTCGGTCAACTCCGCATCTTCGAGAAAGGTCGGTGTGCCGCCGCCCCAGTGCAACTGGGTGACCGGACGCCTGTAGACGTTGGATTGCAGGCGCAGCAACGCCATTTCTTTGCGCAGGTGGTCCAGATACTGCCGCACGTTGGCGCGGTTGCGGGTGATGATCTTGTTGCAGCCGCAATAGAAGCAGGGCGAGGCGCAAAAAGGGATATGAATATAGAGCGATAACGGCTCCAGATCACCAAGCTGTGCTGACTGCCGCTCCAGTGCGTCGAGATACACCCCCGCTGTCATCGCTTTGAATTCAGTGGCCGGTGGATAGGAGGTATAACGCGGCCCCGGCCTGTCGTACTTTTGCAACAGCTCCATGAGGCGGGCGGACGAGAGCCCTCCCACGGGCTGAGCAGTGAAGTCATGAAAGGATGTTGACGACAATTGAAGTTTCATTGGGGCAGTGTAATGGGCCCCGATATTGTCGCCATGACCTATGTCAAATGATTAAAAGGTCGAGGCGGGCTGCACAGACCCCGCACTTCCTGCCCCGACCCTTTGCACAGCAAACAGTAATCAGTCGATCAGTCGCGGGATAAACTTCGTCAACCCCTGAACGGGGCCGACCTCGCCACCAAAGACATTGCCGTTGCGATCTACGGCCACACCCTCACCCATAGCGCCGATACCGCCCATGCCTGTAGGTCGTGCGGAGTTGTGCTCGGGAACGTAATACAGCACCTCACCCGTGCGGGCATTGCCTACGCGCAAGCCTTTGCGCCAGCCCGGGTTGTAGTTCTCATCGGATTCGGAGTCGATGGCGTAGAGCATGTCGTTGGCATCAATATACAGCCCGCTGATACGGCTGAACTGATACCAGGTGTCGAGATGACCACCGTCCTGATCGAAGATCTGGATGCGGCGATTGCCACGGTCGGCGACGAAAAGACGGCCTTGGGAATCCATCGCCAGGGAATGCGGTGAGCGCAACTGACCATCCTCAAAGCCCCATTCACCGAAGCTCTTGATGAAGGTGCCATCGGGCGCAAACTTGGAGATACGGCTCTTGGAATTGGGACCGGGCTCGTCCTGGAACTGAGCACCATGAGTCTCAGCCACGTAGATGCTGCCATCAGGCGCCACAAGCACGTCGTTAGGCTCGGTGAAATGCGTGGGCGGATCACCGGCTTCACCCGGCGTTCCCAGCGTCAGCAACAGCTCACCCTGCGGACTGAACTTCAGCACGGTGTGCCCCTTGCCTGCCGAGTTCGGATTGGCTGCCAGCTCGGCCGCAGTGGCGGAGCGTGCGTCCACTACCCAGACATTGCCCTGACGATCCACGTCCATGCCGTGCGGCCACAGGATCAGACCGGCCCCGAAGCTCATCACCGGACGCCCTTCGGCATCGAGTTTCACGATAGGGTCAACGTCCGACCCGGCGCAGGAGTTCGAGCCACAGCGATCACCGACCCACAGGCTGGTGCCGTCGATGTCGATATTGATGGCGCTGATCGAACCCCAGGTGCGGCCTTCAGGAGGCGTGCTCCAGTTACGGACAGTCTCGTAGGGATTGGGCAGGTTGTTCACGGGAGGGACGTTGGCGTGTTCAGCCGGGCCGCGCGCGCCACCCTGCGCCAGCGCGATGCCGGGCAGTGCGACGAGAAGGGCGCAAGCGACAGCCTTTCGCAGCAGGCGCTGCCCGGTGTGGTTCAGGGAATTATTGTTAAGCATGAAGCACCTCAGAGATATCAATGGGTTGGTCTTGACGGTGCGGCATGGTATCAGTCCATACCATGCGCACGCCGTGGTAGATTCGAGAGCGGCTGAACATGAACTTTTGGCGGAGGATTGTCAACCGCAGCATCTGCTTTAATCGCGCTTCTTATTCCTGCTTTTTATCTTGTTGCGCTCGTTCAGTTCCAGAAACACCGCCAGCTCTTTTTCAGCCCATGTCTGCGCTTCGGCCTCCGATGCAAAGCCTCCCTGACTCTTCGATACCACAATTTTTTTCGCCGAAGCGCGTCGGATGATCTCGGCAGTCCACTCCTGTAGACCACCTTCCGACACAACACTCTCGGTCAAGCGCGATTCGTACTTCTTGCTGGCTGCCATGAGGCGGGCTCCTTGGATAACGTTTGAAAAATAAAAACAGTGTTCGCAGCGCTACGAACTACGATTCAATTCGTAAGCACACATGTTGACGACAGTGGCGAGATTGAGTGACTCGATTGCACCGCTGCCGGGGATCGCGAAACGTTGCGCACCCAGCGCCTGCAGCTGCTCATGCGGCACACCACGCGCCTCATTGCCGAACAGGTAGCAGTCGCACTCTTTGAAACTGGGCGCGCTCAGGCTGCTGCCCTGCATGTCGAGACAGGCGATACGTCTGAAGTTGGCGGCCAGCGATTCCAGTGGCACCTCCACTTCCAGCGGGAGATGAAAGATCGCTCCCATGCTGGCGCGCACGACCTTCGGATTGAACGGATCGACAGAGCCAGGGCTGAGCAGACAGCGGAAATTGCCGAACCACGCCAGCGTGCGCAATATGGTGCCGAGGTTACCTGGGTCTTGAATCTCGTGCAGATAGATCGCGCGCTCTCTTTTGGAAGAGACAGAGTGTGGGGTGGCGTGACCAAGCTGCAGCGCCTCCACAGGCACGACGGCCACGATCCCTTGCGGCGTCTTGGTGTCGCAGATCTGCGCCATCTGTTTGTCGGTGATGACGTGTTTGCGCAGGGAACTGGACCAGTTCTGGTAAGCCTCGGTGACATACAGCTCACTCGTGCGCAGCGTCGGCTTGTGCAGCGCCGCCTTCTGCAGTTCCAGCACCAGATGTTCGCCTTCGGCGAGAAAGCAGCCAAATTCCTGGCGGTATTTTTTCTGCTGCAGCTTCTTCAAGTCATCAAGGTTCAAGTGCATCTCAATGGTTCTCCTGCAAGTCTGCCAGCATTGCCGTGGCGAGCGCCTCGGCAATCTTGATCCCGTCGACACCGGCCGATAGAATACCGCCTGCGTAGCCGGCGCCCTCGCCTGCCGGATAGAGCCCGCGCAGATTCATGCTCTGCAGTGACTCGTGATCGCGGGTAATACGCACGGGTGAAGACGTCCGGGTTTCAACGCCGGTGAGCACAGCATCGTCTCTGTCGAAGCCCCGTATCTGTTTCCCGAACTCCGGCAGTGCCTCGCGAATCGCATCAATCGCATAAGCCGGCAATGAAGGAGCCAGATCACCCAGACGCACACCGGGTTTGTAGGAAGGTTGCACCTCGCCGAATTCTTTTGAGGCTTTGCCACGCACAAAGTCACCGACCAGTTGTCCCGGCGCACAGTAGTCAGCGCCACCGAGTTCGTAGGCGCGCGACTCCAGCGCTTCCTGCAATTCGATGCCCGCGAGGGGGCTGCCGGGAAAATCTTCCTCCGGGCTGATGCCGACGACAATGCCCGAGTTGGCATTGCGTTCGTTTCGTGAGTACTGGCTCATGCCATTGGTGACCACACGCCCTACCTCGGAGGTCGCGGCTACCACTGTGCCACCGGGGCACATGCAGAAGCTGTAAACGGCGCGGCCGTTCTTAGCGTGATGCACCAGTTTGTAATCGGCCGCGCCCAGTTCCGGATGTCCCGCATACTTGCCCAGACGCGCCTTGTCGATCAGCGACTGCGGGTGCTCGATACGAAAGCCGATTGCGAAGGGCTTGGCCTCCATGAACACACCGCGCCGATGCAGCATCCGCACGGTGTCGCGGGAACTGTGGCCCAGCGCCAGCACCACATAACGACTGCGCAGCTCTTCGCCATTGTCCAGCACCACGCCCTCCACGCGGCCATTGTTCATCAGCAGATCGACGACGCGACTCTCGAAGCGCACCTCGCCGCCCAGCGCACGAATCTCCTCACGCATGGTCGACACCACACCGGTCAGCCGGAAAGTGCCGATGTGCGGTTTGTTCACGAACATGATTTCCTCGGGCGCTCCGGCGCGGACGAACTCGTGCATCACCTTGCGGCCGTAGAACTTCGGGTCCTTGATCTGACTGTAGAGTTTGCCGTCGGAGAACAGCCCGGCACCGCCCTCACCGAACTGCACGTTCGACTCCGGTGTGAGCACCTTCTTACGCCACAATGCCCAGGTGTCTTTGGTGCGGGTGCGCACGTCTCTGCCCCGCTCCAGCACAATTGGCTTGAAGCCCATTTGCGCGAGGGTCAGCGCGGCGAACAGGCCGCAGGGGCCGAAGCCGATGACGATCGGCCGCTCAGCCAACCCATCCGGAGCCTGTGCCACGACCTTGTAACGAGTGTCGGGTGCCACACGCACATGTTGATCGCCAGGGAAGCCTGCGAGGACCTGAGCTTCGTCAGGCACGCTGAGGTCAACGATGTAAACGAAAGTGATCTCGCTGTTCTTCTTGCGGGCGTCGTAGCTGCGTTTGAATACCGTGAAATCCAGCAGGTCTTCGTCGCGAATTTTCAGGCGGGTGACGATAGCTTTGCGTAGTGCTGCAGTGGGATGGTCGAGGGGCAGCGATAGCTCGGTAATGCGAATCATGCGAAGGTCCTGGCCGGTGACTCCGGCAGAGGCTAAGGAATGGCGGCATTGTACTCATCCCGCTGCTGCCTGTCAGCGTCGCCGTGCATGTGGGAGCGGGCCTTGCCCGCTCCCACATGCCCCCCCGAACTGCTATGCTTTGCGCCCCATAGCAGGAAACCGAGCACCCCGATCCATGGCCCGATCCAAAAGCAGTAACCGCTGGCTGGAAGAACACATCAACGACCCCTACGTCAAGAAGGCGCAGATCGACGGCTATCGCTCCCGTGCCAGTTACAAGCTGATCGAACTGCTCGACAAGGACAAGCTCAGCCGCCCCGGCATGCTGGTGCTCGACCTCGGCTCCACGCCCGGAGGCTGGTCACAGATTCTGGCGCCGATGGTCGGCAGCAAGGGCAAAGTGATCGCCTCCGATATCCTGCCGATGGACGCGATCGCGGATGTCGAATTCATCCTCGGCGACTTCACCGAAGAAGAAGTTTTCGGACGGATTCTCGCCGCACTCAATGGGGAGCAGGCCGATCTGGTCGTCTCCGACATGGCCCCCAATATCAGTGGCGTGGACGCAGCCGATCAGGCCTCGTCAATGTATCTCGTTGAACTCGCGCTGGACATGGCCCGACAAGTGCTCAAGCCGAAGGGAAACTTCCTGACCAAGGTATTTCACGGTGAGGGGTACGATGACTTTCTCAAGGATCTGCGCACCAGTTTTGACAAAGTCGTGGTCCGCAAGCCCGACGCCTCGCGTTCACGCTCGCGCGAAGTGTATGTCGTCGGCAAAGGCTTCAAAGCCTGAGTGTGGCTGCACAGTACGGCAACCCACTGTGCCAGTCCGCACCCTCGACCACACTGGTCGGGCTGGTTACGTCCTTGCCGTGCATCAGCCCGGATGCATCAGTCCAGACTGATCCGCAGTTTGTTCGAAAACTCTTCCCGCCCCATCTCCCCCGAAAAAAAACTGTTGAACGACAGGCTCACCCGCTCGATATTTTCCGTCACCTGCTGCACCCCGTGTTGCACATTCGAGGGAAACAGCACGATGTCCCCCACGGAAGTCTGGATGAAATAGCGATAGGCGTTATAGTACGAATCTTCCTTCCGCAACAGCTCGTACCATTGATTGTCTTCATTGCGATAAAAGCTGATACCGTCATGCGGCGCCAGGTTGATGTAGAGCACACCGCTGACGATGCTATTGGGATGCGTGTGCGCGTGATGGGACTGGCCCTTCACCGAACTTGTCAGCCAGGACTGCGTGATTTTCAACTGCACATCATTGGACGTGTTGAAGACAATGCCGAAAAAGTTATCGAGATCCTCCTGCAGTACTGCTCGAATCTTCTGCATCTCCGCCGCCCCCAGAACATTCTTGTTCTTGGACGAAGAGTTTGAAATCGATAGCACCGGATCGCGCAGCTCATTCTGAAAAAAACGCACCTCCTCCGCAGTGAAGGCGCGCTTGAGCGACGAGCGGTACAATGGCACCGCAAACATGTTCATCATCTGGTGGTCCATCTGCCGCTCCTTTCAATCCTATTCAGAGACTGTCCATCTGCATGTAAGGTATGCCCTCAATGCTCTCCAAGGCTCAAACTGGTTGTATTCATACCACACCGCTAACTTCCTTCCCACTTAATCCGACTTACCCCACCAACCCCCGCAAACACCCCGCGATACCACATCACTGCGCCCATCACGATCACCGCGCCAAGCATCATCACCGCCCTCCACGGACTTTTCTTGTCTGCAAACGGATCAATCAGCGAGCGCGTCGAGCAGCGGGCCGAGATCCCGGCGAACCTGGCGATATCGAAGGCAGATTCTGCCCCTGGCGTCGCCTTCGTGCAGCCATTGTGCCGCCCTTGTGCCAAAATTTGCCAATTGATACCATCCGGCGCGACCCGGGGGGGGCTCCGGACCTGAGATAAAGCAGCCCTGCAAAACATAGTTGTGGAGAAAGTAGCGGTGCTATTTGGTGCGGAGATATGGGGCCTGAAGACACAGGCCTGGTTTGACGTCTGGTCGATTGAACATCTGGCCATGGGCATCGGCCTTGGCTCTCTCGCTGGGCTGGCCTCTTACGCGATGGCTCCTGCTGAAACCATGAGCAAGCAGTTGCGCAAGAAGTTCGAAATTTTCATTGTGCTCAGTGTCAGCTTTCTCTGGGAAATGGTCGAACACTATCTCGAAGCCGGCGCCTCCTATGAAGTGGTCACGTACTGGTTTCAGGGCGTGGAATTCTGGGGAAATCGCATCATTACGGACCAGTTGATGGTCGCTCTGGGGTATCTGCTCTACACACGCTGGGAACGTTTGAAGTGGCCAGTCCGTGTTTTTTCTGTGCTCTGGCTGGTCCTCCACATCGCAGTCTTTCCGCACTCCATGTACCTGCATGAGCTGCCGTTACTGGCCAGCCACTAGTCACCGTTGCATGCTGCCGAGTCCGGCAGCCCGATCAACAGGCGCGGATACCAGCTCTGGAATCTACACTGGCGCCGCAGGAATTTACCTTCAAGCGATTGTTAATGTCGCGACTGCTTTTGATGCGCTCGTCGCTATCGATACTCTGGGTCGACTTGGCAAGCCGGTCGTACAGCACAACATTCACCGTCGCTGCCAGATTCATGCAGCCGATGGTAGGAATGTAAACGACGCTGTCTGCCGCATTGATGATGTCCTGAGGAATGGAGCCGTCCTCAGGGCCAAAAATGTAGAGCGCATGGTCGGGGTGTATAAACTCGGTGAGGAGTGTCGCCCCTTCAGCCAGCTCGACGCAGACAATCTTCATGGGGGATGGCAAGCCCTCCACCAGGTCATCAACCTGCAGCAACGGAATTGTGCTGGTCGTGCTTTTGGTATCGGTGTGATACCGGGCTGCATGGCCGAAGCGCTCGCCGGTATAGCGCACTGCCTGCGCCTGATAGCATCTGGCGGCACGCATGACGGAGCCGACGTTGGCGGGGGTTTTGGGATCTACCAGCCCGATGAGGGTGGTTTTGGGAGTGGTGACGCCGAGGCTGATGACGGTGATGCGGGGGTTCATGTGATTCCTTGCCTGGTGATTTCAGCGAGAGGAGTATTCAATGATTCAAGCATTAGCTCCGCCAATTTTGCTCTTTCTTCAGCGTTACGGTTTAAGGCCTGCTCTTCTAGCGTCTTAAATGATGCCTGCATAAGTCACCTTCTCAAATTGCCTTGGCGTGTACACCCAGTCCCTGTTTGAGTTTAGCACTGATGTTCAAATTCGGCCGCACTCCCCTGCTGCACATGACACATTCAGCATGAGCTACATCACCAAGGCTGTTACATTATCCATCAGCTAACCATTCTTCACGGAGAAACCTCATGTCCCGCTGGATCAAGGTCGACGAGCCAATCAATCACTACATCACCGAGCATCTGGAGCCCGAAGCGCCGGTGCTGCAGGCACTGCAGCGCGAGACCTCCACGATGGAGGGCGCGCAGATGCAAATTTCTCACGAGCAGGCGCGCTTCATGACGCTGCTGCTCAAGTCCATGAGTGCGCGGCGCACGCTGGAGGTTGGCGTGTATACCGGGTACAGCACGCTGATCACCGCTGCGGCGTTGCCTGACGATGGCAGCGTGATTGCCTGCGACATCAGCGCAGAGTGGACGGCGGTGGCGCGGCGTTACTGGCAGCAGGCTGGCGTGGAGAACAGAATTGATCTGCGGCTCGCACCGGCGCAGGAGACGATGCGCGGGCTGCTGACACAGGGGCAGGCCGGAAGTTTTGATTTTGTGTTCATCGATGCGGACAAGACGGGGTACGACGCGTATTACGAACTCGCGCTGCAGTTGCTGCGGCCGGGCGGGTTGATCGTACTGGATAACTGCTTGTGGGATGGATTGGTGGTGGATGCCCGCGCACAGGATGAGGACACGGTGGCGATCCGGGCGCTCAATGACAAGATTGCACGCGACGCGCGGGTGCATTCGTATCTGGCGCCGGTGGGGGATGGAGTGTTTTTGGTCTATAAATGCTGAAACTGTGGGAGCAGGCTCGCTCCCACGGCAGAACAGAGATCGTATGAACAGGTCAGCCTCTGGCACCGGCGATGTAGGCTGCGGTGATGGGGTTGGCGGGCGCTTCGAAGACGTTGGCGGCGCTGCCGTGCTCCACCACTGTGCCAGCGCCATCGACGAGCCAGAACATGGCGACGTGATCGGCAATGCGGCGAGCCTGCGCGAGATTGTGAGTGACGATCACCACCGTGTAATCACCACGCAGTGAGGCGATAAGATCTTCCACCACCGCGCTGGCGAGGGGGTCGAGCGCACTGCAGGGTTCATCGAGCAGCAGCACGCGCGGCGAGAGCACCAATGCGCGCGCCAGACACAGACGCTGTTGCTGACCGCCGGAAAGGCCGAGCGCGGGCGCATCTAATCGATCCTTCACCTCGTTCCACAGACCCACGCGGCGCAGCATATTTTCCATCTTGGCCTCGCGATCCGCGCGCTTTTTCATGCCGTGATGTTGCAGTGGAAACGTCAGGTTCTCGCGTATCGACAGGGGAAACGGATTCGGCTTCTGGAAGATCATGCCGACCTGGCGCCGCAGCGCGATCAGGTCCAGATCGGTGCCTACAATTTCCTGCCCCTCAAATTTGACACTGCCACTGACATCGCAGCACGCAGTGAGATCACTCAACCGATTCAGCGTGTTGAGGAAACTGCTCTTGCCGCAGCCGGACGGGCCAACGACAGCGGTGATGCAACCCCGAGGAATCGTCAGTGTCACCCGATCCAGTGCCGGCTTGTCGCCATAACGCACCACGAGGTCACGCACCTCGATGCAGGGTTCCAGATTCGCACAGCAGGCCCGGCGCTGAGCCCAGGGGCGCAAACCCTGCGAGTCTTCGCAAGCGGGTGACGGAGTGGCAGGAGAAGTGTGGTCGATCATGACATGTTCTCAGACGGGAGTAATACCTTGATGGAGCCAGCGATCCGCCGCCCGGAAGGTCAGCGCATTGATCACCAGCAACAAGCCGATCAGGACGACCGCCGAGGCATAGGCATTGCTTTCGCCACCGGGGACATTCATCGCCAGATCGTAGATGTGGATCGACAATGCGCGGCCGGAGTCGAGCAGCGAGCCCGGCATGCGGTCCACGTAGCCACTGGTAAACAACAGCGCGGCGGTCTCGGCGAGTGCACGGCCGATGCCGAGGACCAGCCCCGCAATCAGCCCGGGCGTCGCGGCAGGCAGCAGGATACGCCACAGCGCGGTAAATACGGGTAAGCCCAGCGCAGCGGCGGCACGGCGATAATCATCGGGCACTGCACGCAGCGCGCTTTCGGTGGAGCGTATCAGCAACGGCAACACCATGCAGGACAACGTCAGCCCGCCGGAGAGAATCGAGAAACCCATCCCGAGAGTAATACTGAAAAAGGCATTGCCAAACAGGCCGAAGACAATCGAAGGAACCCCGGCGAGCACGTCGAGGGAATAGCGGACCAGGCGGCCAAAAAACTGATTGCGGCGGCCGAACTCGGAAAGCAGGACGGCCGTCCCCAATCCCAGTGGGATGCTGACGGCCATGCACACCGCCAGGATCAGCAGCGTCGAGACCAGAATCGGCGCAATGCCACCGCCACGACCGGCGTCCTCCGGC
Organism: uncultured Gammaproteobacteria bacterium; assembly: GCA_903862645.1. Classification (GTDB taxonomy): domain Bacteria; phylum Pseudomonadota; class Gammaproteobacteria; order Pseudomonadales; family Pseudohongiellaceae; genus UBA5078. The sequence goes on from CAIOZF010000098.1 coordinate 81,232, forward strand.
CCTGCGCTCAGATACTCCCATGACAGATGCGGCAGACCCTGCAGGACCAGGTCGCCGACGATCCAGACGAACACCGCCGTGATCAACAGTGCCACTGCCCACATAAGAACGGTAGCGATGCGATCCGGCCAATCTGTTCCCCGTCGCGCCGGCGGCAAAAACCCCCCGCTGACGACACGCGTCGTCTTTTCAGCCATGGATTTCCTCCCGCATGATCCAATCACTGAGCGTGACCAGCACGACGATCAGCACCAACAGCATCAGCCCGCTGACGAACAGCGCCGCACGATGCCCGCCCATGGCGTAACCAAGCTCCAGCGCGATGTTGGCCGTCAGTGTGCGCACCGGTGCGAAGATGCTGTCCGGCACCTGCACGATATTGCCCGCCACCATCAGGACCGCCATGGTCTCGCCGATAGCACGGCCGGCGGCCAGCATGATCGCCGAGGCAATGCCGCAGCGGGCTGCCGGCAACGCCACACCACTGATGGTTCGCCATCGCGACAACCCCAGTGCCGCCGCTCCCTGCAGATAACTGCGCGGAATGCTGCGCAATGCCGTCTCGCTGAGCAGCGCAATCGTGGGCAGAATCATCAAACTGAGAATCAACACAGCTGCGAGCAGGCTTTGCCCGGGCGGCGCCCATTGCCGTATCAGCGGGGTAAGCACCACCAGGCCCCAGAATCCATAGACAACCGAGGGGATGCCGGCGAGCAATTCCAGCAGACGGCGAAAGCCACTGGCCAGGGCAGGAGGCGCATAGAAACGACAGAACAGGGCTGCCGCAATCCCCAGTGGCGTGGCCAACAGCATCGCGCCCAGTGTTGCGGCGACGGTCCCCGCGACCATAGGAGCGATGTTGAACTGTGGGGTGCTGCTGGAGGGAAACCATGCTTCATCGCTGAGAAAATGCGTGAAGCCGGGCGAGCGCAGCGCCGGCCAGGCTTCCACCAGCAGAAACACCACGATCAGCAGAGTGATCGCGCCGGCGATGGCCGCCAGTGCCCGCAATAACCACAGCAGAGATGTTTCAGTGCGCGAGGGGGACAAAGTACTGGGCCTCCGTCAGATCATCGACCTGGGAGGAGGCCGCGTACTCAATGAAGGCCTGGATCAACGCGGCAGACTCTGCCCTTGCCGCCCCTGCGCCAGCACCCGCCTCCGGCAGTGTCACCAGATGCAATGGACGCGACAGCGGAAACGACCCGTTGCGAACACTCTCCAGCGTCGCCTCGACGGCGTCCATCGGCAACGCCTTGATCGGTGTGCCACGAGTGACCTCGAAAGCAGCCGTGCCAATCGAAACATAGCCAATGGCGTTGGGATCGGCCGCGACAGTGCGGATGCCCTGCTGGTTGTCCCCGATGATCACGGAGGGCCGGATGTCTTCATTACGCAGCTTGAAGTGGCTGAGGAACAGCTCCAGCGTGGAGCGTCCCTCGGCCTTGTTGACGACAGTGATCGGCGCGTCGGCGCCACCGATCTCACTCCAACGCGTGACACTCCCGGTGTAGATGGCGACGATCTGATCCTCACTGAGCGCCTGCAATGGATTGTCGCGGTGCAGGATGACGGCGACACCGTCGCGGGCAATCGGATACGCGACGAGATCGATCTCATCGGGATTAAGCTGACGCGACACCATGCCGATGTCGGCCGTACCACGGCGCACATCGGCGATGCCGCGCGAGGAACCGCCGGACTGGACGTCGATGCGAGTTCCCGGATGCTCCTGTTCGAAGCGCTTGGCGATCTCACCGGCCAGCGGGGCAATGGTGCTGGAACCAGTCACGATCAATTGCCCGATTAGCCCATCGGCAGCAGCGCCTTCCTGTTGCTCTCCCGAGCATCCAACCAACAGGAGAGAAATCGCGACAACACAACACGCCTTGAGGATTTTCTTGATCATGGATAATTTCAACCTGCTTGAGGAATCCGAGATTCTTAAAGGCCGATATTAGTAAAGAGTGTACCGGCTAAGCAATGCCATCGGGAACCACAAAACCTCACAGAGTATAAACGGGTGCGAAACCGCCGCCGGGGGCGCGACTGAATCGTACAGCTGTTAACAAACTGTGGGAGCTTGCGGGCAAGCTCCCAAATGGTGAGATCAAAGATCCTGCCAGTGCAGCAATCCGCCATGGATATTGGCCACCTTGTCGTGACCTGCACTCTTCAGGATCGTGGTCGCAATCGAGGAACGCTTGCCCGAACGACACAGCGTTACTACCGGCTTATCCTTCGGGACTTCGTTGATGCGTGCGCGCAACTGGCTCAACGGAATCATCAGGGCATTGCCCAGCCCTACGACCACCTCGCCCAATTCGTCAGCCTCGCGCACATCCAGAATCGTCAGCTCAGGCTGGTGCTGCACCACCCACTCCGGCTCCACTTCCGGAACCCCAGCAAAGGTTACTCGCAGTTCTGCCCAGGTGGGCTCTTCGGGCATCTTGCCACTTTCGGGTTTACCTGAGCGCAGGTTGTTGGGCAGGGCCTCGTCTATCTTTTTAGGATGCGGCAACTGCATCGCGTTCATGTAGTGCACAAAATCTTTCTCATTGGCGCCGCCACCGACACGCGGGTTATAAATCTTCTCTTCCAGAACCGAGGAGCGTGTGCGGCCGTTATAGTCATGTGCAGGATACACGGCACAGTCGTCCGGCAGCGTGAAGAGCTGTTCCGTAATCGAGTGGAACAGCCGCGCCGGGTTGCCCTGCTGGAAGTCGCTGCGGCCGCAGCCACGGATCAGCAGTGCATCACCGGTAAACACCATGCTGTGATCGGCAAGCACAAAGCTCGTGCAGCCATTGGTGTGGCCGGGCGTAGCACGGGCCTCCAGCGTGATTCCCTTGACCCCGAAGGTATCGCCGTGAGCCAGCGCGACATCGACATTGACCGCGCCAGCATTACCCGACAACGCAATCTTGCAGCCCGTCTTCTGCTGCAGCAGCCAGGCGGCGGTGATGTGGTCGGCATGGGCGTGGGTGTCTACGACAATCTTCAGGGTCAGACCCAGTTCGCGTAACAGCGCCAGATCGCGCTGGGACTGCTCGAATACCGGATCGATCAGAATTGCCTCGTGGCTTTCGTCGTCGGCCAGCAGATAAGTATAGGTGGACGAGGGGGCATCGTAGAGTTGTCGGAATATCATGGTCTTCTCCTGTGGCTGCTTTTTGATTCCTGGGGAATCGGTCAGAACTGGCCCGGAGTATACGACTAAGAATGGGCGCTGCAACGTTGCAGATCAAGGTTTCAGTGCAAGCGGGATATGGAACGACTCAAGCCCGCTCAGCGTTGAGAGCCTTATAGTTGACCTCCAGCAACCGCAAGATGTCGCGCCAGGTGATAATGCCGACGATATGCCCCTCACCGGTCACGATAGGAATGCAGGAGATCCTGTGCTTGTTGAAGATGGAAATGGCTTCGAAGATATCCGCCTCCCTTTGCAGGCTGATCGGCTTCCTGGTCATGATATGGTGAGCCCGCTTGTTGAGCGTCGCCGCATCTCGGCTCGACTCGAACGGCGTACCCAGATTGGGACTGATGGCCCGCCACAGATCCCGGTCCGAGATGACACCGTAGAGCTGACCTTTCTCTTCCACCAGCAGGTGATGGATTTTCCCGTGGTCGAAAATTTCCTTGATCTCACGCAGTGAGTCGTCGAGACCGACGGTCACCACATGCGTGCTCATGATTTTTTCCAGGATCATGATCGCCCCCCCCGGTGGAATTTAACCTTTTTAGTTCTAACGTTATCGACCGAATTGCAGATATCCTTTGGACGCCGCGCTCAAGCGCCTATTTGTGGAGACCAAACCATGCTCTTTATCCAGTTGCTTCGCCGCACCATCCTCGCGGGCCTGCCAGCGATAACGCTGAGTCTGTTGCTCCTGCAATCCGCGCAGGCTCAGGAATTCATCTGGGCGCCGCAGTTGCCGGTGGGCAGTGCGCTGCCCCCGATCACCGCGCAGGACCAGACCGGCACGCTGCGCAGTCTGCAGGACATCAGCGGAGAGAAGGGCCTGGTGCTGGTCATGAGCCGCTCTTTCGACTGGTGCCCATACTGTATCGCACAGTTGCAAAGGCTGGTCGAGGCAGAGCCGGAGTTTCAAGCCATGGGCATCAACGTTGCCTCCATGACCTATGATCCCGTGGCCACACTGGCAGCGGCGGCAGAAGAGCACGGCGTGGAATTCCCGCTGCTGTTCGACGAAAACGTCAAGCACGTCAACGCCATGGGCCTCCGGAATACGCAGTACGAGCCGGGACAGCGGCCCTACGGCATTCCCTATCCAGGCATCTTCCTGATCGACGCGCAGGGGGTGATCCGCGCCAAGTTCGCGGAGGAAGACTACAAGTTGCGGCCGGAGTTCAGCCTGGTGATGGAAGAGGCGAAGAAGCTCTGATCGAGTTGTGGGAGCGAGCAGGCTCGCTCCCACAATCAGTGGTTAGAGGCCGTTCAGGCTCCAGTCATAGGGCAGATCGGCGCGTAGTCTGATGCTGGCGGGCAGTTCACGGTAGCGGCGCAGGAAGGTCTCCACGCCGCCAGCGGCTTCGAAGTCTTCACCAAACCAGTCGAAGATCTGCGACACACGCACCCGATTCCCCTCCAGCGCCAAGCCCTTGCTGCTCTCCAGCAGGAAACTGCGCGTCTGGTCATCCAGTTGCTGCTCCAGCTTCTCAGCGGTGAAAGCCTCAGAGCGCAGATTCGGGCAGCTGAGCGAGGCGCAGACAATGGCAAAATGCACGCGCGGCTCATCCATGGGGCGCAGTATCTCGTGCTCGATCTCATCCAGGGTCACGGGCTGACCACCGATGCTGCCCGCCTCTTTCCCCCACACGGGCGAAAAGAGTGAGCCCGCGTCGCGAATGCTTTCCAGGGGCAAGTGATCGATCACCATCTTGATGGCATAGAGGTTGTAGGCGTTGATGTAAAACGCGAGACGGGCGCTACGCTCCGTAAGCTGCGCAACCGGGAAATTGGCGACGATGGCTAGCGCCTGCGCGTAGCGAGGGTCCTGACGCACGGCCTGATAGTCGACACGGTGATGGTGAATGCCATTGCGTTCGCCCGGTGTCACATGCGCGGCCAGCAGGCCATCGTAGGCGCTCCAGTCATGCGACTGCGCCAATGCGGGGATCAACCATAGACAGAGCAAGAGGGTCGCTCTGTGAAGCAGTGTGGATGTTTCCAGCTTGGTGTCTCCCGCGTGCGTCGGATCGCCTGAATACGGACTGTGGGAGCGGGCAGGCCCGCTCCCACATGACAATTACGAACCTAGGCGGTAGCGCAGTTTCACGACAAGCGTGTCCACGATCGGCTCCGACCAGGCTTCGGAAAGAAGGCTGCCGTAGTCGTCATACATCGTGCCCGGAATGTTGGAGCCACGGGTATAGACCACGAAGAGATCCGACAGCGGAGCGATCTCCCAGCGATAGCGCGCCTGGAAAGTCATGCGGCTGATGATGAAGTCGTCGGAGACGAGGTTCGGCTTGGCCACCGGTAGCAGGCGGCGCAGCTTTTTCGCGTCGACTTGCCAAAAGCGGTCTTCCTGCGACTTCAGGCCGGTCCACTGCATGCTGAAGCGCAGCTGCTGTTTGGCACTGATGAAGTAATCCATGGTGACCTTCGGCGCCCACTGTGTTCCTTCGAAGCTGGTGTAACGGCCATTGCCCTTGTAGACCAGCAGCGCCTCACGGTCGGAGTAGGCCACTTCCATCCCGAGGGAGAAGCTGTCCACGGGGCGATAGCTCATGTCCACGGACGTGGTGACAATCTTCTTGCCCAGATCTTCCTGGTTGCCGTCGAGGTTGAATCCGTAGCTCAGCGGACGACCGGGGTCGCTGCTCCAGCCAATATTGGCAGACCAGCGTTCAGGAATGCGAAACTCGCCCGAGCCGCGACCGAGCCGGTCATCAATGCGCGGGTTGAAGTAACGGAATCCTGTCCGCAGCGTGGTGTTGTCCAGGAAGGTGTAATTGCGCATGAAGAAGAAAGCCAGACGCGTCGGCTGCCCGGAGACGTTCCACTGATTGAGGAACTGAAAACTGCTGCTGCGTGAGCGCAGGCCCTCGATATTGGACTCGTTGCGGTTGTAGCTGTAATCGGCTTGAAAGTTGTCGTTGCGGCTCAGGAAGCCGAGATCGTTGATATCCAGCGTCTCGTCCAGATAGGACAAGGCCAGACGGTGCTGACGCCCTCGCATCGGCTGATACACGATGTCGGCAAAGCCACCGGCACCGGTCACGCCACGCGTATCGCTGTGCAGCAACTGAGCATCGGCCACCCAGCGCGTGTCGGCAGAGAAGTAATGCAGATCCACGCCGTTGACGATGCCGTCGTTGTCCGGGTGCATGCTGCTGGTACCCATCCAGCCGATGGCACGGCGTCCACCACCATTGGTGTTTTCATAGAGAAGACGGGCAACGGCGAAATCACGGCCTTGGGATTCGAGCTTCACGCGGGACCCGTCGGCACGGCGGCCGCGAATCTCCATGTCATCCTCGGACGCGATCAAGGTGCCGTAGCGCCAGCTGCCACTCTGCCCAGTCAGCTTCAATGCGCCGAGCAGGTCGGACGGCTGGCTGAGGTCAGTGGCCGTGACGCTGACGCCGGTTGGAACGGTGAGTCTCGCGGCGCCACCGATGCGGCGCGTGTTCAACATGGTCGATGGTCCGCCCGGCCCGCGAGCGCCCTGCGAGCGTGGCGAGGTGTTGAAGACGTCCTGTCCTTCCAGAAAGAAGGAGCGCTTCTCCGGGAAGAAGGTCTCGAAGGCTGTCAGGTTGACCACCACGTCATCGGATTCGACGTTGCCGAAGTCCGGGTTCAGTGTTGCAGAGATCTGCGTGTTGGACGATGGACGCCAGAACACCTCGGCACCGGTACGGATGCTGGTGTCGCTCTTGATGCTGTCATGGGTCGTGGAGACGTAGGGGTAATAGGTAACCTGGGTGCGCGGTTCGATGTCCTGCAGCTCGTACTTACGGAAGGCAGAGAGAAACTCGTTGACGGTCTCCGGGAGCGCTGGCGAAGACCAGGTCTCGCCGGTGGAGCCGAGCTGGCGCTCCGTATAGAAGCCGATGCGGCGGGTCTCACCGGCCACCTGGGGCAAGGACACCATGGACCAGGGAATGAAATACTCGGCCACCCAGCCACCTTCAACCACACTGGTCTCGGCATCCCAAGAGCCGTCCCATTGCAGATTGAGCTGACGCTCCGGCAGGATAGTGGCGTCTGTCATGGAACCGCCCAGATTGACGCGCATCATGTAGCCGTAGAGACCTTCGCCGGAGGGGTCGATCATGATGACAACGCCGTCGCGTTCCAGGCGGGTGTCACGCGAGGTCATGCGCGCCACCAGTGTGGATTCTTCCTGGAAGTTCATGATGCCGACGTAGATGCCGCGTTCGGTGTAGAAAATGCGGGTGTGAGTTTCCAGCGAAGCATCCGCCAGCGTATCGGGAATCACCACCTTCATGTCATCGACAATGGGAATGCGCTGCCAGATGCCTTCGTCAAGACGGCCATCAAGGCGGATGTTGGCCTCGCTTTCATCGATCTTGGTAAGCTGAGGAACGATCTCCTGGGCCTGGGCAACGAGGGGGATGGCTGCTAGCACTGAGAGGGAGGCGGCAGCGCTGGCGCGTGCCAGCAGGGACTTGCGATTCTTCTTGAACATCAGCAAACACTCTTCTTGTCAGGTCTTTGGCAGGCTTGTTTTACAGGGGCGGGAATATACCTCATTTACTTCGCGCGAACCGCCACGGATACAAATAGTCACAATGCAACCCGTTAGATCAACTTATGGTGACGAGTCTGCAAGAACGCCCTTCAGCGATTAATAATCCTTTAAGTTAAACGCGTCATTATCATCTCATTCCTGAAAAACCATGAATGAGGAAATTCTATGTACGCCGCCCTGACTCACCGCAGACACACATTTCGTCGCATGACTTCGCTCGCCCTCGGCGCCACTGCACTGGCTTTTGCCATGGGCAGCATGGCCGCTCCGGCACCGGCATTCACGCTGCCTACCGCCGCTGGCGCCAACATCAGCCTGAGTGATCACAAGGGCAAGATTGTCTATGTCGACTTCTGGGCATCCTGGTGCGGCCCCTGCCGCCAGTCCTTCCCTTGGATGAACGAGATGCTTGGCAAATATCAGGCACAGGGCTTTGAAATCATCGCCGTCAATCTCGATGCCGCGCGTGCCGATGCAGATCATTTCCTCGCCGACAACCCCGCCAGCTTTACTGTGGCACTCGACCCCCTGGCCAACATGCCGCCGCAGTACGGCGTCAAGGGCATGCCTACCAGCTACCTGATCGACGGTAACGGCGAAATAATTATGCAACACACGGGATTCAACGACTCCCACAAGGCCGATCTGGAAGCTGCCATTCAAAAGGCTCTCGCAAGCAAATAACGAAGGAGAAAAACCCATGAAACAGCCCCGCAAATCATCCCTGCCAATGGTGCAGAGAGCCCTGGTCCTCGCCGTGATGGCCGCTGGCGTCAGCGCCTGTTCGCTGATCCAGCCCGTGCAGCCCTGGGAGAAAGGCATTCTCGCCAAACCAGAAATGATATTCGACGAAGACAAGCTCGACTCGGCCTATGTAGAGCACACCTATAGCAGTAAAGAAGCTGCCTTCGGTGGCGCGGGCGTCGGTGGTGGTGGATGTGGTTGTAATTAATTGGCTGCGACTAATCGCACACAAAGGAATTCAAGATGAAAACTTCTCCTGATGGCAGCCAGTTGTTAGGCGCCTTGCGGCGCAGCGGTCTCGTGGCAGTGGCCGCGACCACTGCGGCGCTGGTGGCCCAGCCGGTATTAGCCGAGGCGGCACCGGAAAAATCCACAATCAATTTCAAAACGCTGAACTATCGCGACTATCAGCCGTCGGATGACCGTATCAATATTGATGCCGAATCCTTTCTGATCCAGGTGCCGATTGCAGGGCAGTGGAGCATCACCGGCACGGCCGTGCATGATGCAATATCGGGCGCATCGCCGCGCTATCACTCGTCTTCGCTCGCGCAGATCAAGGACACACGCAAAGCCTATACCGGCGCCGTAACCCGCTATTTCCAGCAGGGCAGCGTGACCGTGGGAACCGCCTACTCAAAGGAGAAGGACTATATCTCGCGCAACTACTCAATCCAGAATTCCTGGTCAACGCCTAGCCAGAACACCACGTTCATCGTCGGCCTCGGCTACACGGCGGACCAGATACTTCCGAACAGTATTTTCCTGACCCAGAAAGAGGACAAGCGAGTGGTTGACGTGGCACTTGGTGTCACTCAGGTGCTCGGCCAGACTGACATCGCTCAGGTGACCTACCACCATACCCGTGGTCGCGGGTACTACTCGGATCAGTACAAGCTCTATGACGCACGGCCCGATAGTCGCGACAGCGATTCGGTGCTGGTGCGCTGGAACCATCACTTCACCGAGAGCGCCAATACGCTGCACTCCTCTTACCGTTACTACACCGACAGCAACGATATCGACGCGCACACGCTAGAGTTCGACTACGTGTTCAATCTGCCGAACCAGTGGACCGTGTCACCCTTGCTGCGCTACTACTCACAGTCTGCCGCCAACTTTTATTACGACCCGGTTGCGAACGACCCGTGGGCAGATGCAGACACCCTCGGCGCACCGATCTCTGTGGTGTATCCGCTGTATGCGGATGGTCGCTATACGTCCATGGACCAACGCCTGTCGTCGTTCGGCGCAATCACCTATGGCGCGAAGCTTACCAAGCAGTTCGGTGAAAACTGGACAGCTGATGTGAAATTCGAGCAGTACGAACAGAAGGGCAGCTGGGCACTTGGAAATGGTAGTGATGGCCTCAAGGACTTCGGCGCACGCAGCATTCAGTTCGGGATCAGTCATTCCTTTTAGTGGCATAGGCCTCAAGTAGCAAAGAGGAAGCAGTCCATGTCAGCACCGATCTACAGACATGAGTTCAAGGCCATGGCCAGTCACTGCGAAGTGGTGCTGGCTGGCGTCAGTGCCGAAGAGGCACGTCGCCTGTCGGCGCTGGCCGAGGCCGAGGTGCTGCGCATTGAGCACAAGTATTCGCGCTATCGTCCCGCCAGCCTGCTCTCAGTGATCAACCGCTCGTGGGAGCAAGCCGTGCCCGCGACTTCCTCACCTCTCGCAGCCACTGCCGTGATCTGCGACGCAGAAACACTCGATCTTCTCGACAAGGCCGAGCTGCTCTTTCAGCACAGCGGCGGCCTTTTCGACATTACCAGCGGCGTGCTGCGCCGCGTCTGGAACTTCAAGCTTAAACAGCTGCCAGAGCCGGATGCACTGCAAGCGCTACTGCCGCTCATCAATTGGCGCGCCGTGGTGCGCGAAGGCGACACTGTGCGACTGCCAGTGGCCGGTATGGAACTGGACTTCGGCGGCTTCGGCAAGGAATACGCAGCAGATCGTGCAGCGGCCTGTCTGCTGGAGGCTGGTGTGACCAGCGGTCACGTGAATCTCGCCGGTGATATGCACATTCTAGGCCCCAAACCCGATGGCACCCCGTGGTCGATTGGCATCCGCCATCCCCGCCATCCGGAGCAGCTGCTCGCAAGCATTCCCGTCAGTGCCGGCGCACTGGCCACCAGCGGCGACTATGAGCGCTACTTCGAGAAGGACGGGCAGCGCTACTGCCATATCCTCAATCCCCAGACAGGCTATCCGGCCTGCTACTGGCAATCGGTTTCGGTACTCGCCCCCAATACGTTGATCGCTGGCAGCTTCACCACCATCGCAATGCTGATGGAAGAGCAGGGCTTGGCGTTTCTGCGCTCCTCGGGGCTGAGTTTTCTGGCAGTAGACCAGGCAGGCAAGATTTACCAGGAGTCTCAAGATGTTTAAATCAACACGCAAATTTCAATCCCTTCTACTCACGCTGCTGCTATTGAGCGCCGCAATGGCGGCCCAGGCACAAGACGAGTTTCTCGACCCCGAGGTCGCGTTCGTGCTGAGCGTGACGCAGGAAGCGCAGCAGCTGACCATGCACTGGGACATTGTTCACGGCTACAAACTCTACAAGGAAAAGTTCCAGATTCAGCTGCCCGGCGCCGACACTTCGGTCATCGTGATGCCTACCGCCGAATCTTTTTACGACGAGAACTTTGGCCAGACCATGGAGGCCTACAAGGCACCGATGCAGCTGACGCTGCCGATCAGTGCCATCCAGGAACCGGTTACTCTAAGCATCGGCTATCAGGGCTGCGCCGATGCCGGACTGTGCTATCCGCCGATCATCAAGCAGTTCACGCTGCAGCCCGGTTATGTGGGCGCTGTGGCACCAGCGGCAGTCAGCTCGCTGTTTGGTGCTCCGGCGTCCCTGCTTGATTCAGTCACCGAGACTGCCACAGTGACTGGCACGGATACGGATGCGAACTCTGCCACGACCGCGCCAGCCGATGACACCAGCATGGCCACTCGCATACTGGAGTCGAGCAATCTGCTGACGGTAGCCGGCGGCTTCCTGCTGTTCGGACTGCTGCTGTCATTCACTCCCTGCGTGCTGCCGATGGTGCCGATCCTGTCTTCGATCATCGTCGGCATGGACGGCGGCGCACAGCGCAGCCGCTGGCAAGGCTTCAGCCTGTCTCTGGCTTACTGCCTGGGCATGGCTCTGGTATACACCGGCATGGGCATCGCTGCCGGCCTGCTCGGCGAGGGACTGGCCGCCTATCTGCAGGCACCCTGGCTGCTGCTGACTTTCGCTACGCTGCTGGCGGCGTTCTCTCTCTCCATGTTTGACGTCTATCAACTGCAGATCCCGCAGGCGCTGCAGGGCAAACTCGATGGTGTCAGCGGCGGCATGCAAGGAGGCAGACTAGCCAGCGTCTTCGCGCTCGGCGCGGTGTCCTCGCTGATCGTCGGCCCCTGTGTCGCTGCCCCGCTGGCTGGTGCACTGATCTACATCAGCCAGACTGGCGATGTGGTGCTGGGCGGCACTGCGCTGTTTTCAATGGCGGTGGGCATGAGCGTACCGCTACTGCTCACCGGACTTTCAGCGGGCAGCCTCTTGCCACGAGCAGGCACCTGGATGGTACAGATCAAGACGCTGTTCGGCGTGTTGTTGCTGGCCGTCGCTATCTGGATGGTCACCCCCGTGCTGCCGACTTCCGTCATCATGCTGTTGTGGGGCGCGCTGGCGATCCTGAGCGCGATGTACCTCGGGGTGTTCGATGGCCCGAGTACCAACCACGGCTTTCGCTCGCGCTTGAGCGCCACGCTTTCCGTTCTCCTGCTGGTGATCGGGCTCGCCGAAGTTATCGGTGCAATCAGCGGGTCTGGCGATCCATTGCGTCCACTCGCACTGGCGAGCGTGGGCTCCGCCACTGCCCAGCGTGACGCGAACCCGGCACCGGCATTTTCCCGCATCCGCAATCTCGCCGAACTGCAGCAGCGGCTCGATGCCGCAGCAATCAGCGGCAATCCCGTCATGCTCGACTTCTACGCCGACTGGTGTGTGGCGTGCAAAGAGATGGAACGCTTCACTTTCAGCGATCCCCAGGTGGCCGCAGCCATGGGGAAGTTCACGCTGCTGCAGGCAGACGTAACGGCTAATAACGCGGACGACCGGGCACTGATGAAGGCATTCAACCTCTTCGGTCCACCGGCAATCATACTTTTCGACAGCAGCAGTACCGAGGATACGCCTCATTCCAGAATCATCGGCTTTACCCCCGCCTACAAGTTCATCGCTGCGATCAACCCACTTACGCTTTGAAGGAGATATTCCATGGCAGTCTATGCAGCAACCGCCGGCAACAACACCTGGGAAGTCCCACGCTACGGTGACCCCAGCAATACTCTGATCGATGGGCTGGCCGGGTCCGACCGGCTCAGCTTCGAACGTCTGCCACGCAGCCGCTTCACGATCACTCAAGACGAGAATACCGGCTATATCCATATCGACTCGGTGAGCGGTGCCAGCAGCACCTATCACCTGCGCTTGAAGAATGTGGAGTTCGCGCTGTTCAACAGTGGCCGTGATGTGGTGGATCTGACGACGATGTTCATGGACGTGAAGGCTCCCTCCATCACCACCTTCAACATGCACAGTTTCAACACCGGCGCTCCGATCGATACCGATCTCGTATTTGGTCTCAGCGAAAACATTGCCCGTGGCACCAGCACGGTCACTCTGAGCAAGGCAGACGGCACGCTGATCGAGACCTTCAACATCGCCAACAGCGACAAGGTGACTATCGGCATCAAGCAACTGACGATTAACCCGACCGCCAATCTCGCCTACAGCACCACCTATGTGGTCGCACTGAACAGCGGCGCCGTGGTCGATACGGCAGGTAATGCGCTGGCGGCGGCATCTTACAACTTCAGCAGCCTCAGTAACGCTGCGCCGGTGGTCGGCAATGCGCAGGTAGCAGCCACTGAGGACACCAGCGTGTCGGGAAGCGTACCTGTGGCCACTGACAAAGAGGGGCAGGCCGTTACGTACGCGCTGGGCGACGCTCCGGCTCACGGCACGATCACCCTTAGTGCTGATGGTAAGTTTGTCTACACGCCGCACTCCGAATATTCCGGTGCAGATAAGTTCACCTATACCGCCTCGGATGGATTGTCGACCTCCGCTGCAGGGCAAGTGGTGATCACCGTCAAGCCGGTACAGGATCGAATCAACGGGACCGCTGGCAATGACCTGCTCACGGGTAACGCCGATGGCGATCTGTTCAGCCCCGGCGCCGGCAACGATGTGGTCAGTGGTGGGGGAGGTCTCGACATTGCGTCCTTTGTCGGCACCCGGGCCAACTTCACAGTCACGCGCAGTGGCAGTCAGCTGACCGTCGCAGACGGCACAGGTGCACAGGGCAACGACACGCTGCAGAGCTTGGAGCGTCTGCAGTTCCAGGATCAAGCACTGGCCTTTGACCTCGATGGCAATGCGGGGATGGCGGCCAGACTGCTCGGCGCCATCGCGGGGACCGCTGCGGTCTCCAACAAAGAGTATGTGGGCATTGCCATGGACCTGCTGGACAAGGGCATGGCGGCTGATCAGATCGCGAGCCTGGCGCTGAACGTGGTGCTGGGTGGCAACATGTCATCCCACGCCGTGGTCGGACAGATTTACAAGAGTCTGGTGGGCAGCGCGCCCGATAATGCCACTCTGAACCAGTATGCCGGCATGCTCGACCGAGGCGAGATGACCGCGGGGCAACTAGGTGCTACGGCGGCCAACCTGGACCTGACTGCCCAGAACATCGATCTGGTAGGGCTCGCGCAGAATGGCCTCGGTTATCTGTTGGTGGTGTAGTCTCGCGTGGTGATCCTGCTGCCTGTCGGCGGCGTATATTTCAGGCAAGCGCCGACTAACCGCAGCAGGAGTCCATTATCAGCATCACGTCTATCATCTGGTTCCGTCAGGACCTGCGGCTCTCTGACAACCCAGCCCTGAATGCGGCCGCCGCACTCGGGGAAGTGGTGCCCGTTTATATCCTCGATGACCTCCACAGTGGCGAATGGGCTATGGGAGGCGCCAGCCGCTGGTGGCTGCATCACTCGCTGCGGCGCCTGAACGAGAGTCTGCAGGGCCGCCTGCTGGTGTTGCGCGGCGATCCGCTGCAATTGTTGCCCGCTCTGGCGGCAGAAGTTGGCGCGAACGCGGTGCATTGGAATCGCTGCTATGAGCCATGGCGTATCGCCCGGGACAGTCAGCTCAAGACCTTGCTACTGTCACACTCGCTGAACGTACACAGTCACAATGGCTCGCTGCTGTGGGAACCCTGGCAGGTGTTGAAGAGCGACCAGACCGCCTACCAGATGTTTACGCCTTACTATCGACGCGGGTGCCTGCAGGCACCCGCGCCGCGCCTGCCCTTGCCTGTTCCTGGGTCGCTGCGATTGGTGGCGACTGCGGCGTCCGGTGCTGCCGGGATCGATGCGTTGCAGTTGCTGCCGACAATCCCCTGGGATCGCACGATGACCGCCACCTGGCAAGTTGGCGAGCAGGCAGCTCAGCGGCGTTTGCAGGAATTTCTGGCCACGGGGTTGGCGGGCTACCGCGAGGGACGCAATATCCCACAGCGGCCCAATGTCTCGCGGCTGTCTCCCCATTTGCACTTCGGCGAAGTGTCTCCGCACCAGGTCTGGGCGCTGGCTCAGCAGGCAGGACTCGAGCAGCAGGTCGAAGATGATCTGGATTGTTTTCTGTCGGAACTGGGGTGGCGCGAGTTCTCCTACTACCTGCTGTTTCACCGGCCCGGTTTGAGCCGTGAGAATCTGCAGAAACGTTTTGATCGCTTCCCCTGGGGCGAGGATGTCGGACTTTTGCAGGCCTGGAAGCACGGCTTGACAGGCTATCCTCTGGTCGACGCCGGCATGCGCGAGTTGTGGAAGACTGGCTACATGCATAACCGTGTGCGTATGGTAGTAGGATCATTCCTGGTGAAAAATCTGTTGATGCACTGGCATCGCGGCGAAGACTGGTTCTGGGATTGTCTGGTGGATGCGGACCTGGCAAGCAACAGCGCTAGCTGGCAGTGGATCGCAGGCTGCGGTGCCGACGCGGCGCCTTATTTTCGGGTGTTCAATCCGGTGACACAGAGTGAGAAGTTTGATCCACATGGCGTGTATATCCGACGTTACGTTCCTGAACTGGCACAGTTGCCGGATAAGTATCTGCATGACCCGTCGTCGGCGCCGGCTGCTGTATTGAGTGCCGCCGGGGTGCTGCTGGAGCGCGATTATCCGCGCGCAATTGTCGATCTGAAGGGGTCTCGCGAACGCGCTTTGGCGGCGTTCAAAACACTTTAGAACAACCTCGTGGGAGCGCACCCACATGCAATCAGCTCTCAGATATCCTGCAGTCCTTTCTCCGCCAACTCCACCGCGCGGAAAATCGCTCGCGCCTTGTTGATAGTCTCTTCCCATTCCATGCGGGGCACAGAGTCGGCCACAACCCCGGCACCCGCCTGCACAAACAGTCGATCATTTTTGATCACCGCGGTGCGGATAGCGATCGCCATGTCCATGTTGCCATTCCAGCCGAGGTAGCCCATGGCGCCGCCATAGATCCCGCGTTTAACCGGCTCCAATTCGTCGATGATTTCCATCGCCCGCACTTTTGGAGCACCACTTAGCGTGCCCACTGGCAACGTGGCCTTCAGCACATCCAGAGCATTCTTGTCGGCGCGCATCTCGCTCTCGACGATGGAGGCGATGTGCATGACGTGAGAGTAACGTTCCACAAACATCTTGCGCGGCACAGTGACGCTGCCGGTCTCAGAGACGCGGCCGGAATCGTTGCGGCTCAGATCGATCAGCATCAGATGCTCGGCGATTTCTTTGGCATCCGCCAGCAGTTCTTGCTCCAGCGCCAGATCTTCCTCTTCGGTCCTGCCGCGCTTGCGTGTACCGGCCAGCGGACGCACGGTGATTTTGCGGTCTTCGACTCGCGCCAGAATTTCCGGCGAGGCGCTGACGATGTGATGATCGCCCATGTTGAAGAACACCATGTAGGGTGAGGGATTCAAGAATCGCAGTGCGCGATAGACATTCATTGGGTCGCCCGCGAAAGGCACTGACATGCGCTGCGCAATCACGACCTGCATGACGTCACCGGCGAGGATGTAGTCCTTGATGCGCTCGACGGCTTTCTCGAAATCCTGTTGCTTGAAGCGGGAGACGAAGTCGGTCTCGCTGACTTGGCGACGCTTTGGTTTGGCGGGCAGCGGCACAGGCCTCGCCAAGGCGGATTCGAGGGCGTCGAGGCGCCTTTGGCCTGCATCGAGAGCATCGTGTTCCTGCGGATCAACGTTGACGATCAGCGAGAGCGTGCCACGCAGGTTATCGAATACCACCACTTCTTCGGACACCAGCAGCAGAATGTCCGGCGTGCCGATATCATCTTCTCCCGGCGCTGCGCCGAGACCGGGCTCCACATAACGCACCGTATCATAGGCAAAATAACCGACCAGTCCGCCGCAGAAACGCTGCGCACCCTGCAGTGGAGCAACGCGGTAGCGGGACTTGAATTCTTCGATGAACGCGAAGGGATCAGCACACTGCAGGCTTTCGACGACGTTGCCATCGCTCTCCACACTGACCTGCTGACCTACGACTCTGACGACGGTTTCACAGGGCAGGCCAATGATGGAGTAGCGGCCCCATTTCTCGCCGCCCTGCACCGATTCGAAGAAGTAGGTGTGCAGGCCGCGACCCAGTTTCAGGTAAGTACTGAGCGGAGTTTCCAGATCGGCGAGCACCTGCCTGACCAGAGGAATGCGGTTATAGCCCTGTGCGGCAAGTGCGGAGAATTGTTCAGCATTCATAACGATGGGGACTGCATCAGTGGTTAATGGGGGTATGTCCGAGTTCCACGCGCATGGCGGCGATGGTGGCGGTATAGCTGTCACTGTGGAAGATCGCAGAACCGGCCACGAACATGTCGGCACCTGCGGCAGCGATCTCGCCGATGTTCTTGACGCTGACACCGCCGTCGACCTCCAGGCGGATCGGATATCCGCTCTCATCGATGAGTTTGCGGACTTGCTTTAGCTTCTTCAGCGTCGAAGGGATAAACTTCTGGCCGCCGAAACCGGGGTTCACGGACATCAACAGGATGACGTCGATCTTGTCCATCAAGTACTGCAGACAGTCCAGACTGCTGGCAGGGTTAAACACCAGCCCGGCCTTACAGCCGTTGTCACGGATCAGCTGCAGAGAGCGATCGACATGATTGCTGGCCTCGGGGTGAAACGTAATGATGCTGGCGCCGGCCTTGGCGAAATCGACGATCAACTGATCCACAGGCGACACCATCAGATGCACATCGATAGGCGCCTTGATGCCGTATTTGCGCAGCGCCTCGCAGACCATCGGCCCGATCGTCAGGTTGGGGACGTAGTGGTTATCCATCACATCGAAATGAATCACGTCCGCCCCGGCTGCCAGCACGGCATCCACTTCCTCACCCAGGCGAGCAAAATCGGCAGAAAGAATGGAGGGGGCAATCAGGTACTTCGGCATAACTAAAACCCTTGAATTGTCGTCGTCGCCCCATTTTACAGGGATTATCCCAATCTGCATGGCTTTTGTTGCTCCGCGGGTCAGACCCACGCTAAGCACTGAATTATAAGGAAATATCCTTAACTGCTGGGTCATTGGACTCTGGTCCGTACGACGTCTTCGCCTTCTGTATCCAACGTCCCTAGCCCGCCTTTTTCTCAGGGAGAGTTTGCCGGCCCAAGGGTCACGGAGACTACGGAAAAATATTTAAACTATACGTATCAATAAGTTGTGCGGGTCTGACCCGAGGTCTGACCCGCGAGGGTCGCGAGAGCGAGAGCGGTGTCGAGTTCTTGGAGGCGGGCGGGGGTGCCAATGTCAGCCCAGGGGCCGGTGTAGAGTTGGCCCTGGAGTTGGTGGCGGGACATCGCTGCGGTCAGAAGGGGACGCAGGGGCAGAGGGGCTTCGGGGTAGCCTTGGAACAGCTTCGGGTGCATGACGCTGATGCCGCTGTAGGTGCAGCGCACCAGGTCAGACTCCGCTGGAGGCTGGATGAGCAGACCGGATTGGTCGAGGTGGAAGTCGCCACCGGCATGATGCTCCGGGTTGTTGACCATCACCAGCCTGGCCAGCACTTGCTCGCCATCGACAGGGCGCAGGCTCGCGAAAGGAAACTGCGTCCAGATGTCAGCACTGATGACGATGAAGGACTCATCCCCCAGCAGCGGCAACGCGCGGATGATTCCCCCCGCCGTTTCCATGCGCTCGATCTCGGGAGAATAGGCAATCCGCACGCCAAAGGCACTGCCATCTCCCAGCGCCTGCTCAATCTGCTCGCCGAGATAAAAATGATTGATGACGATCTCGGTGACGCCCGCCTCGACCAGATTATAAATGTGATGCTCAATCAGCGACCGCCCGCCAGCTTTCAGCAAAGGTTTGGGCGTATTCGCCGTCAACGGCAGCATCCGCGTGCCCAGACCAGCGGCAAGAATCATGGCCTTCATGCCTCGGACCCCGCAGCGTCTGCAACCGTCTCGGAAAATTCCAGCAGCCTTGGCATCGCCATCGGCAAAACCCGATCCTGGAACCAGTCATTGAAAGGTTTCATCTCCGGATGCAACGACGACACCCGCACCACGTAGTCGATCACCAGTGGCACATCTGCCATGTAACGCGGCTTACCATCACGCAGATTCAGTCGACAAAAAATACCGATTACCTTGATGTGGCGCTGCAACCCCATCAGGTCAAAATCCCGCAAAAATGCCCCTTCCGCTCCCTCGCCACCGGCGGCAAGAATCTCGCGCTGGACGGCCATTCTCCTGAAATCCAGAGCCCACGCCCGCACCCGCTCTTGCGGCCAGACGATGTAGCAGTCACGCAGCAATGACACCAGATCATAAGTACATGCACCACGTACCGCATCCTGAAAATCAATCACACCAGGAGCATGAGCGATGCCGTCCTGCAGAATCATCAGATTGCGCGAGTGATAGTCGCGATGCACGCACACCTGGGTTTGCGCGAGCGCGGCGTCTTCAAGAAAGGTCCAAGTATTGTCGAGCAATGTACGTTCGGCAGCGGTGAGATCCAGCCCGAGAAATCGTTCACAGAACCACTCATCGAAGAGCAGCATTTCGCGGCGCAACAACCCACGATCATAAGGTGCCAGCTCGCCGCCTTTACCGCGCGCCTGCAACTCGACCAGCGCCGCCATTGCGGATTGGTAAAGCGTGTCGGCGGCATCATCACCAGCTGCTCTGCTCCCGAGCAGATGCGGCAGATACAATGTGTCGCCAAAATCCTCCAGCAACATGAACCCCTGCTCGTAGTCGACGCGGATCACGCGCGGGGTCAACAACCCTGCGTCGCGCAGCAGACCCGCAATGCGCACGAACTTGTGACAATCTTCGTGCGTGGTCGGCGCATCGACAAGCACGAAACTTGCAGCGCCCAATAACTCGTTAAACTCCGCAACACCACCAGCCTCGTAACCCTGCAAAGGCACGGACAGACGAATACGGAAGTAGCGCCGAAAACTCGCATCTCCCGACACTGTTTCCACAGGCGCTGCCGCCAGCGCGCGCGACGTCTCACTCTGCTGCCGCAAACCGGCCAACTCCTCCAGACATCGTCGCGCCCAGGCCGACAACGCGCTCTTTCTCTGATCCATCACGTTCCCGATTTGCAGTGTTTCTATATGAATCCTAATGAATTATTATGCCGTTCACTGATCGGCGCCCGCTGCAGCACGTTTCCCGCTGCAGCGACCTCCCAAAGCTACCCTATTCTATTGGATTGCCTGCGACAATGCAGTTTCGAAAAAGCCTTTTGTGTTCCAACATCTCTCTGATTCTCGCCGCCGGTGTCCTGATGGGGCAACCCACGGCTCCGGTCTTGGCGCAGACGCCCGCACGGGATCAGGGACAGTGGACCTGCAGTGCAGACGCCAACGGCAACTGGCAGTGCGTCGAGAATCCGGCCGCAACCAGAACAACGGCCAACTCCGGCATCGTCGTCACTCGTTCATCGTCCGGCAGAAGTGTCACCCAGACCGACAGCAATCAGCCCAACAGAAACAGCACCGCAGCCGAACAGCAAACCACGCTCGACTGGATCACCACTGAGCAGATGACGCCCGCACAACGGGCTGCAATGCCCGCCAACTGCTGCGGCGCGTACATTGAACCCGCCCGAGTGGGCATTGATGGGCAGCCGATCGATCCTGCGCTGGAACCCGTCAGCGCCCCGACCCAGTTCAGCGCCCCCGGAGGCATTGACCAGACTGACGGCAGCGTTGTCCGCATCGACGGCAACGTCGCTCTCCAGCAGGGATACCGTACCGTCACCAATTCCGCCTCGACCGTCATCGATCAGGATGCCAACACTGTCACCCTGACTGGCAATGTCGTCTTTCGGGAGCCTGGCGTCCTGTTGACGGGTGATTCCGCGTTCTTGGATCAGGCCAACAGCGTTAATCGCATCGAGAACGCCGACTACGTCCTGCACCAATACGGCGTGCATGGGGCCGCCAGCGTAATTGTTTATGACAGCGCCGGTGAAGTACTCGCTATAGAAAACGGCGAGTTCAGTCGCTGCGAACCGGGCAACGAATTCTGGAAGCTGCAGGCTCGGAGCATGACACTGGACACAACGGCCGGCATCGGCACCGCCACAGCGGTCACCTTGCGCGTCAAGGACGTGCCCATATTCCACTACCCGTTCACCGTGCCCTTTCCGCTCGGTGATCAGCGCGTATCCGGCTTCCTGGCTCCCAGCATCGGCTCCACCAGTGACGGTGGTCTTGATGTGGCCATGCCGTACTATTTCAATCTGGCACCACACTACGACGCGACCCTCAGCCCGCGCCTCATCGCCGATCGTGGCGTGATGCTAGGCGCCGAGGTGCGCTATCTCGCCGACTGGTCCATGAACACGCTCAACGTGGCAGGGCTGCCGGGCGACAAGCGCTATGATCTCGCCACCGCACACATCCCTGGCGCGGACTCGCCGCCCAAAGAAAATCGCTGGTTTGTCGGCTTTGAACACCAAGGCACCCTCGGTGACAACTGGACTACCCAGGTCAACTACGAAGACGTCAGCGACGTCGACTACTTCCATGACCTTGGCAGCAGCGGCCTCAACGCCTCCAGCCGCACGCATCTGCAACGCAGCGGCCAGATCAATTATCGCGCCGCCCACTGGTATGGCGGCACCCGTGTTCAAAGCATCGACATTATCGATCCTTTCATTTCTGCGAGTGACCTGAATCGCCCCTACGACCGCCTTCCCGAGTTGCTGCTGGGCAGTGAATATGGCCTCGGCCCGGTGCGCTTCGGTTTCGATGCCAGCAATGTGCGCTTCGATCGCTCCCTGGACGAGAACCTGCTGACCACCGCGCAATTGAACAACGGCGCCCTGGTAACCGGCACCCGAGCCCATGTTGAACCCCAGATCAGCTTGCCGATCCGAGGCGACGCCGGCTTCTTCGTCCCCACCGCCAAGTACAAGTACACCACCTGGCAACTGGACCAGCAGGCCAATGGCACACTGGACAATCCGGATCGCGGGCTTGGCGTGTTCAGCCTGGACAGCGGCCTGTTCTTCGATCGCCCCATGAGCAATGGCTTCATTCAAACCCTGGAGCCGCGCCTGTACTACCTGTACAGCGAGCAGGAAGACCAATCCCTGCTGCCCACCTTCGACACCGCTCAACTCAACTTCAGCTATAGCCAATTGTTCCGCGACAACCGGTTCAGTGGTCAGGACCGCGTCGGCGATGCCGACCAGGTGAGCGTCGCGCTGGCGAGCCGTTTCATCAACACCAGAGGCGAGGAGAAGGCCCGGGTCAGCGTGGGCCAGATCGTCTATTTTGCGGACCGTATCGTCTCCATGGACAGCCTGCTGCAGAACTGGGTCACCCTGCAGGCGCGCAACACCGACCGCTCCGCAATAGCGGGCGAGGCGCTGTACCAACTCAACGATTACTGGCGCATCAACACCGACGTGCAATGGAATGAAGACCAGAAGCAGACCGATGAAGGCAGCTTCAGCTTCCGTTATCAGTCCGACGCGAACCACATCTTCAATCTGGCATATCGATATCGCCTGCTGATAGATCTTTATGGGCAGGTCCCCGTGCAGATCGATCCGCGCATCAAACAGAGCGATGTGTCAGGCATCTGGCCCCTGAACAATAATTGGCGTTTGCTGGGCCGATGGAACTATGATCATAGCAACAGCCGCAATCTCGACACCTTCGCAGGCGTCGAATACAGTAATTGCTGCGCTACCATCAGACTGGTCGGCAGGGAATGGGTCGATGACGACGAATTCTTCCTGCTGCAGAACTCAACCAATACCGGCGTATTTTTTCAGCTAACCCTCAATGGCCTCGGTAACGTCAGCGGCGGCGGGATCAGCAGACTGCTCAGTGACGGCATCCTGGGCTTCAAGGAGTATGGACAAGATGAATAAGTTGCAAACAACTCTGCACGGGCGCAAACGCCTAGGCACACTGGTGCTGCTGACTCTGCTGCCTGTCGCGTTGCTGACCAGCGGCTCTGCGCTTGCACAGCGCGAAGTTCTGGACAAAGTCGTGGCAATTGTGGACGAAGGGGTCGTTCTGCAAAGCGAGCTTGAATCCCGTATTGTCCAAGTGCGCGAGCAATCGGCTACCGCTGGCCAGCCCCTCCCAACCGCCACGGCACTGCGTGAGCAGATCATCGAAACTCTGGTGGTGGAAAACCTGCAGACGCAACTGGCCGAGCGCATGGGCATTCGTTACGACGACGACACCATCAACGATGTGCTCGGCACCATCGCCGAGCAGAACAGCATGACTTTCGATCAATACGTCAGTGTGCTGGAGGACCAGAACGAGTATCTGAACACCCGCAACCAGATTCGCAAGGAACTGACTTTGCGAGACCTGCAGCGCGGCATGGTCAACCGTCGCATCAACATTACCGATCAGGAGATCGGAAACTTCCTCAATTCGGAGATGGGTCGCGTGACAATGGCACCCGATTATCTAGTGGACCAGACCCTGATTGTCGTGGAAGAGGACGACTCCCCAGAGCTGATACAGGCCAAGCAGCAGTTTGCCCAGCAGATGCTGGAAGCCATTCAGAGTGGCACCGAATTTACTCAGGCGCGGGCAATTGCCCAGCGCGGCGCGACCGCCACACCACCAACAGCCTTTGCCACCAGCGGAGATGAACTGGGCTGGCGCAAAGCCGATGACCTGCCCACACTGTTCGTCGAGCTGGTGCCCTCCATGAAGGCCGGCGAGGTGCGTGGTCCGATCCGCAGCGCGAGCGGTTTCCACTTGGTATTCCTGAAGGAAGTGCGCGGCGACATCGCCAGCCTGATCAATCAGACCCGTGCCCGTCATATTCTGATCACCCCGAACGAAATCCGTACCGAGGAGCAGGCCAAGACCTTGATCGACTCGCTCTACGCTCGCATCAATGGCGGCGAAGATTTCGCACAGATCGCGCGAGAATTGTCTGACGACTCGGCCTCCGTGGTGGCCGGCGGCGACATGGGCTGGGCCAACGAAGGCGGAATGCCTCCAGATTTCGAAAGCGTGATCACGGATATGGAAATCGGCAAGGTTAGCGAACCGTTCCGCACCAGTTTCGGCTGGCACATTGCCGAGGTTCTGGAGCGGCGCGAACAAGACATGAGTCTCGAGTTCAGTCGTCAGCAGGCGGAGAACACGCTGCGCTCCCGCAAATTCGATATCGAATTGCAGAACTGGCTGGTCGAGATTCGCGAGAAGGCCTACGTCAAGATTGTCGAGTAGTGAGCACCGCAACCACCATCGACCGCATCGTCATTACCCCGGGAGAACCTGCGGGTATTGGTCCGGATCTCTGTATCCAGCTCGCCCGTGAGGCCAGCGCCGACAGTGAGCGCGTTGTGATCGCCGATCCTGTGCTGCTGCAAGAGCGCGCTGCACTGCTGGGACTGCCCCTCACCCTCATCCCCTTCGACCCCAAAGCGCCACGCAGACCCGGCGCGGCCAATACCTTGAGCATCCTACCGGTCAACCTTCGTGCACCGACAATCCCTGGCCAGCTCAACGTCGCCAACGCCGATTACGTGCTGACTACCCTGCGCACCGCCGTCCGCGTTTGCCTCCAGGGCGATGCCGAAGCGATGGTGACCGGCCCGGTGCAGAAGAGCATCATCAACGATGCCGGGTATGCATTCACCGGCCACACGGAATTCCTTGCTGACCTGTGCGGGGTGGAACTCACCGTGATGATGCTTGCCACCGACGGCCTGCGGGTGGCACTCGCGACTACCCACCTGCCACTGACTCAGGTTCCTGCCGCCATCACCGCCCCGTTGCTGCGCAACATCATCCGCATTCTCGACGCGGACCTGCGCCATCGCTTTGGCATCGCACGGCCAGCCATTCTGGTCTGCGGCCTCAATCCGCATGCCGGCGAAGGCGGGCATCTGGGACATGAGGAGATCGAGATCATTGAACCGGTGCTGCAAGAGATGCGCGCCCTGGGCATTAACCTGATCGGCCCGCTGCCAGCAGACACTCTGTTCACCGCCAAGTACCTCGACCACGCCGACGCGGTGCTGTCG
This sequence comes from uncultured Gammaproteobacteria bacterium, assembly GCA_903862645.1. Taxonomy (GTDB): domain Bacteria; phylum Pseudomonadota; class Gammaproteobacteria; order Pseudomonadales; family Pseudohongiellaceae; genus UBA5078. Next base: position 106,335 of record CAIOZF010000098.1, read on the forward strand.
ATGTACCACGATCAAGGGCTGCCTGTGCTCAAGTTCAAGGGCTTCGGCAACGCCAGCAATATTACTCTGGGCCTGCCAATCATTCGTACATCGGTCGACCACGGTACCGCACTCGATCTGGCCGGTACCGGCAAGGCAAGCGTCGGCAGCCTGCAGGAAGCCATCGCCACCGCCCAGCTGATGGCCAGAAACACGCGCCAGGAGTTATTAGCGCAGAGGAAAACACTCGCATGAACAAGTTCCCGCGCAAGCGCAATGTCGACGGCGACTCCAGCAAGTCAGCACGCGGCTCTTCCCAAAAGAAAGGCCTGCAACACGACGGCTTCGAGCATCGCGCCCGCAAACGCTTCGGCCAGAATTTCCTGCACGACCAGAACATCATCCAGCGCATCATCAATGCCATACATCCGCAGCCTGCCGATCACATGGTCGAGATCGGGCCTGGCCAGGGCGCCCTCACTCGCAAACTGCTCGCCAACTGCGGCAAGCTGGATGCCGTCGAGCTGGACCGTGATCTCGCCGCTTATTTGCAGCAGACACTGGGCGAAGACCCGCGCTTTGAGCAGCATCCGGGTGACGTGCTGAAGTTCGACTTCAGCACTCTGAGCGACAACCCGCGCTCGCTGCGCGTGGTCGGCAATCTGCCCTACAACATCTCCACGCCCTGCATGTTCCATCTGCTCAATTACAGCCACCTGATTCAGGACATGACCTTCATGTTGCAGCTGGAGGTGGTAAACCGCCTTGCCGCACTCCCGGGCGATGAGGACTTCGGACGCCTTGGCCTGATGATGCAGTACTACTGCGAGGTGGAGCATCTGTTTGACGTGCCTCCTGGCGCCTTCACTCCTCAGCCCAAAGTCTGTTCCGCGATCGTACGCCTGACGCCCCATCGCGAGCTGCCTGTGCAGGTGCTGGACGTGCGCTGCCTGCAGGACGTGGTACGAGTCGCCTTCACCCAGCGTCGCAAGACCTTGAAGAACAGCCTGCGCACCCTCATATCAGAAGCAGAGTTAAACAAGCTGTCGATCGATTTAAGTTTGCGACCCGAGAATCTGTCACTGGCGGATTACGCCAGGATAAGCGACAGTATCACCAGGATCGCCAGCAGCGGGTCGAAGGCACTAGAACAAAAGGAGTCCTATGTTGAATAATGGTTTCAGTCTTGAGGCAATACCCAAAGGCATCGGCATATCCGTGAAGACGCAGTATCTGCAGGATCAGTCTGACCCCGACAACAATCGCTATGTGTTTGCATACACCATCGGCATTGAGAACAAGGGAGAGAAGCCCGTCAAATTGCTCTCTCGGCACTGGATTATCACCGACGACAATGACAAGGTCGAAGAAGTCCGAGGCAGTGGCGTCATCGGCCAGCAGCCTATGATTGAACCCGGACAGGTGTTTCATTACACCAGTGGTGCAGTCCTGACTACCGGCTTCGGCACGATGCAGGGAAGCTATGAAATGGTCAGTTCCGATGGCGAGAAGTTTGCCGCAGCTATCCCGGCATTCCTCCTGTCCCGACCACTGACCGTGCATTGAAGGAAGGCCGCTGGGCGCTATGCCAACTTATGTGATCGGAGACATTCAGGGCTGTTACAAGCCACTGAGACAGCTACTCACCAATGTTGACTTCAAGCCCGGCCAGGACCGGCTGTGGTGCGTCGGCGACCTGATCAACCGAGGCCCCAAGTCGCTGGATACGCTCCGCTTCCTGCGCGACCTCGGCAGTGCAGCCACCATTGTCCTGGGAAATCACGACCTGCATTTCCTCGCAATTTATTACGGCGTCGCCCCCAGCCGCTCCAAAGATACCCTGCAACAGTTGCTGGATGCGCCCGACTGCGGGGAGCTGAGCGACTGGCTGCGCCGCAAGCCCCTCGCTCACTACGACTGCATCGAGACCAATGAAGGGCTGCAGTATTTTCTGATGGTACATGCCGGCGTGGCACCTCAATGGTCGTTGCAGAAGACGCTGGAGCTGGCCGCTGAGGTGGAACTCACCTTGCGCAGCCCTGACTTTCTGCGTTTCTTCGAGAACATGTACGGCGATACTCCCAAGCGCTGGAAGAACAGCCTGATCGGCTACGAGCGCCTGCGCTGCATCACCAATTACCTGACTCGCATGCGCTTCTGCAACGAGCGGGGCGCGCTTAATCTCCAGGTCAAGGAAGGACTGACGGCCGCGCCGGAAGGCTACCGACCGTGGTACGAATTTCAGAAGCTGACCCCCGCCACCCGCATCCTCTTCGGCCACTGGGCTGCTCTGGAAGGTCAAACCGGCAACGCGATGGTGTATGCCATGGACACCGGCTGTGTCTGGGGGCGCGAGCTGAGCATTATGCGTCTGGAGGATCATCAACTGTTCAGCGTCTGAGCACGGCGTTACAATCCTCCGAAGAACCTTTCACTCGAATCGATCAGGACTCATGAAAACCTACCTCGTTGGGGGCGCCGTACGCGACAGACTGCTCGGACTCTCGCCTTCAGTCTCCGGCTCAGACCGGGATTGGGTCGTGGTGGGGGGAAGTGCTGCGCAGATGTTGGCGGAGGGTTATCAGCAGGTGGGGCGCGACTTTCCGGTGTTCCTGCATCCACGCAGCAAAGAGGAATACGCCCTCGCCCGCACCGAGCGCAAGACTGGCCCCGGCTACACAGGCTTCGCGTTCAATGCCGACCCCAGCGTGACGCTGGAGGAGGATTTGCTGCGCCGCGACCTCACCATCAATGCCATTGCTCAGGACGAGCAAGGCAATCTCATCGATCCTTATCACGGCCAGGCCGACCTCGAACAACGGGTGTTGCGGCATGTCTCCCCGGCCTTCAGCGAAGATCCACTGCGCGTGCTGCGCGTTGCGCGTTTCGCCGCACGCTTCGCCCATCTTGGATTTCGTGTTGCTGATGAAACCTTGGCGTTGATGGAGCGCATGAGTGCCAGTGGCGAGCTTGACCATCTGGTAGCCGAGCGAGTCTGGCAGGAGATGGACAAGGCGCTGCAGCAACGCTCGCCGGCGGTATTCATCCGCACACTGCGCGCCTGTGGCGCTCTCTCTGCGATTTTGCCCGAGGTCGATGCTCTGTTCGGCGTGCCACAGCCAGAGCGCTACCATCCGGAAGTCGACGCCGGTGTGCATGTCCTGATGTGCCTGGAACAGGCCGCAAGCCTGTCGGACGATCCAGTCGTACGTTTTGCAACGCTGGTGCATGACCTTGGCAAAGCTGTCACTCCCACCAGCAATTGGCCTCACCACTATGGCCACGAGAAGCTCGGGCTGACGCCCCTGCAACGTCTGTGTGACCGCCTGCGGGTTCCCAATAAGCACGCTGCCATTGCCCGGCTGGGGAGCGAATTCCACACCCTCTGCCACCAGATCGCTGAACTGCGCCCCGCGACGGTCCTGCGCCTGCTCGAATCACTGGATGCCTTTCGCAGGCCGGAACAGATGCAGCAGTTCCTGCTGGTCTGCGAGGCTGACGCGCGCGGCCGCACCGGTTTCGAGGACACACCTTATCCGCAGGCAGAGCGCCTGCTTCTGGCACTAAGAGCAGCGCTAAGCGTCGATATCAAAGCCTTGCTGGAGACCGCTGAGAGCGGGCCTGGCCCGCTCTCGCGGGGTAAAGAACAAAACGCCATCAAAGCGCTGATCAGTCAGCATCGCACCCGCGCCATCGCCGAGGCGTTGCAACAGCAGGGGGCTCCGGATGCTTGAGGCCGTCTGGATAGGGTTTGCGTTCAGTGTGGGGCTGCTGGTGAGGTTGCTCGGACTGCCCCCTCTCGTCGGTTATCTGGCCGCCGGTTTTCTGATCGCCTCACAGGCGTCCGAGCTTGGCTTACCCGCCGAGAGCGGCGAGATTCTCCAGTATGTGTCCCACCTGGGCGTGCTGCTGTTGCTGTTCACGGTTGGACTGAAACTCAACGTGCGCAATCTGGTTAAGCAGGAGGTAATCGGCGGCGGCATTCTGCACTTCGTGCTGTCCGGCGCCCTGCTGGCACCCGCGTTTTATCTTTTGCTGGACTTGAGCCCCGTGGATGCGCTGATGCTGGCGCTGGCCCTGTCGTTCTCCAGTACGGTGCTGGTGGCCAAGGTGCTGGAAGGCAAGCGCGAGCTGCGTGCCTTCCATGGACGGGTGGCGATAGGCATTCTGGTGGTTCAGGATCTGTTGGCGCTGCTGGTGATGGGCTTTGCCAGTGGTTCCACGCCGTCGGCCTGGGCGCTGCTGATCTTTGGCTTGCCCTTGGTGCGCCCTCTGCTGTTTCGTCTGCTGGATGCCAGTGGCAGTGACGACCTGCAGGTCCTGTTCGGCCTGCTGCTGGCGCTGGTCATAGGCGGTTATGGTTTTGAGCTGGTGGGCGTGAGCTCGGAGCTCGGAGCCCTGATTTTCGGGGCGCTGCTAGCCTCGCATAAACGCGCCGGGGAGTTATCCAAGGCGCTGTGGGGCATCAAGGAGTTCTTTTTGGTCGGCTTCTTCCTGCAGATTGGCGTAGGCGGCCTGCCGGATGCCAATGCCTGGATCTTCGCGTTGATCATGACGGCGCTCTTGCCACTCAAAGCCCTGCTGTTCTTCGTCCTGCTGGTGGCCTTCAAACTGCGGGCGCGCAGTGCCTTCCTGTCGGGCCTGAGCCTGACCAACTACAGCGAGTTCGGTCTGATCGTCGCCAGCGTGGCGTTGCCGGAATGGATTGTGCCGCTGGCACTCACGGTGGCGCTCTCCTTCGTGGTATCTGCACCCCTGAATCGTTTTGCCCATCCCTTGTATGAGCGTCTGGCCCGTCAACTGCTGCCGCTGGAGCGCGATATCCGTCACCCGGACGAACAACCTCTGACGCTCGGTAACGTCGACGTACTCATCATGGGCATGGGCCGCACTGGCACTGCCGCTTACGGATATTTGTGCGACAAGTGCAAGGTGGTGGCGCTGGATTCGGACCCGGCGCGCGTCCAGCATCACCAAAACCTTGGTCACAAGATCTTCTTCGCCGATGCTGAGGACCCAATGTTCTGGAGCCGTCTGGATTACGGCTGTGTGCGCGCCGTCATTCTCAGCCTCAACGAGGCAGAGGCCAAGCAGATCGCCACGCGCAAGCTGCGCAAGAGCGGTTTCAAGGGCCTGATCGTGTCCCACAGCATGCACGAGGATGAGGCGCGTCAGATCATGGAAGCTGGTGCCGATCAGACCTACCTGACGATGTCGGAAGCGGGCTTCGGACTTGCCGAACACGTGCGTCAGAACATCATGCCTAACTCTTCGGTGGCACCATGATTGAAGCCGTCGGGGTGCCGCCACTCGCGGGCTGATGTAGCTGCACAGATTGTTGATGTCAGCGCTGCCCGGCTGACAGTTTCAGAAGTGTGCGGAAACCTGTCGTCCCTGCCATATGAACTCCACGGGTTGCAGGCGCTGGCGGGACTTGTCATAGGCGTTCCACAGTTGGGCATACGTCCTTCCGCTGGGCTGATGCACTTGCTCTCCCAGCACCTGCGCGAGCGGCCAAAGCACATAGGCATTCTCTGCTACCTCTTCCCTCGGCAACACGATGTCTGCATGCACACCGCTGAGATATCCGTAGGTCAGGATGTCGATGTCGAGAGTGCGACCACTGAACCTCTGCCCCTGGCGGATGCGGCCGTGCAGATCTTCCAGCCTCTTCAGGTAACGCGCCAGATCTTCCAGGGTCTCACTGGTGTCGATGACCACCACCATGTTAAGAAAGTTGTCGCCGGCAAATCCCACCGGTTCACTCTCGAATACCGAGGACATACGCAGGTCAACAAACTGCGTCTGCAGCGCATTCAGTCCCATGGTGAGATAGTGTTCAGCATTGCTGTTGCTGCCAAGACTGAGGGCGACGATGGTCACGGTGCCGCTACTCCGCAGTGCCGGTGGAGGCACGCTGCTCTGGCTGGCGAACCCCTCTTTCGATGATGACACCAACATCTCGGGCACAGGCGACAGCACCTGGTTTGCTGACGCGCAGGCGCAGCCAGGGCACCGAAAACTCGCGCATGACCAATGCAGCCACGTTTTCAGCCATGGTTTCCAGCAGCAGGAATTCACTGCCTTCGATGAATCTGATCAGGCGCATGGCGACGGCGTGGTAGTCCAGCGCAAGGGAGATGTCTTCGGACGCTGCAGCGGGACGGATATCCGTGCCCATATCCAGATCCAGACTGACGGTCTGGCGGCGTTCGCGCTCCCAGTCGTAGATGCCGATGATGGTCTCGATCCGCAACTCATGAATGTAGACTGTGTCCATGCCGGAAGCTCTTGAAAGTGCCCTTGAAGGTGGTGCTGCTGATTGACTCGAATACGATAAAAACGGGCTCAGCTGCTGCTCGAGCCGCCAAGCGGCGGCAAGCTGGCCAGCGGCCAGCGCGGCCTGACGTTCAGCTCCAAGCCATCGCTTTCACCGGCCAGCAGACGCTGACAACCGGCATAGGCAATCATCGCACCGTTGTCGGTACAGAAGCGCGGCTTGGCGTAGAACAATTGGCTCTGCTCTTTCTCGACCATGCTCTGCAGGCCGGCGCGCAGTCGCAGGTTGGCGCTCACACCACCGGCAATGATCAGTGTCCTCATTCCCGTCTGCTGGAGTGCGCGACGACACTTGATCACAAAGGTCTGGACGACGGCGTCCTCGAAGGCGAAAGCGATATCGGCCTTGGTTTGCTGATCCACTGCTGGCTCGGCTCCATTGCCAGCACTTTTGGCAAGCTCTTCGGCGAGCGTGTTGCGCACGAAAGTCTTCAAACCACTGAAACTGAATTCGAGCCCGGGACGATTGGTCATCGGCCTTGGGAAGGTGAAGCGCCCCGGAGTGCCGGACTCCGCCAGTGCCGCCACGCGCGGCCCCCCCGGATAGGCCAGGCCGAGCATCTTGCCAACCTTGTCGAAGGCCTCACCGGCGGCATCATCCAAAGACTCACCCAGTAGCGTGTAGCGACCGATACCCTCGACCTGCACCAATTGTGTGTGACCGCCAGAGACCAGCAGAGCGACGAATGGGAAGGAGGGAGGCGAATCTTCCAACATCGGGGCCAGCAGATGCCCCTCCATGTGGTGCACTCCGATAGTCGGGACATCCAGCGCCATGCCCAGCGAGCGTCCGACGCTCGCTCCTACCAGCAAGGCGCCGATGAGTCCCGGGCCAGAGGTATAGGCGATGCCATCGAGTTCGGACAAGGCTGTCCCGGAGCGTTCCAACACCTCCTTGATCAGCGGAAGAGTCTTGCGGATATGGTCGCGAGAGGCCAACTCCGGCACCACACCGCCGTAGCGCGCATGAATCTCGACTTGGCTGTAAAGGCTGTCGGCCAGTAGCCCTCGCTCACTGTCGTAAACAGCCACGCCGGTCTCGTCACAGGACGTTTCTATACCCAGTACCCGCATCAGCTTGCCAACCCATTCCCTAAAATGGTCGCTATCATATGTCAGCAGAGACGGAAATAACCAGCCAAAAGCCCCAAAGACCGCGTCTCTAAAGGGCTTGCGGGCATTGTTGATTTCTGTCGTATGATTTCTTTGCATTTGCCCGGTTGCCGCATTAACATATCCCCCCTTTGAATTTAATGGGCAAGCCTCGTTGTGGGGTGCGCCGAAAACAGTTATTAGCGCAACAACTTTGGAAGGTATCCAGTCATTATGCCGATGGTAAAACTGAAAGAAAATGAACCGTTTGACGTAGCCCTGCGCAGATTCAAGCGTTCATGCGAGAAGGCCGGAGTTCTGGCAGAAGTACGTCGCAAAGAGTTCTACGAGAAGCCCACTGCAGCACGCAAGCGCAAAGCAGCGGCGGCGGTAAAGCGTCACCTGAAGAAATTACAACGCGAAAACAAGAAGACCAAGCGCTTCTATTAATCGCAGTCTGTTGGTTGCAACAGACTGTTGACAGCTAAAACGCTGCGGTCCGTACCTGTAGTCAATTCCCATATCATTACAAGTACCTGATGAAACCAGAGCAGCCCGACCTTCGGGCCCCGGCTAATCAAGTTCAGTGGACAGCAAATGGCAGAAAGCGCGCTTAAACAGCAGATTACAGAAGCAATGAAAGACGCCATGCGGGCCAGAGACAAGGTTCGCTTGGGGACTATTCGTTTGGCCCTGGCCGAGATCAAGAAGATCGAAGTTGATGAGCGCATTGATCCAGACGACACCCGCGTCACTGGCATTCTGGACAAGATGATCAAACAGCGCCGCGAATCGGTAAAGCAGTACGAAGCCGGCAATCGCCAGGATCTGGCTGACATCGAAACCGCCGAAATTGTTGTTCTACAGGAATTCATGCCCCAGGCACTGTCTGCCGATGACCTGAAAGCGATCATCAGCAAGGCGCTGGCAGAATCCGGTGCCACCAGCATTCAAGACATGAGCAAGGTTATGGCCGCCGTACGCCCTGCGGTGATCGGCCGTGCCGACATGGCAGCCGTGAGCCAGATTATCAAACAGCAACTGTCCGGCAACTGACCGCGCGAACTCGATCGGCAAACGCTTCACTCCGCAAGTCCCCCGATTCATCACCATCAGGTATCGTGACGCATGGCCGGTCTGATTCCGCAAGCATTCATTGATGATCTGCTCAGCCGCATCGATATTGTTGATGTGATCGACAAGCGCATCAAGCTGCGCAAGACCGGCAAGAATTATTCCGCGCTCTGCCCTTTCCACACCGAAAAATCTCCCTCTTTCAGCGTCGAGCCCGACAAGCAGTTCTATTACTGCTTCGGATGCGGGGCAGGCGGCAACGCACTTGGCTTTGTCATGGACTATGAGCGGATGGATTTTCCGCAGGCAGTCGAGACACTGGCCAGCGACTACGGCATGGAGGTGCCGCGCGAGGAAGGCAAGGCCGAAGACAAACGCCAGAGCGAAAACAAACAGCTGTTGGCGATGCTGCACGACGCCAATCAGTTCTATCAGAAACAACTGCGCACACATCAGTTCAAGACGCGCGCCGTTGATTATCTGAAGAAGCGCGGGCTGACTGGTGAAATCGCCAAGCGCTTCGACATTGGTTTTGCCCCGCCGGGTTGGGACAATCTGCTCAAGGCACTGGGGAAAGATGCCGCCAGCATCGACTCCATGATCAAGTCGGGCCTGCTGATCAAGCGCGATCAGGATAACTCCGAAGAGGCTTCGTCACAGCAAGCCAACACTCGCAAGGAGGGCCAATACGACCGCTTCCGTGACCGCATCATGTTCCCGATCCGCGATACCCGTGGTCGGGTAATCGGCTTCGGTGGCAGAGTCCTCAACGACGACAAGCCCAAGTACCTGAACTCACCAGAAACACCGGTTTATCATAAAGGCAACGAACTATACGGCCTCTATGAAGCCAAACGCGCCAACCCCAAACTCACGCGCTTTGTGATCGTCGAGGGGTATATGGACATAGTGGCGTTGGCGCAGAGCGGTATCGACTATGCCGTAGCCACGCTGGGGACTGCCACCAACTCCACGCACCTGACTCGACTTTTCCGCATGGTGTCGGAGGTGATTTATTGCTTCGACGGTGACAATGCCGGCCGGACGGCAGCGTGGCGAGGCCTGCAGACCGCACTGCCGGTGCTGGAGGACGGCAGACAGGTCCGCTTCCTGTTTCTGCCCGATGGCGAAGACCCGGACACGCTGGTGCGCAAGATTGGCAAAGACAGATTCAATGATCTGATCGACCACGCGACACCGTTGGCGGATTTCTTCTTCGACCATCTGCGCGAGGGGCTCGACGCAGACAGCATCGAGGGTAAGGCGAAGTTGAGCAGCCTGGCCATTCCTCTGCTGCGCCAGCTGCCCAACGGTATCTATCGCCAGCTGATGCTCGACCGCCTGGCAGGGCTTGCCGGGGTGGAAAGTCGCTCCATTGAAGCCTTGGTCAACAAAAGTCAGCCAGCCCCCCAGCCCGCTGTCGATTCCACCCCCCCTGGGTACGACTATCCAGTGCCACCGGATGGGGAATTCGAACAGCCTAGCGCTCCAACAGGAAGACCCTCCGGTGCCCAGGCCCGCGGGCGACCGTCCCGTCAGAAGCAGGAAGCACGCAGCCCGGGGCTGAAGGCAATCGAATTACTGCTCTACAAACCGGAAGTGGCTGGCAGCCTGGGCAAGGATCTGGAACCATTGCGCGAAAACGGCGACCAGTACACAGAATTATTGCTGGAGCTCATTGAATTAGTAACTCTCAACCCCACTATTAACACCTACACTATGCTCGGCCACTGCTATGGCACGCCACTGGGGAACCAGCTCACTCAGCTGATGAAAAACGAGAAAATCACTCCCTTCGAAGGGGTAGCAAGCGAGTTCCACTATTTGATGGAAGCACTGCTCGCAGATGCCAGGAAAAAGCAATTCAAGAAGCAATTGATTGAACAACTGAAACCGCGTCTGCGGTCAGGTAACACGGACGGTTGATATTGAACCGGCTGCTGGCATGGTCGCCACTATGTGGCTATAATGCCCGGCTGTTTTAAACTACCACGCTCAACATTCGGTCACCCTCGGCCGACAACGGGAACCCATGTCTGACACTCGATTAGCCCTTACGCCACAATCAGGTCTCAAGGCCCTTATCGCCAAAGGTAAAGAGCAAGGCTACCTTACCTATACAGAGGTCAACGACCATCTGCCGGAGTCGATTTCCGATCCCGATCAGGTCGAAGACATCATTCAGATGATTAACGACATGGGTATGAAGGTCTATGAGACCGCGCCCGATGCCGACACCCTGCTGATGAACGAAGGCGAAGGCAACACCGATGAGGTGGCCGCCGCCGAAGCCGCTGCCGCACTGGCCGCCGTAGAGAGCGAAGCCGGTCGTACCACCGACCCGGTGCGCATGTACATGCGCGAGATGGGGACCGTAGAACTGCTGACCCGTGAAGGCGAGATCGTGATCGCCAAGCGCATTGAGGCAGGCCTGCGTGAACTGATGAAGGCAATGGCCTGCTTCCCTGGCACCGTGGCGCACATTCTCAAGGAATACGACGGTGTCGACACAGAACAACGTCGTCTGAGCGACATCATCAGTGGTTATCTGTCTGCCGATGACGCTACAGAAGTGATTGCCGCCGTCCTGATCGAACCGGAAGTGGAAGAGGCTCCCGTCGTCGAAGACGTGAAAGAGGATGACGACGAAGTTCTCGGCGCCGACGAGGAAGAGGGCACCACTGGCCCTGACCCCGAAGAAGCGCGTCTGCGTTTTGGAGATCTGCGCGAACAGTTCGTGATCACCGAAGCAGTCATCAAGAAGCATGGCCGCACACACAAGAAGACCCTGGTCGAGCTGGACAAACTGGGCGACGCCTTCAAGGCCTTCAAGCTGACACCAAAGCAGTTCGAACCCTTGCTGAGCCAGATCCGCGCCGTACTGCAGAAAGTCCGCCGCAACGAGCGCGCTGTGATGACTCTGTGCTGCCGCAATGCAGGCATGCCGCGCAAGTTGTTCATCCAAAGCTTCCCCGGCAATGAAATCAACGAGAAATGGATTGAGCAGCACATCGGCTCCGGTGAACTCTGGTCCGCAGCCCTTGGCACTATCAAGACGGAGATTCTGCGCGCTCAGAAGAAACTGATCGCCCTTGAGAAAGACCACAGCGTCAGCGTTGCCGAAGTCAAAGAGATCAATCGCAATATGTCCATTGGTGAGGCGAAATCACGCCGCGCCAAGAAAGAGATGGTCGAGGCCAACCTGCGTCTCGTGATCTCTATCGCCAAGAAATACACCAACCGTGGCCTTCAATTCCTCGACCTTATTCAGGAAGGCAACATCGGCCTGATGAAAGCGGTGGACAAGTTTGAATACCGTCGCGGTTACAAGTTCTCGACCTACGCCACCTGGTGGATCCGTCAGGCCATCACCCGCTCCATCGCGGACCAGGCCCGCACCATCCGTATCCCGGTGCATATGATCGAGACGATCAACAAACTCAACCGCATCTCTCGCCAGATGGTGCATGAGAAAGGCCGCGAGCCCACGCCGGAAGAACTGGGCGAGCGCATGGACATGACCGAGGACAAGGTGCGCCGCGTCCTGAAGATAGCCAAAGAGCCAATCTACATGGAGACGCCGATCGGCGACGATGAAGACTCGCATCTCGGGGATTTCATCGAGGACTCCACGGTGGATTCCCCAGTGGATTCGTCTATCGACGAAGGCCTGCGCGAAGCCACCAAGGAAGTGCTCGCCAGCCTGACCGCCCGCGAAGCGAAAGTACTGAGAATGCGTTTCGGCATCGACATGAATACGGACCACACACTGGAAGAAGTCGGCAAGCAGTTTGACGTGACCCGTGAGCGTATTCGTCAGATCGAAGCCAAGGCGCTGCGCAAGTTGCGCCACCCTACTCGCTCCGACCACCTGCGCAGCTTCCTCGACGATTGATCCGTCACGATCACTGTCCAGCACAGCTCCCAAAAAGGCACCATCACCGGCGCCTTTTTTTGCCTGCAAAAAGTCGGGTCGCAAAAAGTCGGGTCGGACCCGCCGAGAACCGCGCCAATCCTGGCGCGTACCGTCAGGCCTGTGCTCTGCATGGTTGTAGTTGGCTCCGAATTGCGGGAACATGCCGCCAACTTACATCGGCAACCGCTATTACTCATCACTTGTTCGATGGCATTCAGACTTCCCTATGACACGCGAACTGCATACAGGCGGCTTGTTGGGGCTGGCCGTGCTGCTGCTGCTGAGCGGCCTGCTCGGCAGTTTGCAGGACGCGCGAATGGCCTCACAATGGGGCCTGCAAAGCATTGCTCTGTGGGCACTGGTCTGGCAGCAAACCTGGCAGCGACGGGATCTGAACCGCGCGACACCCGACTCCACACCCTACCCGACTTTGGGCCTTGCCAACCGCCTCACCCTCTTGCGTGGTGGCCTGATCGCGGCCACTGGCGGCTTTCTGCTCTTCCCTGCCTTCAGCGGTATCATCGGCTGGCTGCCGGCCGTATTTTACAGCTTGGCCGCCGCGCTCGATCGCATCGACGGTTTCGTAGCCCGACGCAGCAAACGCACCAGCGTGCTGGGCAGTGAACTCGATACAGTCTTCGACGCGCTGGGACTGCTGGTGGCTCCGCTGCTGGCGGTGAGTTATGGCAAAGTGCACTGGAGCTATTTGCTGGTGAGCGTCGCGTATTACTTGTTCCAGTGGGGAATTCACAGCAGACGCAAGAGAGAGCGGCCCGTCTACCCGCTGGCACCGAGCCAGCTGCGCCGCACCCTCGCCGGATTTCAGATGGGCTACGTCGCCGTGGTGCTGTGGCCGCCGTTCCTGCCGCAGGTCACGGTGCCTGCCGGCTTCGGATTCATGGCGCCACTTTTGCTCGGCTTCCTGGTGGACTGGCTGGTGGTGAGCGGACGTATCCGTCCCGAGCACCCGGCCACAGCAGTGTTCTTCCACCGCCTCGCACGGTTCAGCTCCGGCATTTTCCAACCGGCATTGCGCGTAGCTTTGGTGCTCGCACTCGCTGCCTTTCTGACCACTAACAATCAAGAGACAACCACCACCGCCATACAGTCAATCTTCAACGCATTGTCTTGCGGCGCCGCTGTACTGGTCTTGCTGGGAGTCGCAGGCCGGGCAGGCGCGCTCATGATGGTGACGCTGATAGCCTGGCAGCCCGCAGCGGACTCACTCAATTTCGTTAGTGCCATTCTGATCTTCAGCGCCATCGGTATTCTGCTGCTGGGATGTGGCCGCTACAGCCTGTGGCAGGGCGATGACCACTGGGTCAACCGTCAGGATGGTGCCTGATGCCACGTTATCAATGGATCTCTTTGTTACTGTGGCTCGTGGCACTCACACTGGTGGGATGGGCGTTAAGCCAAATGCCGCTAGGCGCTATCGCGCAAACCATGCAGGCACTGACCTGGCCGCAATGGCTGGCGTGGAGTTGCGTGAATATCGCGATCATCCTGCTCGGCACCGAACGCTGGCATGTGTTGACCCGCCTTCTTGGATTGCCGGTCACTTTCCTGCAACTGCTATTGATTCGTCAAGCCGGGCAGACGGTGAGTTTCATCACACCAGGCCCGCAATTCGGCGGCGAGCCCTTGCAAATTTATTGGCTCTACAAGCGCTGCGCCATCGCGATTCACAGCGCGGTGCTGGCACTCGGAATGGACCGCTTTTTTGAACTTTGGATCAATTTCTCAGTGCTGTTTCTGGGCGTAGCACTGCTGCTTTTTTCCACCACCCAGA